>QJXZ01000078.1 GCA_003248125.1 Gammaproteobacteria bacterium | reverse complement strand
TCGGTGAAGTTGTAGCCCGCACCCACTTTGAAGTGATCGCCAATGTAGCGCGACACGGCCACCAACGCGCCTGCGCGCTGCTCCTCGATGTCCGGCATGTCGAGTAGCCGCGTTTCCAGCAACAGTTCCCACTTGTCGCGGAACCGGTAGTCGGTGCGCAGCACGTACAGCGACGCCGTGTTGTCGAAGAACTGCGGATCCTCGCGCGTCAGGCTGATCTCGCCCATGCGGTACGCGTACTTGCCGCCGATTCGCCAGTTGGACGTGAGGTCGTAGTCGACATCGAGCGCCGCTACGTGACTCTTCTGGATGTACTCGGCCGGCGCATTGATGCGCGTCACCTGGTCGGTGGTCGGCACGTTATAGAAGTAGGTGTACTTCAGCATCGCGTTCAGACGATCGTGATTGACCGGCCGGAACGCATAGCCCACGACGGCTTCCGTGTACTCGCCATCGTAGAAGTCGCCGAGCGAGCTCGTGCTGGTGGCGTAGTTCACTTTGCCGAGCAATCGCGTTGCATCCGTGATCTGCCACCTGAACGTGTTGCGGTAGAGCCACGTCTCGCGCTTGTTCACCGATTCATCGAGCTGCTGAACCTCGTCGTTCCGGTATTCGATGCCGGTCGATAGCTGCACGGTGTCGAAGCCGTAGCCGAGGCGTACACCGCCTGCGACACGGTCGGTTTCGGCACCGGTCAATTGGTCTCTGAGCGTGCCGATGTCGGTGGTGGCCGACATGTTGAGGCGCTCGTTCGGCGTCAGACTCACACCCGTCGCATGCGTCAGCCCGGAGAGTTGATTGCCGTGCTGGTAGCGCTCCTCGACATACACGCTGGTGCTGTCCGAGAAGCGTGTCTTCACACCCGTGACGAGGCTGCCGTTGCCGCCGCGAGTGGACCGCAGGGCGTTGTCGGTACGTTCGTCCTCGAGTGCGTAGTTGAGATAGAGGCTGGTGCGCTCGGAGTGCATGTAGCGTGTGCCGAGCTTGCCACCGGCGCCGAGATCGCCGCCCGACACCTCGGCGTCCATGCGCAGCTTGTCGGACACCATGTACGAGCCGCCGACACCAACCCGGCCGTTGTCTTCGCGTGTCTCGCTCTTCGCTACCGTGTCCTGCACGAAACCGTAGGCGCTCCAGCGTGCCTGCGGATCGTAACCGAGCTGCATTACCGCATCGGTGCGGTCACCGGTCTGCTGTACTGGCAACAACAGGCCGGAGTCGTCGACACGTTCGTCGTAGCGCACGCCGACATCGAGATTCCACGTTTCATTGAGTGCGTAGCCGACGTTCATCTCATGCGCATCGAGCTGCATGCCGCCGTCTTGACTCAAGCTATCCGATTTGCCGCGCAGCTCGATGGTCTCCGTCAGCGCCACTTCGAACGCGCCGCCGTACACTTCGGTATCCATCAATGCTTCCAAGCCCGGCGACGAATAGCCGGCTTCCAGCGATTGCCCGTACATCGTCAGCCGACCGTCCATGCCGTCGACGAAGTCACCGAGACCGATGCTGACGTCGCCGCGATAGGCGCTGGCATCGGCATCGGCGAGCACGGGGTCACCTACACCCTGGAACACGTAACCGCCATCGTCCGAGACGAACGATTGCGCGAGCACGCCTTCACTGCGGCCAGTCTGTACCTTGAGCCATGAATCGGCGGATAGGCGGTAGGTGACGTCGGCAGCTTGCAAGCTACTGTCCGCATCGTCGTCGCTGTTCTGGTTGGCGACCAAACCCAGCTTGACGCGATCGCCCACCCAGTAGTGCATCTGGCCGCCGACGGCCACCGTGCCGAGCTCCTCGAATCCCGGTGTGTACTCGTAGTTCACCACCAAGTACGCCTCGTCGCCGCTCAAGCTGCCGCTGCGCACCAACAGGTCGTCGTCCACCGTCGAACCCAACGGTTCGGTGAGCAGGATGGTGCCTTGCAGATAGTCGATGTCGTAGTCGACCGAGGGCTGCAAGTGCACCACACCCGTGACGATGCCCGATGCCTTGTCGCGCACTTCGATGCGGACCCGGTCGGAGCCGGTCAGGATGTCCTGATGGTGCAGGTAATAGAACGAGCCACCTGTGCCACGGAACTCCTGGCGGGTGGGGATGGTGCCCGGCTCGGCACCGAACAGATCGACCGCAAACTTCTTCTCGCCGAAGCTGGTGGTGGTATCGGATGCGAAGTGACCTTGGCCGCCGTACAGACCACGGTCGACCTGCGCCAGCTCGTTGTTCATGTAGCCGACATCGAAGTTGCCCCACTTGCCGTAGTCGTCGCCGTGCTCGAGCTTCAAGAACAGCTTGCCTTCGGTCGGTGCCAACTCTTCGACCGTGCCGTCGTCACCGAAGGTCGGGAAGTGATAGTCGGGATCGATGCGGCGGAACAGCTGATCCGGCTCTTTGCTCAAGAAGTTGTCGAACAGATTGCCGATCTCGTCCTCGCGGGTATCGACGCTCGCCGTCAGTCCCCATCCGCTGCCGAACTTGCCACTGGTGAAGAATGCCAATCGACCATCGATGGAGGCGTCGTAGTCGTACGCCGCGTCTTCACCGACAAACAGCTTCGCCGTGTCGCTGGCATCGCCGAGCGACCATGTCACGTCGGCCATACCGGCGTAGAACCAGTCGTTTTCTTCGAACTCGAGGTCGCGCAGATAAAGTTCGCCGTTGCCTTGCTGGTCGACCTTCGCCACCTCCACGGTGTGCATGCCGTTCGGCAAGATGGTCTCGGCCACGAACCGGCCGTGCGCATCGATCGGTACCTGGGCACCAGCGACGTATACGTTCTGATTCGGTTCGAGGCCATTGCCTTGCACGCGTACCGTGCCGCTCGACAACCGAATGTTCTGCATCGCGAGCGCGTTCTCACCATAGGTACCGAGCGCAGCACCCATTGGCACCATGCCGACGGCGGGCAGTGCCGCGCCGGCCACTGCGGGCACCGACTCGCCTTGCGCAAGCGCCGTCTGCGCGGCCGGGTCGCTGATCGATCGACTCGCCTTCGCGGTCCGCTCATCGGTCGCATCGACCGCACGCACGACCCACAAAGATCGCGGCAATGTCTCGTCGAAGTTGCCGTCCGCGCCGTACGCACGCAGCAAGAACTTGAATTCCTGAGACGGGCCCCGACTCCGCAGGGCAATTGCTTCCGGATGCCATTCGGCATAACTGTCGGCACCCACTTCGATCACGGCCGTCGGCTGTGACTCGGTGGATGCCGTGGCCTCGAATACCCGCACTTCCGATCGTTCGATGAATGGCGCGTAGTTCGTGTACATCCGGAAGCGAACCGGTGACACTTCTACGGTCGATGCATCGACCTGACGCAACTGAAGCGTTTCGCTGCTCGCAGCGACGCTGAGTCGCGGGCTCGACGTCAGGTTGTCGTAGACGAAGTGGATGTCGGCATCTTGCATGGCGACGTCGGTGCAACGCTGCACGTCGGACGAGCTGCGGTTGGGGTCGTCGATCGGCTCGCCGTCGACGGTAATTCGCATCAGGTTGAGGGCGAACGGATTCTCGGGCGTGAGCTCGCGGGTGAGCGGCTGTACGTCGATGCCATCGTAATCGTCGAGCAGTGCGAGTTCGTCGTAGATGACCTCGACCTGCACGTACGAGCGTTCGTCTTGCTCGAACCCGGAATTGACCACATCGTCGGAGTGCACGTAGCCGCGACCCTCGTATTCGGTCTGCTCCGCACTGAGGCCCAGTTCCGCGGCAATCGCCTCCTTCGTGCGGCGTGCCCGCGCAGTCGACAGACCAACATCGTCGCCATAGATCGACGCAGTGCGACGATCGAGACGCTGATTGCCGGTGTAGCCGACGAATCGCAGGCGCGCATTGGCCTTGTCGGCGACGTCTGCAAGCGCACGTTCGAGCTTACCGAGATAGCCTGGCGGCACGATCGGCAGGCCTTTGTCGAGGTCTAGTGGCGGCAGTTCGCCCCAAGCCGGTTCGTATACGCGCGTGACGGTTTCCGCAGCGGCGTCGGCCGGACACAGCTGCGGCTCGTTCGGCAAGTCCTGCAACGAATCGTCATACCAGAACTCCACTTCGATCCGGCGGTTCAGCGCGCGGCCCTGAGCCGTATCGTTGCGCGCCAGTGCACGCTCGTCGCCATAGCCGTCGCTTTCGATCGCTTCGGCCGGTAGCGCGAGGGCGTCCTTCACCGCCAACGCCACGCGCCGTGCACGCGCTTTCGACAGGCTCACATGGTCGCCGTAGATGCGCGCCTCGCGCTCGGCGAGCGGTGAGGCATCGGTGTGGCCGATGAACTTCACCACCACGTTGTGCTTGTCGCGCAAGTTGTCGAGCGTACGCGCGATCTGCGCTTCGAACTCCGGCGTCAGCGCGACCGACGCCGGGTCGTAGTGCAGCGGTGCTACCAAATGCTGCACGCGCGCGCGTCGAGCGTGGCCTTCCTGATAGCGCAGCTTGCAAACCGTTTCCATGCGGCAGACCTTGATCTGCCGAATCTCGTTCTCCAGCACGACCTCTTCTTGTGTGAGCGCTTCTTCGAGTTCGTCGTACCAGACTTGTACTTCGACTCGGCGGTTCAGCGCACGTCCCGCCTCGGTGGCATTGCTCGCCACGGGCTCACTGTCACCGGCCCACTCGAAGGCGATTGCTTCCGGCGGTAGATCTAGGCCCTTCTGCAGCAGTTCCGCCACTTCGCCGGCGCGTTCGCGCGATAGCCCCTCGTTGTCGCCATAGCGCTCGGCAAGCCGCGGCGACAGTGGTTGGTTGTCGGCGTGACCGACGAGGTGCAGGCGCACGTTGGTGCGGTGGCGCAAACTGTCGAGCACTTCACGCAATTCCGCGATCGTGCTGTCCGGTATTTCTGCAACACCCGACTCGAAGTGAACCGGCGGCACGACGTTGTCGAGCTTGATCGTGTTCGGTTTGGTCACCAGCACGTCGAGCAGCGCGACCTCGTCGCCGGCTTCGGTGGCAACGCGCTCCGGATCGCGCACCCATTGCATGACCGATGCCTCGTTCGGCAGGTGACGCTCCACGGCCTGGCCGATCGCCGCATCGTCGAGCTTTGCAAAGGCGGTGGGCGCAACACACACCGCACCGAACAACGCAATGGTGGCTAGCCGCTTCATGGCTGCGCCTCACGTCCCGCGGTGAGACGGGCGTCGTCGGCGGGCGGCTTGCCCATGCGCCAGAACACTTCGTGCTCGACAGCGAGCCGATACGGCCCGGCGCGTTCTTTCCATGCCTGTTCGACCAGCTTGGTCATGGCCTCGACGCGGCGCTGCACCAACGCCTGATCTTCGACATCGGCGAGGTAGGACAGCCGCAGCACGGCGGGTGCCTTCTCCAGTTCGGCCATGAGCAGATCGAGACGCCCGCGCCACTGCGGCCGCATGTCGACGTCATTCGGTTGAAACACCGGGTCGGCGATATCGAGTCCGATCACGCGATGAATCGAGGCACCGAAGCTGAAGTGGAGAGCCTTGCCGCGGGTAGCGCGCTTGATCTGGAACTGATTGCTGGCAGCACGGTAGCCGCTCGGCAACGTACGATCGTCGAGCTTCAGCATGAAGTTGCTGCCGCGCGCCTGATGCGGGGTGATCGCACAGGTGATGTGGAAGCGGCCATGCGCATCGCTGATCGCAGCAAGACCGGTTGGCGTCACCAGGCGCGCGCCGGCGATACCGACTTCACCGTTGTCTTGCACGCCGTTGCGGTTGCCGTCGTCGTACACCTTGCCGGTGACGTCGGTGCAATCGAAGGTCGGATCGGGGACCAATCGTACTGTCGCGGTTGCCTCGCCCGACAGCAGATCACCCGTCAGGTTGTGCACCGCTTGCGCGCGGTTCGTGTAGTTGCCTTCCACGACGCCGGCACCGGGTGCAAGCAACAGCTGAATCTCTGCCGCGCCTTCGGCAGGTAGCGTGAGGTTCTCCCAGCGCAACACGCCATCGACCCAGGTCGGCTCGCTGGCCACGCCGTCGACGTGCGCGGAGCCCTCGATGTACTTGAAGCCGACCGGATAGCGGTCGACGACATCGACGTTCGTGAGCGGAATCTGCCACGCGTTCCGTACCGTGATCGTGTACGGCACCATCTGACCGCGGGTCACGTTCACCATCGGCGTGGTCTTGGCGATCGTCACCACGCCGGTGAGTGTCGGGTCGAGCGGAATGTGGTTGTTGTAGAGCTGACTCGTACCAGGTACGTCGGCGTCGTCGAGCACGAGCCGCACGTGATAGGCGGTGCCCGGGCTCTGCGCCGGTGTACTCGCCGGCGGCGCAAACTCCGAGGCCGTCATCTCGCAGTGATCGGGTGTCGCCAGCACCGCGTCGGCCGTGCTGCCCGGGCAGAGCGGCACGTTGAACGGCGGCATGGTGGCATCCGCCTGGGGCGGGATGATGCGCGAATAGCCCGCTTCGAAGCCCGCGCCGGGGGCATCTACTTCGATCACGTAGGTAGCGCCGCTCTGACACGAGAGATCCGAGAAGTTGAGATCGAACTTGTAGTAACCGTCGGCGCGGGTAACCTGACCTTGCTGGTTCGGGTCGTCGAAGCACGCGGTCGGCAACGTGATACCGCCGGCTGTAACGAGCCTCACCACCGCGCCCGCGAGCGGCGCACGCGAGATGGAGTGATACACGACGCCGTCGGGATCGATCGGCAGATTCAGGTTCGTGAAGTTGCTGCCCGACTGCACGACGATGTCGTAGATGTGCTGCAGGCCGTTGCCGAAATCCGAATCCGCCAAGCCCAACAGCGCAGTCGAAGCTCCGGCGCCCGGCGCCCGGAAGAACAGCTCGAGCCGGTCTTGCGTCTGATAGTTCGGCGCGATCCCGGCAATTCGATACGCACCCGCCGCATCCGTGACCGCGGTTGCGATTGGCTGATCATTGCGTCGTAACTCCACCGTCCAGCCAGCAAGCAGCCGTTCGTTGGCGTCGAAGGCATCGTCGAAGTCGGCGTCGTGCCACACGATACCGGCCAACACACCCGAGCCCGGCGTACCGCCAACTGCAATCGACACCGATGCCGCGGCGGTCTGATCGGTGTTCCACGTCACCACCGCGGTGTTGGTCACCGTGGTACCGATCGGCAGATCAGGTGCGATCTGCGCTTGGAAACGCAGTACGAACGAGTCGCCCGGCGCGAGGTCGCCGTATTGGGCCGAGTAGTTGGCCGTGATCGCCTGAGCAGCGACGTCGATACCGGTGCTGCTGCCGTCCAACAGTGCCGAGCCGTCGACGTAGATCAGGTAGCCAGGGAATGGGTCGTCGAGGTTGTCGGTGACGTACACGTCCGTTGCCGGTACGGCGGCGATGTTCTGCACCGTGACCACATACTCGAGGATGGCGCCGGCAACTGCCGCACCGCCGCCTACCACGGATACTTGCTTGGTGATGGCAAGCTGCTGTGCGTCGCCTACGACGACCACCGTCGGCTCCGGACCGGTCGCCGGATTGCCGTCACCATCGGTAAGCAATGCGCCGAGCTCGTTGGTCGTGACGGTAGCCTGGTTGACGATCAGCGTGCCGCGCGGCGTGGCATCGTTCACGCGAACGTCGAACTGCACGGTCGCATACTGGCCCGGCGACAGCGTGCCCTCGTTGGGGCCTGGCAGCGGCGGCGTCAGATCCGAGGAGCTGATCCAAATGCCGGCCTCGAGCGGGAAAATGCCGTTGTCAGTACCGAGCGATACCCCATTCAACGTCAGCGAATCGGCAACGTAGGTGGTGTCGTTCGGCACCACGTCGACCAGCCGCACCATCGTCGCCGGCACCGTGCCGTTGTTGTAGACGCGAATGGTGTAGCGCAAGTAGTCGCCCGGATCGACGATGCCGATCGAATCGCCGTCGACTTGCAGGGCGGCCGACTTTTCGGCGTACAGCAGCGGGAAATTGCCGACCACGTCGCGGGTCGGATCGTCCACGACGGCCGTGCGCGGATCATCCGAGGGCTGATCGGCGATACCGCCGGTGAGCGCACTGACGAAGCCTTGGTTGGAGATGACCGTGCCATCGGCGACATCGGCATCGACCAACACGTCGAACGTGATGGTGGCAACGTTGTCGGGCACGCCCGCACGGAGGGTGCCTGGCGTGGCATCACCGGGTGCATTCAGATCTATGCCGGCGATGAGCGGCAACACGCCGCCCGCGCCGTCGGACACCGGATTGCCGTTCAGCGTCGTGCTGCCTGCCACGTATGTGGTATTCACCGGCAACGCATCGCGCAGGCGCGCATCGACGGCGTGATCGGTGCCGACGTTCTGCACCGTGATCGTGTAGCGCAGCGGATCGCCGGCCATCAGCACGGCAGGATCGGCGCCGAGATACGCGGAGACTTTGTCGATGTCGAAGTACGGCGCCGACGTGATCTGCACCCGAGTCGGATCCTCGTCGCCATAGATCGACGGGTCTGCTTGGCCGTTGACCAACGGGTCGTCGCTGTCTGCAACCGGCAAGCTGCCGACCACGATCTGCGACTGGTTCACCACGTAGCTCGCATTGGCGAGCACGCCGGTGAGCGTCACTTCGAATTCGATGAGCAAGGTTTCGCCGACGTCGACGGTCAAACCGCGCACGTCGAGGAGTCCAGTGCCGTTTGCGCCGCCAGCTGGGTTGGTGTTGCTGGCATCCGAGCCGGCCGGCTGCGTCACGACCACGAGCGTGCCGGTCTGGAACGCTGGCGTCGCATTCAATCGATCGAGCTCGTCGATCACGCTGAAGTCGGCAATCGGTGCAGCGCCGACGTTCTCGATGCGCAACGTGTAGCGCAGCGTATCGCCCGGTGTAGCCGTGATCGCCGGGTTCTGTCCGCTGGTTTGATTCGCGACGGTCTTCTCGAACATCAAGAGGCCCGCGAAGACGGTCACCGTCCAAGCGTCTTCGTGATCGAGCACACCGACCGTGCCGTTGGTGAGCGTGCGCACGTAGTCGCGCGTCACCGCACCCGGCTGCGTGGCATCCGCGCTCGCCCATGCAGTGGCGCCCGCGATGTTCGTGAGCGTCGCGTTCTGCTGGCTGTCGGCATCGAGCCAGGCTTGATAGTTGACGATGAGACGCTGATCGGGACCGATCGCTGCGCCCAAACCCGTCGTGGTCAACGTGAAGGTGCAAGCTGGGTCACCGTTGAACGCAATGGTGTAGTCGGTGCCTTGAGCAAGCGCAGGGCCCACCGCAGTGGTGCCATCGGCCTCGAAAATCTGCGCAACCACCTGCGTGGGTGCGGCATCGCACATGCCGCCGGTGACATCGTTCGGCAGCACGTCGCTGAGTACCACCCCATACGCGGGAGCGCCACCGGTGTTGTGAACGTCGAGCGTGAAGTCGCCGGCGATACCCGTGCGCATCTGCAAGGGCCCGCGTTTCTCGAGCGTGAGCGTGGGCTCGACGATGGTCATGGTGCCGCTGACACCCGCATCGCCAGGACGCTGCGTTGTGTCGTCGCCGTCGAGTTGGTTGTACGTGTACGCGGCGGTGTTGGCGAACACCAGCCCAGCAACGTTGTTGGCGGTGTTCGCAAGCCGCACCGTAACTTCCACAACCACCTGCT
Source organism: Gammaproteobacteria bacterium (assembly GCA_003248125.1). Classification (GTDB taxonomy): domain Bacteria; phylum Pseudomonadota; class Gammaproteobacteria; order Pseudomonadales; family Azotimanducaceae; genus SZUA-521. Next base: position 7,016 of record QJXZ01000078.1, on the reverse strand, counting down.
CACCAACCGGAATGTCGATTCCGCCAGGCGTGCCCTCGATCACGAGGTTGGTGCTGGTGCCGGTGTTGACCGGCGTCCAACTGCCGCTACCCGATACCTTGGTGACGCTCACGAACTCGAGATCGGCTGCCGAGGTATTCAAGTCGTCGACGATGCGCACATCGAAGAGCGGTGCGCTGTGCGGTGCGGAAGGCACCGTGATCAGATAGCTGAACGTCTCACCGATGGCCGCGGTAGCTTGCGTGGTGGCTTTGCCGAGCGCTGCCGGTTGCTCGCCTTCGATCACCACCCGGGTCGGATCCTCGTCGCCAACCACCGCCGGATCGGCTTGACCGTTGACGGTTGGGTCGTCGCTGTCGGCGAGCTTGGAGGCGCCGAGCAACTCCGCCTGGTTGGTCACCACCAAGCCGTCGAGCAACGCGGCCGCCAGCGTCACGTCGAACTGCACCTGCACCACGCTACTGGCTGGCGGGCTCAAGCCGCGGATGTCGAGAATGCCGGCACCGTTCGTGCCGCCGCTCGGATTGGTGTTGCTGGCGTCCGCGCCCGGCGGCAATGTGCCTGGCACGATCGTGAGTGAACCCGGCACGAATACCGCGGTGGCATTCATCTCGCCGAGATCGTCGTAGAACGCCACGTCGTTCAAGCCACCGTCGGTGGTCTGCAAGCGCAGGGTGTAACGCAGCGTGTCGCCCGGCGCAGCCGTGACTGCAGGGTTCACGCCGGTGGTCAGATTGGCGACCGTTTTCTCGAAGAAGTAACCGTACAGCGCCACCGTGACCGTGTGCGCATCCTGGTGATCGGCGAAACCTGGGGTGCCATCGGTGACGGTGCGATCGAATGACAGGCGATCGAGGTTGCTGCTGTCGCCGTTGAACCAGCGCGTGGCGCCCGCCACGTTGGTGAGCATCGCGCCATCGGAGCTATCGGCGTCGAGCTGCGTGCGGTAGCTGACGATCAAGTGTTCACCGCCACCGATGGTGCCATTGGCGGTGAGCACGTCGATGGTGAGCTCGCAGCTCGGCGCACCACTGTAGCTCACGGTGTAGTCGACACCTTCGATCAGCGGATCTTTGCCTGGCACCGGAGTGCCATCGGATGCAAACACCTGCACGCTCTGAATCTGTGGGGTGGCATCGCACATGCCGCCGTCCGGATCGTTGGGTAATCGGTCGACGAGACTCGTTTGCCACGCATCGCCCTGGCCGACGTTGTGAACGTCGATGGCAAAGTCGCCCCATTCGCCCAAGTTGAGCGTGCGACCGAGCGTTGCCGGGCCGGTCTTGGTGACGATGAGATCGGGTCCAGCGATGGTCAGCGGCGGCGAAATGCCCCACTCACCCGGCAAGGGCTCGTAGTACACGCCGTCGATCAAACGGCCGAAGTCCCACTTCGCGGTGTTGATGAACTGCTTGCCGATGAAATTGATGGCCGGCGAGTCTTCGAGCACCACCTCGAGCTCGATGATCATCTGCCGACCCATCGGAATGATGGGGAAATTGTCGAACGTGAGCACGCCGCCGACGTTGGTGAACGTGTGCGGCACGGCTTCGCCGGTATCTTCCCAATACGCCGTGTGGCCGAGGTAGGTGAGGTCGACGCCGGTCGCGTTGAGATCGTCGACCAGTGTCACCCCATGTAAATCGTTGGGCGATCCTTCGAAATCGATGACCGTGCCGGTCGCAGGATCGAACAGAACCGGCGAGATGAGTTTGTACTTGAACGGCACGCCGATGGCGGCCGTGGTTTGGCCATCGGGGTTCTGCTTGTCGATTTTCTCGACCGGAATCAGCAGGTTCTGACAGCCTTCCTGAATCGTGCTCGAGGAACCGTTGGTGAACCAGATCTTGTGGCCGGCAACGGCGTTACACGCCATTTGACCGGTGTGATAGACGTTGTCGAATACGATCAGCCAGCGCTCGTCGGTTTGGCCAGGCTGGGTGAGAAAGCTGAAGTTGGTGGTGAGCGGGTTCGACGCCGGGAAGTTCCGGATCGTGCAGTTGCCGTTGATCTGAATCTGATCGGGCGGCACCGGGTCGACGAAGCCATCGAGCGTGCGGTTCGGAAAATCCGAGCAATCGAAGGAATCGGCGTGCGCCGGCACGGCGAGACTCGCAAGCGCGCACAGCAGCAAAGCTGCCATGCCGCGCATCGCGGGCGTTGCAGAGCGGAGTACTCGCATCGAGCGGTGATCCCGGCTAGCCGGCGCCCGAGCGGTGGCTAAATGCCACCGACGACTGCATGGATCGACTGCTTGCCACCATGATCTGTCCGTCCCTAGAAAATCGCACCGTCACGAATGTCGGTGCGTCGTTGTCAGCTTCGTGTAGCCACTTTCAACGAGTTGTAAAAAGGCTGTGGTGATGGCGGTCACACGGGGTCAACGCAGCGTGCTTGCACGCCAGAGAAGCCGCAGAAGGTGAGACGTCCATCGCACTTTCGGCCGCTGGCGGCGCGGCATCCGTCACTGGCTGCCGCCCGCCTACGCCGTGGGCAGAAAGTCGATCGGGTAGAGGATGGTGACCGCTGGTACGTCCTTGGCGCCGAAATCGAAGCCTAAGATGCGATCAACCACTTGCTGCGCGAGCATCGGCGCAGTCATGTCGGAAGACTCGAGCCTGCAGAACGAGACAGTGCCGTCCGGCTCGATCGTCAAGCGCAGCACCATCTGTCCGCGCAGGGTTGGATCGACGCGCAACTCACGGTTGTACAACCGGTAGAGCGCTGCCTTGTAGCGATCGAAGACGATCTGAATTTCCTCATCGGTGCGGCCCGCGATGCCGCCGGCGGCCATTGGCCGGTCGCTGCCCGTGCCACTGCCGCCAATCGAACTGGCGACGCGGCTCAATGCCACCCCAGCGATCTGCTCGCCGGCACCCGCACCGTCGCCGACGTCGCGGCTCAAGTCCGCGAGATTGATGCCGCCGCTCGTGCCGGGGCCGCTCTTGGCAACCATCGAACGCTGCGGCAAGCCGACTGCAGAGTCACCAGCATTGCTGATGCGCGCAGCGGCGCCGAGCCGTGCCGATGGCCGGCTGCTCGCCAAGTTCGAGAAGCTTTCACGAAACGCAAGCAGTCCGGTCGACGCCATGCGCTCCTTGGCGGTGGTCGGCTGCGGCGGCGGCGAAGGCACCTCGGCGACCTGCATCTCCGGCACGACCTCGGGCACGACCTTGGGCACCGCCTCCGGCTGCGGCTCGGGCTTCACCTCAGGGGGCTTTTCGGCAACCTGCTCGCGCGGCGGCGGCGGTGCTTCCGGCATGGGTCGCAAGGGTTCTTTACGGATCAGCCGCGCGAGGCGCTCCGGCACTTCGATCTGCTCGTCCCGTGTCGGCAATGGAATGTCGATCAACGGCAGCAGCAAGCCGAGCAGCAGACACGCGGCAGCGGACGCCAGCAGCGTACGATGGAAACGGCGGTCGTCTTCCTGGCGCCGCGTCCAAGGCATGATCTGCTCGCGGCCCGGAATTTCGGTCTCGTCGCGTTCGACCAACCATTCTTGCTTGCGGCGCTCGTCGACTTCGATGGCATGGGCAAGATCGTCTTCGACGGCATCGACCGCATCGATCTGATGCTCGACCCAGCGACGCGTCTTCTGATAGCGCTGCTCGACCGCAGTGACCTCGGCGCCGACCTCGGCAATTCGCGCACGCACGTCACCGATGTGGGCCACCACCTCGTCGTCCGATGCGCGATCGCTCCAGAAGACCTCGGACAAGCCGATTTCGCGCAATCGTTCCAACTGCTGACAAGTACCTTCGAGCGCTTCGTATTGCTCGCGCTTGTCCTTGACTGCGTCCCACTCGCCCCTGACGGTGGCAAGTGCGGCGCGGCGGAACGCGAGCTCCCGCTCTGCGTCATCGTGCGCCTGACGGAGCGCCTGGATCTCAGGATTGGGCTGTGGTTCGTTCGCCGGATTCACGCGGCATTCACCCTTAGATCTGCGCGACCTGTTGACCGACTGCACCAGCCGCCGATTCTTTCGTCACCACGGCGAGCGAGATGCGGTCGTAGCCCTGGCTCGTGCATGTGGACATGACGCGCTTGACCACGTTGAACGGCACCAGCCGGTCAGCCAGGATCGTCACTTCCTTGCTTTCCGCCACTGCCTGCGTGCTAACGCCGATGACACTCTCGTCGAGCATCGCGAGCCGATCCATGATGGGCACGATGTCGCCATCCTCCGCTGCGTCGATGGCAGCCACCGTGGCGACCGGCTCACCCTGCACAACCACTTCGTCCTGGCCGATGAAGATCACCACCGTTTCGCGTGGTTTCGATTCCACCACCGACTCCGGTAGCGTCACCTCCTTCGGCGTCTCGAGCACGTCGGGCGAACCGAAGTGTACGAGTAAGAAGAACACCAAGATGGTGAACACGTCGATCAACGAGGTCAGATTCAGTTTTGCGACTGCCGACGCATTGCGCGACATTCGCTTCATGCGGCGTGTGACCTTCATGGCGCGTCGCCCACCGAAATGTCTGGGAACAAGGCCTGCTGCACGAACTGCCCCTCATTCAATTCGTCGGGGATGGCGATGCTGCGCACGACGTCCATCACCTGAATGAGGTAGTCGTATGGAATGCGCGGCTCGAGCAGGACGGATGCAGCTTCGGTCTTCGGGTTGTCTTCCTTGAGCGATACCACGTACTTGGAAAGCGTTTCGAAGTCGTACTCGCCATCGGTTTTCGGTACGGCCGCAATCACCTGTTCGCCGTTGCCGATCTCTAGCCCGCCCTCGCGCACGATCACTTCGAGCCTGAATTCCGGTGTCTTCGACTCCGGTCCGCCAGCCGTCGAAGGCAGGTTCAGCTCGATGATGGCGATACGGGAGAAGACTGCCGTAATCAGCAGGAACGGAACCAACGCCACCATCAGATTCAGGAACGTGGTGACATCCAGCTCCAGCGCCGACTTGGCGCGTCGACGGTAGTGATGCTTGCGTGCCATGAGCGATCCCCGTTAAGCGAAGTTCGCTCTACGCCGCCTCGACCTGCCGCCGTGCGCGCGACGTGATCACGTTGAGTGCCTTGACGGAAGCCATCTCGAGACCGTCGACGATCTCGTTGGTCTTCGAGGTCAGCACCGTATGGATGACCAGCATCGGAATACCGACCATGAGGCCGAACGCTGTGGTGTTCATGGCGACCGAGATACTCGCCGAAAGCAAGTCCGCCTTTTCGGCGGGGTTCGCGCTCGATACCGCCGTAAAGGCTTGGATCAGGCCCATGATGGTGCCCAAGAGGCCTAGCAGCGTCGCGATGTTGGCTGCGAGCGCGACATATGGCGTGCGTTTTTCCAACTGTGGAATGACTTCCGTCATACCTTCCTCCATCGCGATTTCCACATCCTCGCGACGGCGCACGGCACCCTGACGGGCGAGCCCGAGATTGAGGATGCGCGACATCAGCGACTGTTCGCCCGATGCATACTCGCGCGCTTGATCGAAGTCGCCGTCATTGAGCAGCGGCTGGATGGCCTTCCAGGCCACGTCGTTCTTGTTCGTGATACGCGAAAGCGTGACGAATCGCTCGAGTGCAATGGCAGTACCCACCGCAAACACGAGAAGAATCGGGTACATGAAAGCACCACCCGAAACGAAGAACTCCACGATTCCGTAAAAGACGTTCATCGACTGACCCTCTCTACCAAAGCGTCCTGACCTTGTTCGAACTCATTCGAAAATTGTTCGAGACCGTCAGCGTAAATACTTACAACGGCGTCGAACGTGATCTATTGCAAGTTCCGCGACCATTCGGCCGATTACCGGAACTTCGTCACACACACCTGCGCTATCGGCTACCGACGCGCAGTTCGCCTTCGTTGGCGCTAGCATTGGTTCCCGTGCCGGTACGCAGCTCGTAGTAATGCAGCTCGCGCGCGAACACGTCGCGATCTACCGGCATGGGCCGGTTGCTCAAGCTGTCGACCACACCGATGCCGTCGCCGATCTGCGAGCTCTTCCACGGCACGATCACGAGTGCCTTGGGTGCCTCGTTGTTACCGAGCACGGACATGCCCGACATCGACTTGAACTGCGCGTCTTCCGCGGACGCTTCATCCTCGGCATTGGCGAGCCCGGCCCCAGCGATCCAGCCAATGGCGAAGATCGCGATGAACGTATGACGCATGACTATCACTCCTGACTGGCTACGCCCATTCGCGTGCGCAGATCTCCGAGCCACATGGCTACTTGCGTGTCCTCGGGTACCAGCACGCTATAACGCCGGTAGTGTTCCAAGGCGCAGGGCAGATCGTCGAGATACAGATCACAAAGCACGCCGAGATTGCGTAGTGCATAGTGGTAGGTGGGGTGCACAGCTAGGGCGCGCTCGTAGCTCGAGCGCGCGGCATCGAATTTACCCAAGCGCCGGTAGACGATGCCGAGTTCGTTCAGCGCCGCCGGGTGATTTGGTGCCAGTGAGAGCGCCGACAGCAAGCTCTTCTCGGCTTCCGGCCACCGGCCATCGCGGCCATACGCCACGCCGAGATCGACGTGCGGGGTGGTGAGACCGGGCGCACGCTCGACGACACCCTCGAGCAGAACGATGGCTTCCGCGACCCGATCCTGCGCCAACATGCCAATGGCACGCTGATAGTCGGAGCGCACGTCGCTGCCGATGTGCACCACCTCCGTGACCGTGAATCCCAGATCGCCGTCGACCTCGATCCGTGCGCGATCCTTCACCGCCGGGAGTACTGGCGCGCTCGCGCTCGCTTGCGGCGGCGTCGACACAGGCTCGGCAGGCGCGCGTTGCGTCGTCGGCCCGTTACTCGCGCAACCGGTGAGCAAGCCGGCGACGACTGTCGCTAGCAACGAGGCACGCTTGCCGACGCGTCGATCAAAAGAGCGGCTGTACAACATCTTCGGCTCCTGCGAAATCGTTCGGTGCCGGTGCCGCATCGTTCGGCGCCTCGGCAGTCGAGCCATCGTCTTGCGGCTCAGCGTCGATGGTCGGTGTCGGCACCGGTGTGCGGTACGCGTACTCTTCGATCGCACCGAGCGGACCGCTGC
>QJXZ01000030.1 GCA_003248125.1 Gammaproteobacteria bacterium | reverse complement strand
CGCAGGCAAGCATGGTTGCCGCGTTCGCTGCAGCACATTTCTTTCACCGCCAAACACTCTTTCTGTCTCCGCTGACGAAGATCGAGCGCGAGACACTCGACGGTCAGCTCACGACCCAGTTCGGCAACGGCCCGTTCCGTATCTGGTTCAACGCGATTGCCACCCATCAAGGGCGTGGGTTCGACCCGAGTTTCGTCGCTCACGTGCAGCAACTGGTAAGCGAACGTGGCATGACCGATCTACACTCACCAGCGAATCCTGAGCTTAAGAGCAAACGCGCATGAATTGGGACGCCATCGGCGCCATCGGCGAATTGCTGAGCTCCATCGTCGTAATCGTGTCGCTCGTATACATCGCCATCCAGGTTCGCGATACCAAGCGCGCGGCGCAGCGCACCGCACACCAGGATCGACAGGCTGCCCTCGGCCGGACTGTGCTCACCACGCCCGAGCTGGCGCCCATACTCGCTAAGGTCAACGCCATCGCCGGTATTCCACCGTTTCAGAAAGCCATGCAGGAGACATACGGCTTATCACCTGCAGAAGCCGAGTTGTACACCCGACACGTTGGTAGCGGCTGGCGCGCCCTCGAGACCGACTTTCTCACCGGCGACCTCGACGTCCGCATTCCCATTCGCCACCGGCTCGAAGGGTCACCCTCGAGGCGCTTCATCGAGTACCGCGGCGCGTTCTTCGACCCACGCTTCATGGAGCTCGTCAATCGAATCAAGTCTGAACTCGAGCAAGAACGGAATTCGGCTTCGCCAAGACTAGACGGTCCAGGACCTCGACCTTGAACTGGGACGCCATCGGTGCCGTGGGTGAGCTCGTCGGCGCGATTGCCGTTGTCGCGACGCTGATCTACTTCTCGTCGCAGATCAGGAGCATGCAATCGTCCGAGGTCTCGAACGTCTTGGATCGGATCGTCAGCAACGAGCTCGAGATCCTGAAGATGGAACGCGAATCGAGCGCGCTCATCGTGAGGGGCAATCGCGGCGAGACGTTGACCGACGAGGAACGATTGGAGCTATGGAAGATCGTCCAAGCCCACAATAGTCTCGGATTTCACGGGCACCGACGAGCGGTCATGACGAAACGAGGGACGGCAGTTCGTGCCAGAGAGTTCGCGCGAGTGCTCGTATCGAATCCGATCTATCTGACAATCTGGACGGAAAGGAGCCAGCGGGTCTCCGAGGTGCCGGAGGTCGCCGAGTGGATCTCGACCGTCGGCACCTTCGTCACCGAGATCCAAGAACCACGTTCGCCGCACGCGAGTTCCGCGACGAACCGGTGCCCGACGCCGTCGTTCATCGAATTCTCGAAAACGCGCGCTTCGCGCCGAGCGGCGGCAACCGCCAAGGATGGAAAGTGATCGTGGTGCGTGATCCGAAGACGCGCGATGCGCTCGTGCCACTGATCGAGCCAACACTGAAGCGTTACATCGCGCAAGCGCGTGCGGGCGAGTCGCCATGGAACACCGTTCACGAGACCCGCGTGAGCGAAGCGGACATCGCAGCGACACCTACACCACTACCCATGATCCGCGCACTCACACATGCGCCGGTTGTACTGTTTGTTTTCGTCGATCTGTCGGTGGTCGCGTCGTTCGATCGCCATCTCGACCGCGTCGGCGTGATCTCCGGCGCGTCGGTGTACCCGTTCGTATGGAACATCCTGCTCGCGGCGCGCGCGGAGGGTTACGGCGGCACCTTGACCACGTTCGTCGGCGGCAGCGAAGCAGAACTGCAGGCGCTCCTCGGCGTGCCGTCGCACATGGCATTCGCCGCGATGATCCCGATGGGTCGGCCAGTTAAACAACTCACAAAGCTCAGGCGCAAAGCGGTCGATGAATTCGCGACGCTAGAGCGCTTCGACGGCACAACACTCCGAACAGACGGCTGACGATGGTCAAACTGCTTCCGTACCTGTGAACGCCAGCTGATCAGGCTTGCACACGAACCGGATCGCCGGGATCTCCACTGACTCGAGCGCGAGCGACGACGATACGACGAAAGCAGGTTCGAGCAGAGCACTCCCCCATGCCGCGCCGTCGAAACTCCTGAGCGCCGCGCGCAATCGCTCTACCCGGGTTGCATGATGATGTGGCTCTACTTGCACGAGCCTCGCACCGTTCGGCGTATGCGCGAGATTGAGAATTCCCGTGTACTGTACATCGTCGTTCGCCATCGGCTCGGGATCGATGGCTTCAACTTGCGCAATCACATTGCCTTCGAACGTCACCGTTGCAGTCACGCGGTCGTAGCCATGGCGCAACGAAACGTCCGCAACACGCGCCGGAAATCCGAACTGCCGACGTAATTCTCGACACGCCGCCTCGGTGGAGACGAACGCGGCCGTCGTGAATCCGCGTGCACGCACGCCGCTGCGGCAGCTCACACGGCACATCACCATCGTGAACGCACCCCAGGGGCTGGCGCCCACGTCCCACACTTGCAGGGACATGGCTGGCGGTATGGTTGGGTGCAAGCTCGGCGGCAACAGCGCTTCGCGCGACCGTTTGCGCATCTCGGCCACGACCTGCAGGCATGCCACCGCCCCGAGTTCGACATCCTGTGTACCGAACGCATCGATCGTCGCAGTCGCGAGATCACGCAGCAAAACATCGATGCTCGCGCTACCGACCAGCATTACCGACCTCCCACGGCAGGAACGCTTGCCGGCGTGTAGACCGGCGCGTTGGTTTCCCGTTCCGAGCGGAACTGCGGCATCACCTCGCGCGCGAACAGCCGCATGCTGTCGAGCACCGCTTGTTGCGGCACCATCTCCATGGCATTCAAGAGGAAGTTGATGCCTGTGACACCGATCGATTCCCAGCGCTTGATGGTGCGCACCAGATGATCGGGGTCGCCGACGCCGACGCCCTCAGGCAATCCTTTCGCCACACTCGGATCATCCGCCGGCGCCTTCTTCGCCTTCATGGCCGCGCCGACGTTGCCGAGAAACTGATACGCACGGGTCGGATACGCTTCGCGCGTCCAATACAGGTGCGCGTTCGCAACGTTGAAGCTGTTGACCATCGGCACGCCGATGCGGCGTGCCTCGCGATAGTCCTCGTGGCAGAACAAGAAGTTCATGGTATGCACTTGGTCGTTGATGAAGCCGCCAATCGGTTCGCATTGGCGAATGCGGCGGTGGTATTCCTGGGTACGCCGCTCCTGTTCCTCGTAGCTCGCCGCCGACACGCCGAGGCACCCTAGCCCACGCTCCGCTGCGTCGAGCTCGGTACCGGGCGATGTGACAGTCACCCACATCGGCGGATGCGGCTGCTGATACGGCTTTGGCAGCACGTTGCGCGCCGGCATCGAGAACGCTTTGCCTTGCCACTCGAATTCGTCCTGCATCCACATTTGCGGCAGCACGCGCACGAACTCGTCCCACGTCTTCTTGGTGTCGTCGGGATTGACTTCGAAGCCGCCGAGCTCGGTCCAGGTCGACGAGCGCGCCGTGCCGAACTCGAGCCGACCTTCGGAGACGATGTCGAGCGCCGCCGCCCGCTCGGCCACACGAATCGGATGATTCATTTCTGGCACACACACGACCGCACCGTGGCCGACACGGATGCGCCGCGTCTGCGCGGCCACCGCCGCGAGAAACACTTCCGGCGCCGAACAGTGGGAATACTCCTCGAGGAAGTGATGCTCGACCGCCCACACGTGATCGAAGCCGAGCTCGTCGGCCAACCGGCACTGCTCGAGCGCATTGTGGTAAACGGCTCGCTCGGCAGCGGTCGAGAATGGCCGCGGTGTGGAGAGCTCGAAGAAGATACCGAACTTCATGACGTCAATTCCTCTGGTTTCAATCCTCGTATTGGCAATCCTGCCGCCTGGTAGCAACGATCGATTAGGCGCATCTGCTTCACTGCGTCATCGGGCCCAGTGAGCAATGGTGCGCCATTTTTCACGGCCGCAATGAACGCATCGAGTTGGTAGCCGTAAGTGGGGCGCCGGTCGCGCGTTTCCTCGACCACACGATCGCCGATGCGAATCTCGATCAGGTGGCCGTTCTGCGGAACCAACGGATTGGTGACTTTCAGCGAACCTTTGTCACCGGTCACCTCGAAATCCGCGCGGAATCGCGTGTTGGGACGCATGTCGCCGGAGATACGCGCTCGAATGCCGCTCGGAAACTCGAAATCCGCTTCGAGCATGAGGTCGACATGCTGCGGGCCTACCTCAGCTCGCGCCGTCACGTGATGCGGCTCCTCGCCAGTGAGATGCCGTACCCACGAAATTGGATAGCAGCCAATGTCCATCGTCACTCCGCCGCCGGTCGCGTAGTCGAGCCGTATATCCTTGCCTCGGCTCGGCGGCACCGGAATGTGAAAGGCAGCATCGATGCGCTCGACGGCACCGAGTTCGCCCGAGTCGACGATCTCCTTGGCTCGAAAAAATACCGGATGGTAGCGGTAGTGAAACGCATCCATCAGCACCAGTCCGGTCTCTTGGGCAACCAACGCCATGTCTTCCGCCTCACGGGCATTGGCCGCAAACGACTTCTCGCAGAGCACGTGCTTACCCGCGCGCAATGCACTGATCGACCACTCGCGATGCGCCGTGATCGGCAGCGGGACATAGATGGCGTTGCAGCGCGGATGGGCGATGACTGCTTCGTAATCATCCACTACGTCCGGAATGCGCGCCCACCGCGCAAACGACTGCGCACGCACCCGGTCGCGGGCCGCAATCGCCTGCACCATCGCGCGCGGCTCGTCGACACACGGATAGATCAACGCGCGCGGCGTGATGTTGGCGGTGCCCAGCGTGCCGAAGCGCAGCACGTTCCCCCCCGATCGTTTCCGTGAGCATACACCGTGCATTACGATTTCGGCTCTGCGAACGGCTCGGAGGCGGACGTGACACATTTGCAGGAGAAGACGGCCATCGTCACCGGCGCGGGCCGCGGCGTCGGCCGCGCTATCGCGGTCAAACTCGGCAACGAAGGAGCGAACGTCGTGGTCAATGACCTCGATGCCATCGAGGCGAACCAGACGGCAGAGACAATCGGCGGCAATGCGATGGCCTTTCCGGGCGACGTCACCGACCCGGACTTCCCGCAAGCCCTCGTCACGGCCGCGATCGACCGCTTCCGTGGCATCGACATCATCGTCAACAACGCCGGCTACATCTGGAACGGCGCCATGCACAATCACTCCGACGAGCAGTGGCAAGCCATGCTCGACGTGCACGTCACCGCCCCATTTCGCATTCTGCGTGCGTTCGCGCCATGGCTGCGTGCCACCACCAAGCAAGAAGTCGAAACGCGCGGCGGGCCGATCTGCCGCAAGGTGGTCAATATCTCGTCGATCTCCGGCACCGAAGGTGCCGCCACCCAGATTGCATACTCCGCCGGCAAGGCCGCCGTGATCGGCATGACGAAAACCCTCGCCAAGGAGTGGGGTCGCTACAACGTGACCGTCAATGCCGTCGCGTTCGGCCACATCGATACGCGGCTGACGCAAGCCTACGATGGCCAACCGCCAACTATCGATGTGGCGGGCCGTGCACATCGGGTAGGGCTCACGACCGCGCAGATCGACGCCACGCGCGGCAGCCGGGCGCTCGAGCAAGTGCTCACGTGCTCGGGCGGTGTCTAGCGGTATGCAAGCACTCGACGGCATACGTGTATTGGACATCGGCGGCACGGTCGCAACGGGATATCTCGGCAAGCTGTTTGCCGACCACGGCGCGACCGTGATCGACGTCGAGCCAGTAGAGGGATTCGAAACGCGTCGCTTACAGCCGTATGTGCCTGACGCAGAGCCCGGCGAACAAAGCGCGATGCATCGCTGGCTCAGTACCAACAAGAAGAGCACGACCCTCCCTGTGGACCGCCTCATCGATGCCGCCGATGTGCTCGTGACAAGCCAACCGGCGCAAGAACTCGAGGCAATGGGCATCACCACGTCGGCACTGGCTCGGCGCGCGCCAAATCTTGTCTGGTCCTCGGTCACGTGGTTCGGGCTCGACGGTCCGTACTCGCGATTCGCCGGCAGCGATGCGGTGGTGCACTCGTTGGCCGGCATGGTGCGCGGCATCGGCCGTCCGGATCGGCCGCCGATGTTGCCGACTGGGTATCAAGCCCAAGTGATCGGCGGGCTCACCGCCTTCATTGGCACAATGGCGCAAGTGCTAGCGCGCGAGTTCGGCAATGCGGACGGGCTGATACGCCTCGACACGAGCATCTTGGAAGCCAATCTCTGCTTCACTGAAGTTGGAGCGGTCGCGGGATACGGACAACACTTCGTCGGCAAGCGGCTCGGCGTCAACCGCTTCCCCCCAACCTATCCGTTGGGAGTGTTTCCCTGCAAGGATGGTTGGATCGGCATCACCGTGCTGACCCCAGCGCAGTGGCATGCCTTCTGTGCCCTGCTCGATCTCGACGCTTTGGCGTTGGTGCCGCAATATCAAACCGCGCTTGGCCGGTTGGAAGCGGCCTATGAGATCGAACCTGCTTTCGCGCCGCGGCTGTTGCAGTGGTCCGCAATTGAGCTCTTCCATCGAGCGCAAGCCGCGCGCATACCACTCGCCTTGGTGCCGACGATGGCGGAGTTGTTGGACGTCGACCAGTTCAGCTCGCGCGGCGCCTTTGCCAACGTGACGCACGACGACGATGCTTCGCTCACCGCACCCGTGGTGCCGTTTCGCCTATACGGCAGTGCCGGCCTTGCCAACGGCCACTCGCCACGGCTCGGTGCACACGATGGAGAGTTCGCGTGACCGAACGATTTCTCGAAGGCGTACGCGTGGTCGACCTCTCGATGGGATGGGCGGGCCCGCTGTGCGGTCGTCACTTGGCGGACAACGGTGCCGAAGTCATCAAAGTAGAGTCGTGCTCGCACTTCGATTGGTGGCGCGGTTGGGAGGCGACCCAAACGTTCATCGACGATCACGGTTACGAGAAGGCTGCGTCGTTCAACACGGTCAACCGAAACAAGCTCGCAATTACACTCGATCTCGAACATCCGACCGGCAAAACGCTGCTCGAACGGTTGGTCGCGACATGCGACGTCGTACTCGAGAATTACTCCGGCGGCGTACTTCCAAAACTCGGCCTCGACTGGTCACGGCTCTCCAAGGTCAAGCCCGGTCTCATCATGATGTCCATGCCCGCATTCGGTGCGACGGGACCGTGGCGCAGTTACCGCGCCTACGGCTCGACCGTCGAGCACGCCTCTGGACTACCGCACTTGAACGGCGAATCGGATTGGCCGCCAACCATGCAACACGTCGCATACGGCGACGCCGTGGCCGGCTTGAACGGCGCGGCCGCACTCATGATTGCGCTACGCCACAAGCACCGCACGGGCGAAGGCCAATTCCTCGATCTATCGCAAGCTGAATGCCTGTTCCCGCTCGCCGCGCACGGCATCCTCGAACAATCGGCCACGGGCACGGCACCACCACGCCTCGGTAATCGCTCGCGCGCTGCCGTACCGCGCGGTGTCTACCCCTGTGAAGGGGACGACGAGTGGGTGACGGTCGACACGCAGACGCAATTGCAGTGGACACGCCTGCAATCGTTGCTGCCCGAGCTACAGGCATTCGGCAATCTCGACGATCGAGCTGCCAACGTCGATGCGATTGACAATGTCATGGCGGCCTGGACGATCACACGGACGCCACACGACGTGATGACGACTTTGCAGGCCGCGGGCATTCCAGCTGCGGTGCTCTCCGCGAGCACGCGCCTGACCAGCGACCCGCACCTCGTCGCGCGGCGCTTCTTTGCAATGCTGGAGCGACCTTACGTCGGCACGATTCCCCATCCTGCTGCGCCGTACCGTGACGGCACTCGGCCGCTGGCAATCGATCGGCCATCTCCGACGCTCGGTCAGGACAACGTCCGGGTGCTGCACGACATCCTCGGCCTCGACGACGACGAAATTCGCGCGCTAGAAGCACAAGGCATCATCGGCGAACGACCCCTGCCGATGGAAAAAACCCAGTGAATCGCAGGGATTTCACCGTCGCTTGCGGCTCGCCGGCGGCTCGGTCACGATCGGACCTCTCAGTCTAGGGACACGCATATGGCGGACTACCGCACCATCCGTTACGACAAGCAGGGCAATCGCGCCACCATCTCCCTCAATCGCCCCGACAGTCTCAACGGCATCACCAATACGATGATGCGCGAACTCTACGAATGCGTGAACGTGGTCGCGCTCGACGCCGACGTGCGCGTCGTAGAGCTGACGGGTGCTGGACGCGGCTTCTGTCCCGGCGCCGATCTCAAGGCTTACTCGAGCGGCGAAAAGCAAGAGCCGAACCGCAAGGAATACTTTCAGATCACGAGCCTGCTGCACGAGATGCCGAAGGTGACGGTAGCCGCGATCAACGGCGCGTGCGCCGGCGCCGGATTCGGCTGGGCATGTGCTTGCGACCTGCGCTACGCATCGTCTGCCGCCACCTTCAACACCGCGTTTCTCGGCGTCGCCATCTCGGGCGACATGGCGGGCCCTTGGCTGCTACCGAGAATTCTCGGTGCAACGAAGGCGCGCGAGCTCTATTTCCTACCGGGCAAGTTCGACGCTGCGGAAGCGGAGCGTATTGGCCTGGTCGCGCGCACGTTTCCGGAAGCGTCGTTTCGCGACGAAGTGAAGGCCATCATCGAGCGGATAGCGGCCGCCGCGCCGCTCGCGATCGGCGAGATGAAGAAGAACTTCGTCAACGCCGAGAACATGACGCTGCGCGACTACATCGACCTCGAAACCGAGCGCCATTCGGCTACCGGTGCAAGCGAGGACTCGCGCGAGGCCTTTCGCGCGTTCGTGGAAAAGCGCAAGCCGGTATTCAAGGGACGTTGAGGCTCGCCGCGATCGTATCGATTGCCGCTTGCCGGGTGGCCAGTTTGTTCGCCGCGTACGCCTCGGACGGCAACGAGGCGAGCGTCTTGGCCGCCGCCATGGTCGTGTCCAGGAGCGCGCCGGGTGCAACAACCTCGTCGAGGAAGCCCGCATCCTTTGCGCCTTCGGGGTCATAGAGCTTCGCTTGTACCACCGCGCTCGTGAGGTGACGCTTCGATAGTCTTTCCCTGGCGAGGGTGAGACCAAACACCGGCAATGCCATGCCGATTGCCGTTTCGTTCAAACCGATTCTGAAATTTCCTTCAGCGCCGATGCGTGTGTCGGCGCCTAGCAGCAGGAACGCACCGGCGGCAATCGCATGTCCCGAGCAGGCGGCCACGACGGGCTGCGGATGACTGAGCACGCGCAAGAGCAATCGAGCACCCGCGGTGACGAGTTCAACCGCGGCGTCGGGCCCCTTGCTAATTTCCTTCAGATCGAAGCCTCCGGAGAAGACCCCGGCGCGACCCGTCATCACCACTGCCTTTGCGTCACTGGTCGCGCGATCTAGCGCGGCGTTCACGGCCTCGATGAATGCATAGCCAACGGCGTTGGCCTTGCCATCGTCGATGGTGAAGAGCGCAACGTCATTGTCCTTCGAGTACTCGAGCACGGTTCCTCCTGAAGCGTCCTATTGAGAGAGAGGGTCGATGATTCGTCGAACGGCACGCCCTTCGAGGTGCGCGCAGACGAAGTCGAATGCGAAGTCGATTTCTTCCTGAGGTACTTCGGGATGCAGACCTGGATTGGCGTGTAGTCGTTTGTCCTTCGACGCCAACGCATCGAACAGCTCGAGGTAGCCTGCACGAGGGAACAGCTCGTCCTCGAGCTGCATGAGGAACAGTATCGGACATTCGATCGTTGCCGCGTCGGCGAGGAATCGCGCTCGCATCGACGTGCTCGGACCCGCGGTGCCGAGCAGCCCCAATGTCGCCACCGTCACGTTGCCGAGACGTGCCAGCAAAGGGATGCCGAACATCGAGCCCATCGACAAACCAAAGTACGCGAGTTGTCCCACGGCCACTGCATCCAAAGCACGCACGGCATCGATGGCGAGCAACCAATCTTCGACCATGTCGTCGATGAACGTGGGGCGTTTCATTTCCCCCGCGAAGGCCGCGCGCCCGCCTGGCCCCACTTGCCGCAAGCCGTGCACAGGACCATCAATGGCGAGCACCGCGTATCCTGCTCCGACGAAGCGCTGCGCGAGATGTGGAATCGGGCGCTGATAGCGATTGCCGGAGGCACCGTGTCCGCACAGAACTAGCGGCCCGGTTGCGTTCTCCGGTACCCACGCCGCGCCGGTGACCGGCCGCGCATCGTTGCGGTGGATGATGAATTCGCGCGTTGCCTGCCCGCCAGGATCACGGGCATCGGACCACACGATCGGGAATTGCGAGGTGCCCATGCCTGATCGATGTTAGCCGATGGAGAGAGCGGTTGCGTTAACATCCGCTCATCGCAAGGGAGTGACCATGGACCTGAATGAATTCCGTCTAGATGCACGAACCTGGCTCGAGGCCAATTGCCCGCCGAGCATACGCACGGCCATGCCTGCCGATGAATATCCCGGCGGCGGCACCAAAATCAAATGGAAGAACCCAGAGTCGAAGCAATGGCTCGAACGGATGGCGGAACGCGGCTGGACCGTGCCCACATGGCCGAAGGCATACGGCGGCGGCGGCCTCAGTGGCGCCGAGAATCGCGTCCTGCAAGAAGAGTTGCGTCGGATCAATGCTCGCCCCGCGCTGGTCGGCATGGGCTTGAGCATGATCGGACCGGCGCTACTCGAGTTCGGCACGGAGGAGCAGAAACGGGAGCATCTGCCGAAAATCGCACGTGGAGAAATCTGGTGGTGCCAAGGATACAGCGAACCCAATGCCGGCTCCGATCTCGCGAGCCTGCGCACCCGCGCGGTAGAAGATGGTGACGAGTACGTCATCAACGGCCAGAAGATCTGGACATCTGGTGCCGATAACGCCGATTGGATCTTCTGCTTGGTGCGCACGGACTTCGATGCACCGAAACACGACGGCATCACGTTCATTCTGTTCACGATGCATCAGCCAGGTGTCACCGTGAAACCGATTCCGCTCATCAGCGGCGCGTCGCCGTTCTGCGAGACGTTCTTCGACAATGCGCGCGCATCGAAGAAAAATGTGGTCGGTGAAGTGAACAAGGGCTGGACGGTCGCCAAGCGACTGCTGCAGTACGAGCGAACATCGATCGGCGGCATCGGCGGCGGCAATCAGCGTGGCGAGTCGATGGAGGATGTCGCAAAGCGCTACGCCGGCCAGCGCAAGGGCAGGATTGCAGACGAACGGCTGCGCGAAGACGTCGTCGCGCATCGCATGAACGACCGCGCATTCGCGTTGACGGTGCGTCGTTCTGCCGAGGAGTCCGCAACCGGGCTCGCGCCCGGCGCCGCGTCGTCGATGTTCAAGTACTACGGTACCGAGCAGAACAAGCGCCGCTACGAACTACTGCTCGAGATGATGGGCACGCATGCGATCGGTTGGCAGGGCCGGGGTTTCAGCGCAGATGAATTGACCACCACACGCGCGTGGCTGCGCTCGAAGGGTAACAGCATCGAGGGCGGCACCTCGGAGGTGCAGCTCAACGTCATTGCCAAGCGGATTCTCGGGCTGCCGGATTGACGGCCGCTCCATGTGGCGTCGTGTAGGAGCGGGCTTGCGCGCTATTGGCGGCATCGCGGGCAAGCCCGCTCCCACACAATCCAGCTCTCCAGGCCTGCGTGGACTTGCCAGTCAAATCGATGAGAAGCCCTTTCCTTCCGCGACCAGCCGCTTCAGCAGCTCGGAAGGTCGCCATGCATCGCCATACTCGGCATGAAACTTCTCGATGTCGGCCAGCACGTTGGCAAGGCCCTGCTGCTCCGCCCAGAACATCGGTCCGCCGGTCACTTCCGGGAAGCCGTAGCCGTTGAGATAGACGATGTCGATGTCGCTTGCGCGTAGCGCGATGCCGTCCTCCAGAATGCGGCAACCTTCGTTGACGAGCGGATAGAGGCAGCGCTTCAGCACCTCGTCGTCATCGATCTTGCGGCGCTTGATTCCGAGCTCTGCGGACGTCTGCTCGATGAGCTCAACGACTTCGGGGTCTGGCGTGCCGGCACGGCTGCCACCGTTCTTCTGCCCAAACCGCTCGAGCTCGCAGAGCTTGTCGGCCACGCGCGCCGTGATCGGCACGTCCTCCGGCTTCATGCCAGACAGTTTGCGTGCCCGCCAGCCGAGATCGAGACCGACCAGATCGTTCATCTGGAATGGGCCCATCGCCATGCCGAACTTGGTCAGCACGCCGTCGACTTGATATGGCGTTGCCCCCTGCAGGATTACTTCACCTGCTTGCCTCGTATAGCCCGCAAGCATTCGGTTGCCGATGAAGCCCGGTGCGTTTCCCGACAGCACCGCGATCTTCTTCAGCGTGCGCCCGAGCTGCATGGCTGTCGCAATTGTTTCCTTGCTCGTCTCTTTGCCGCGGACGACTTCGAGCAAGCGCATGACGTTGGCCGGCGAGAAGAAGTGCAAGCCGATCACGTCTTGCGGCCGCGATGTGGCGGCAGCCATCCGATCGACGTCGAGCCCCGACGTATTCGATGCGATCACTGCACCAGGTTTCATTACACCTTCGAGTTTCTTGAAGACGTCGACTTTGACGTCGATGTTCTCGTACACGGCCTCGATCACGACGTCCGCTTGGCCGAGTGCGGCGTAGTCCAGCGTACCGGTGAGTAGGCTCATTCGCTGGTCGAGCTCGGCCGGCGTAATGCGGCCACGATTCACCATACGATCGTAGTTCTTGCGAATGACCCCCAATCCACGATCGAGTGCCTTGCCGTCCATCTCGAGGATCGTGACCGGAATGCCCACGTTCGCGAAGCACATCGCGATGCCGCCACCCATGGTTCCGCACCCAACTACCGCCGCGGACTTGATCGACTTGGTCGCGGTGTCTTTCGGCACGTCAGGAATCTTGGCGCACTCACGCTCCGCAAAGAACATGTGGATGAGTGCCGCACGCTGCGGATGCGCCAAGCATTTCGCAAAGCATTCGCGCTCGACCTGCAGGCCGGCATCGAAGTCGCCTGCGTTTACGGCGGCTTCGACGCAGCGAATGATCATCTCAGGCGCAAAGCGGCCGCGCATGGTGCTCGCGGTGCGTTTGCGTGCTTCTGCAAACAGTTCGACGTTGCCGCGATCCGCATCGATTTTGGTCGTCTCGTTGCGGATCTTGCGCAATTTCGCCCCCTTCGCGACCACGTCTTTGGCGAAAGCAACCGCCGCTTCCACCACGTTGCCTTCGGCAACCTCGTCGACGATACCGAGTTCGCGCGCTTCGGGTGCAAGCACGGGGTCACCGGAGAGAATGAAGTCGAGTGCCCGCTGCGCACCGACCAGTCGCGGTAATCGTTGCGTGCCCCCAGCACCGGGCAACAGCCCGAGTTTCACTTCCGGTAGGCCGACTGGCGCAGTCGGCGCCGCAACGCGATAGTCGCAGCAGAGCGCGACCTCGAGTCCACCGCCGAACGCAGTGCCGTTGAGCGCCGCAACGATCGGCTTGGTGCTGTTCTCCATGCGCGTCAGCACTTCGTGCAGGCTTGCCCCTTCGCTGCCGGCGGCACCGAACTCGGAGATGTCGGCACCGGCGATGAACGCACGGTTGGCGCCCGTTACGACGATCGCCTTGATGGCATCGTCCGACAGCGCCTTGGCGACGCCGTCGAAGAGCCCCTGCCGCACGCCACTCGAGAGCGGATTCACCGGCGGATTGTCGACCGTGAGCACGGCCACCTGACCGCGCGTTTCGTAGTGAACGGTTCCCTTGAGTGCCATGGCGCTACCCAGCTAAGAGCGAACGGCGAGACTACCGGATCATGGCTAGGTATTGAAAGCGCCAAACGGCTCAGTAAGCGTAGCCCAAGACCATACTCAATCGGACTTCATGAACGATAAATCCGACAGCGGACGAACATCTCGGTACTTCTCTCGCAAGCCCTGCACGTATTCATAGTGCGCCCAGCTTGGTCCAACGTCCTCCCACCATTGGGCGCCCCCTGGCGACTTCAACACCATCATGGCCACTCGATCCATGTTGTCCGCAAATACTGGATCACCAAAGCCATTTTCTCGCATCCGGTACTGGGTGTAGTTGTGATTCAGGACGCGGCCCATTCGCGTATGGAATATGGCCTTCTCGGGCTGAGACAACGCACGATAGTTCTTCAATCCCTTGGCCAGGATCGCGGCGATCTCTTCGTTCTGACCCAACTCGGCGAGTGTTTGGTTCCACGCTTCGCTGATATCTCGCTCAGTCTCGACACTCGTTGCCCTGGCACTGTCGCGTATTTGACGCGCTAGGTATATGAGCGTAGCAACGACAGCAATGGCGCCCAGAATATCCGCAATGGCACCGATCGCTTCCCAGCTCACGCGTCGCCACTCCTACGGTATTCGCACGATCTCTTCGACTTGCCAATCGATCTGCCTCGAAAGAGCACTATCGCGCACCACAACGCTGATCACGATCGTGGCCACCATATCGAAAGATCGGTGTCCTTCTAGGTGTCTTAATTGAAGCGGCTCCGATTCATGCGGTCGCACATCCCACGTCCATCACTTGCCCGTCGCATTGTCGATTGTCTTGAGCGGCTCGAGGATGTCCCACAGCTCGAAGTAGTCGTCGCCGTAGTAGCGCATTTGCGCCTGCATCAGCGGCACGGCACGCGGAAACATCTCCATCTGCCGCTTGAAATCCGCCTTCCAGGCAGGGAACTCCTCCCGACGGAATATGTTCGCGTCAAACGCCGTTTGAACGTTCGCATAGCGGTTCAACAGCCAGTTCGCAAAGGACTTCGCAGGATAGTCTTCCTTCGAGTCGCCAAGCCTTTGCAGCAGCTCCGCCATTCGCGGGTCGGTCATGACGATTTCATGCCAACGATTGAAGTCCGACCGTATCGCAAAGTCCAGTGAGGCACGGGTTGCCAAGGTGTTTCGCCTTAGTTGAACAGCGAGGTAAGCAAGCGACGCCACTACCGCGGCGGCACCCACGAATTCACCGAGATTTCCAAGCAGCTGAGCGGTTTGGTAAACGTCCACTTCGTCTCCATCGAATTAGCCCAAGCTGAGGCTATACGAACGTGAAAATCAGAGGAAACGTGGTGTCGAGCAACCGATCCCGTACGTCCGGGTTCGGAAACCCCTCCCGGCTCGACATAGCGACGGCTCTTTGCACCGCAGCGTCGACCAGTCCCAGCTTCGATACGCGTCGGTCCGTCGACCGTGTTGGTCAGGGCCCTCTCTCGAAGGTCGGGCCCGTCGGTTCCACAACGCCACGCGGAATCGTACCCAATGCTTCATCCTCGCCACGCTGCCGCCGAGCGGTGGCGTCGGCGTCCTCACACTTCTCACGGCTGATGCGCGAGCCAGCGCGGACCACCTCTCGACACACGACATCTGCCTTCGTCGATGCGACCGCAGCTTCCTTTTCGGCCGGCGCCGCACACCCGACCAACAGCACCACCGAAACGCCGAGGATCCCTACACCTCCTCTACGTCCCCAACCTTGCGCGCGCGAGCCGCGCACAACCGAAACGGCCAAAGGAACCTCCTCACTCGAACGCAGTACGTCAGACCAGCGCGGCAATTCTGATCCCACCGCCGCGTGGGCGTCCATCAGCTCGCAAACCGCGCGTGCTACCCGCCATCCAGCTTCGCGCGCGCCCTGAATTCGGCTGTCGTATTGCGAGCCGGAAACGGCAAGTCGGGTACATCGCAGCCGAGGAACTGGCATAGCGGCTGCCAGCCGTCGGTCACGCGATAGACCAGAAGCTTCTCCTCCGGTACGTCACGCATGACCTCTTCGCAGTAGGCCCGGTAGCGGTTGATGGCATAAGCCTCGTCTTCGAACCTGCCATTCATGAACTGGTCGAGCAACAACCGGTGGATCATTCGAATCGCGGGCTGGGCATTGAGGGCCGGTGAAGTGAGCGTCGGGTAAATGGTCTGCATCATGCTCTCGTACCACTCACGCGGATCCCGCAATAGGAGCAGAACGCCAGCGTCGGGGAACGTGTGCCAAATCTCTCGCCAATAGAAGCAGGCGGGACCATCGAGCGTTGCCACGTAGTCGCCGAGAAACGATTGCCAATCAGGCTGCGTTCCATCGAGTAGCCGCTCCCACACGCCAACATGATCCGGGTTCAGGAAGATTTCCTGCATGTGGTAGGTTTTGCCCAGACCAAGCTGACCAATTGCCTGGCGAATCGACATCGTGCCGGTTCGAGGGAACGCAGCACCGACGAGTCTCACACCCGCAACTCGTACGTAGAGATTGCCGGCGCAGCCAAATTCAATCCGATGTCGTCGTCTGGCCAGCTGCGGTGCGCTGAATCGTATTCACCGCGTCCTGCGCGTTGCGCTCGGCCTGTGCCTTGTCTGCCACTCGCTTACAGCTCAGCCGTCCGATCCGCGAGCCCGTTGGTGCCTCCTCCTCGCAAGCGACCTCGGTCTTGGCCGAGGCCAGCTGTGCCTCCTTTGGTGCAGGCGCCTCGCAGGCCACCAGCAGGATGGATGACGCAAACACGAACGCAATCTGAACTGCACGCGACCACGTTTCCCGGCGCAACCTACACACGCCCGATAACTCGACGACCACGGAGCCTCCTCGTTCGAAACCGGCAAAGCCGGACGACCGTCGCCATTCTCATCCTGCCGCCGGGTCGGCGTCCATCGTCCGACGGCACCCCTAGCCGAAGCCATCCTCATAGTGAAATTCGACCAAGTACACGTTCTCACCCGCACCGTGCTTGGCCGTCTTCAGCAGGTCAGCGACACCGGCAAACCCCGTCTCGCGCGCAAGCGCCGGCGTAATGTCCTCGAAGTCGATCTGGCCGAGCTTGTCCACCACGATACGACCGGTCCCGAGGCGATAGGCATTACCGACTTTGACGTGCGGCCATCGCCAAATTCGAACGCTCTTGGTGATCTCGCCGCGCACGACTGCGCTGCGAAGCCGCTTGGAGAATTGCATCGGTTATCGCTCAATCGAACATCTTTCTCGTGTCGGGATGCTCTGCCACCGTGTCCACCAGACTTACAAACCGGTGGTCGTGCATCTCGCGTCGGAGTTGCCAGTACAGTGGGAAGATCGAAGAGCTTACGCCCCTCTCGATGAGCTTCTGATAGCCCTGCCAGGTATCTTCTTCCATGCGACCCGATTGCCGCTGCATGAACGCACTCTCGAAGATGCGTAAGACGTTTCCCATCATCATGACGGCGCGCGCCCGATCATCCTGTGAGAGTTCCGAGACGTCGCCATCGATCGCGCGACGCCAGAGGCTGGACAGCTCCTTGTCCGCCGTAATGTGCGTGAGGTAGGCGTTGTACTGGCGGGCAATGTCGCTGGTTGCTGCGAGTCGGCTTTCCTTCGTGTTCGCCCTGATCTGAATCGACAGATAGACGAGCGTGCCGATAACGCCGGCCGCCGAAATCAGCTCGCCGACTGCGCCTAGCGCTTCCCAGTTGATGGCGATCCCCTCTTACGCTCGCGAGATATCGACCGGATGCTCACGAGTTCGCTCCACACCCGACTCGCTCGGGCTGATGTAGAAGATGTTGACGTTGTCTGTGGCCGTCAATCGGTGCCACTTGCCGGCCGGCACGACGAACAGCGAGCCTTCTCGCAATTGCTCTTCGTGAGACTCGCCCGACGTCTCGAGCACTTCGATCCGAACATCACCATCGGTAACCAACAACAGTTCATCGCCATTGTTGTGCTTCTCCCAAGGAGACGAACCTGGGACGTATCTGCCAACGCCGATCGAGCATTCGTCGAATTTGCCGAGGGATTCGTTTGCACGCTGCGACAGCTTCGCGAACGCTGCGCGGATCGCGCGCACATCGTACTTCTTCATGCATGGCTCCTACTTTCGCAGTCTCAGGCGGGCAGACTCTGCGTGAGATACGCGCCTCGCCATTCTTCGTCATCGAGCACCGAGCCACTCACCTCGCTCAGCCGACGAGCCAGCGCGTGATAGCGGCGCAGGTAACGCCAGTAGAACTCGCCGCCGAGCCCGAAGTCGGTTTCGATGTTCCGGCCCGTCAGCGTCGACTCCAAGGTGTCGATGCCGCAATGCCAGCCCGACGCTGTCCACGGCATCGACAACGGCAGGGGGTGCGATTGGAAACCGTCGATAAACGAGTACACCGTGCACTCGCCATCGGCGTACAAATCGATACGCGACAGGTTCGGCCGGCCGGTGCCGCCAGTCGGCTGACTTTCGAATTCGATGAACGAATTCACTTCGAAATCGCGGATGGTGTCGGTCCAGTGGTGCTTGAAGAGTCCGCCCGGGCGCAAATCGATTTCGACCGAGCGCGTGATCCACCAGCGATCCAAACCTTCCTTGGTGCTGACGGTACGCCAAACTTCGTCGATCGGCGCATCGAGACGGCGAATCCACACCATGCCCCGGCTGCCAATGACGCGGCCGGCATTCGCCACCATACGCGGCTCGTAAGCCGATTCGCTCAACAACTGAGAGCGGCGATTGTCGATGATGCGCCACTCGCCATCACCTTCTTTCAGCAGGTGGAACGAGAAGCAGCGCGGGCCATTCGGCGTGTGATAGACGATCGGTCGCACCAACGCGCTGTCGCGGTAAACGAAGGTCTCACACGTAGACGCATCGACGGTACGTTCGCGAAACACATTGCGCGCGACGAGATCATCGAAGTAACTACGAAGCCTCCCTATGTCCATGAACTGCCCCTTGGTCGAATACGCGCTCAGCATGCCATCGACATCGCCTGCGCGTTGTGCGGCATGGAGCCGGTCCAAAGTCCGAAAGATATCGCGTCTCGTGTCGCTGGCCATCGCTCCCTCCTCTCGACGATGGACTTCGATCACTTGCTGCCGATCGATCGTCTGGCTGGTCACGTCCGTTGCTTCGAACCGCAATCGTACACCGAATATCCGATCGCAGGCGCGAATCGACCGAAGGGGTCGCGCCAGGTACCACACCTTCATGCGGACGATGCCTCGTCCCGCAGAGACTCGACATATTGAATGAACGCGGGCAAGAACAAATGTTGAGCCCACGGCCAGTATTTGACGGCCCACGACGAACTCATCTCGCGCGCCAACCGATTGTGATAGGTAGTGAAGATCTCGTCGTCTACTCGCCCTCTTTGATGCTGCAGGAAAACTTGTTCGTGCAGCTTCATGCCTCGGACGAACCAGATCCTGAGCTTTGCATTCTCGGCGGGCGAGAGCGCCTCGCCAGCGTTCGCTCGATCGAAGATGTCACCGATCTCGGTATGTATATCCGAATCCAAGAACGCCATGTTCTGCTCTTGCAGGGATTGCAACGCAGAGTCCCGTATTTCCTTGGTGTTGAGCTTGATCTGATGGGCAAGATAGAAAAGGGTTGCCAGCACGCCGACCGCACTCAGCAGCTCTGCGATCGCGCCAACCGCCTCCCAACTCATCACGCTGCCCCTACCCCTGCCTCTTCTTGGCCAACTTCGCGACCGCGTCATTGACCTCGTCGACCCATGCACTCGCCCGGTGCGCATCGATGTCGGCGAAGTCCTTCAGCCACTGCTGTTGATACTCACGCCAATCCTCACGAATGGCGGGATTTTCCACCAGTACCCTTGCCATCGTTCTTGCAATGATGTGGGTACTTCCATTCATTTCGACGATCCGCACGTACGCAAGAAAATACCGAGCATCCACCATCTGTGTGATCTGGCGAAGTCGGTATGTCTCTTCCCGCGTCAGCCCTTCACCGGCGTTGGCCTTGCAGATGAGCCCAGATGATTCTTCCAGCTTGTTCCGCAAGGCCAACTCCGACTGCTGACCGCTCGAGGCGAGACTCGAGAACATCTCCGTCTGATTCCGCCTGATCTGAATCGACAAATAGAAGAGCGTACAGATGACTGCGATTGCGCCCAGTATTTCACCGATCGCCCCTATGGCATTCCAGTCGAATTCCATACCTGCCGCCACGACATCAGAAAAAGTGCGCCTTCGGCGCCATCCCCAGCAACTCCTGCCCTACCGTCTCGTAGTGCGACAACCGCCCCTGCACCTGCTGCGTGATGACGTGCGCATCCTGAAACCGCCGCTGCATGGGCGATGCATCGAAGATTGGAGTAGACCCGCACGTACGATAGACGGTTTGCACCGCATCGGCGGCACACTGAATGGCATGCGTCGACGCAAGCCGCAGGCCAATGCGCGACTTTCGAGATGGCCCACCTTCAGCCGTCGCCGATCCCCACAACGCCGCAATACTCTCGGTCAGGAAGGCCCGCGCAGCACCCCATGTCGCCTCCGCGCGCCCTACGTCGAGTTGCACGCTCGCGCGCTCGCGCACATCGGTCCGCTCGAACACGGGTCGCTTGCCGGACAAGAGTTCGTGTGCGGCATCGAGGGCCGACCGTGCGTTGCCGAGTGCCACAGCTGCGAACCCGGCCGCGAACAGCAGATTGACGGGAACGGTGTAGAGCGGCCCGGGTTCGCGCGCCGGCGAATTGAAGTCGAACACGCGCCGCGTGGGCACGAATGCGTCGCTCACTTCGAAGGAAAAACTGCCCGTACCCCGCAACCCTTGCACGTGCCAGACGTCGACGAGCGACACGTCCGCGCGTGGAACCAGCGACACCTGCATTCCGCGATCGACCATGGTCGCAGCCGCGAACCAATTGGCATGACGACAGCCGCTGGAAAACTCCCATCGTCCGCTCAGCCGATGACCGCCTTGCACCGGCTTGATGGTCGCGGGCGCGGGCGGGCCGTTGGCAACCACGGTGTGCGGGTCGCCCCAGATTTCGCTTGCTGTTTCAGGTTCCGCACGGCTCGCCATCGTCGCGTACACCGCAGCCTGGTTCACGCACCACGCGGTGCTGGCATCACCCTGAGCGATACGTTCGATGAGCGGCACATATGCCGGCAACGGCAGCTCCGCACCGCCGAAACGGCGCGGTACCAACAGCCGGAAGAAGCCATGCGCCCGGATGCTGTCGAGCACACGATCGGTGAGCGCCCGCTCATGATCGATGACGTCCGCATCCGCCAGCGCGAGATCGCCGATCCCGCTCGCCTGCTGCGCGAGCACGGCGACGTCAGCCGCGGGCAAATTCGCGAATCACCCGACCGGGTCGCACACCCGTGTGCTCGCCGTTTTCGATGATCGAATGGCCAGCCACCAGCGTCGCGATGTAACCCTTGCTCTTGACGATGAATCGACCACCGCCGTGGGGGAAATCGTTGACGTACTCCGGGTGACACGTGTCCAGCGCTTCGTAGTCGATGACATTGAGGTCCGCGATCCAACCCTCGCGAACCACGCCGCGGTCACGCAAGCCCAGCACATTCGCTGACTGTTCCGTGATCTTGTGGATCGCTTCCGGCAATGTGAACACGCCCCGATTGCGGGTCAGCTCCGCCAGCAAGAACGTGGGCGAATCGGCGTCGACTAAAATGCCGACGTGTGCACCGGCATCCCCTAGCATGGGAATACAATTGGGCATCCGCATGTACTGCCATTGGTTCTCCAGCGCGCCGCCGAACATCCAAAAGTTGTAGTACTCCCGGCCTTCCGATTCGAGCAGACGTTCGACGTACACATCCACCGCATCCTTGCCAGCCCTGTCGGCGATCTGCGCAAGGCTCGCCTTGCGATCGAGATCCCAATTCGGCGAGTCGCCGAAACCGAGCGGATGCAGCATGTCGGGCCGCACACGAAAGCCCGATTCCTTCGCCTCGCGAATCAGCGAGTCGCGCGCGACCGGATCACGTAGCGATGCCACGCGATCGGCGATGGTCGGCAACTTCATCAACCCGTTCCACGCCGGCGTATTGAACGGCGAGGCCTTAGCCAGGCCGAACAGCGCACCGCTCGGCCGCGTATGGCAAATGCCCGTCACGCGCCGACCACCACGATTATTTCGATCGAGGAACTCACCGAAGCGCGACACGCCGCCATCGCCGTTGGCACCGGCGCCGCCGGAGAACATGACATGGCAGCCGAGCTCGGCACCGCGCTCGAACATCTCGAGTTCCGTTTCGTAGCGGCTCTGGAAATCTGGCGCAGCTTGAAAGAGACCGCCGGCGCCGCCTGCCTTCACGACCGCACGTTGTATCGCTTCCGTTTCGCGCAGATCCGCGAAGGTGCCCGGCGTGAGCCTGCCATCCGGCACCTTGTGCCCCAAGAACCGCGACGTCGAGAACCCAACGGCGCCTTCGGCCACGGATTCCTCGACCAAGGCGACGATGCGAGCGAGCTCGGCATCGTTTGCTTGCACACCTTCGTCCATGCTGCGATCGCCCATGGCCTCGAAGCGGACCGACGAATGGCCGACGAGACCGACCACATTCAACGTCGGTTTCAGCGATTGCACGGCATCGAGATAGCCACCATAGCTGGTCCAGTTCCACGGCAATCCGTCCATGATGGCGTCGGCGGAAATGTCTTCGACCGCTTGCATTAGCTCGGCCAAATAGCGGCGGTTGTTGGCGGCCACAGGCGCAAAGGTGACGCCGCAATTGCCGATCAGTGCGGTGGTGACGCCATGGTAGGAACTCGATCGCATTTCGGGGTCCCAGCCCACTTGTGCATCGAGATGAGTGTGCAAGTCCACGAATCCGGGCGTGACTAGCTTACCTGTGGCGTCAATCGAGCGTTGGGCGTCGACACCCGTGAGATCACCAACACGGACGATGCGCTCACCGTCGATCGCCACATCGGCGCGCACGCCGTCTTTGCCGGTGCCGTCGATGACGGTGCCACCTCTGATGATCAGGTCGTGTGCCACTCGCCCCCCTTCAAATCAATGTTTCGATCCGCGACCTTATCATCGCTCGAATAGCGGCAGATACAGCTCTGTGCACCACTTAGTCGAATCAGGTGTGGTCTCGGGACCGACTGCGTACACCTCCCACAGCGTGTCACCGCGCTCGAGGCCCGCTCGGTCGAGCAATGCCTCGCGCTCGAGCACTTCACCGAATGCTCGCCACGCTTCATATAGCTCCTCGTAAGGGCCACGATGCGTGGTACGTGCTGCGGTCGCGGCAGGCAGCGCACCGTTCACCACTCGGCCGGCCGGCTCGATCGGCGAGTCGATGGGAAAGCCGACCTCGAAGTCGAACCGGGTGTCCGACAACGACAGATGGTGCGCGAACATGGGTCCCGCCGGCGCCTGACCCTGCTCTTCCAGCGTTGTCAACAACTCGCCGATCGCAGAGTCCATTGCCGATTCGATCTCGGAACGGGGCACCTGAACTCGAATCACCGCGGCGCGCTGCGCCTTGGTCTGCGTGATTGCCGGTCGATCGATCATGCGCCACCTTGCTTCGATACGATGCCGAAAAACTACCGCCGTCCTCGGCTATAGTCGAGCGCACGTCCTGTGGCGAGCGCGCGAAACGTGGCAGCGGCCGGTCTTCCCATGCGTTCGAAGCTCGCGTTCGGCGTTGGTGCCATCGGTGAGGCGGCGACCAACTGGATCTTCAACGCGCTCACCTTCTTCTACTACAACCAGATTCTTGGCCTGTCCGGTACGTTGACCGGCGCCGCCGTATTCATCGGCATCATCTTCGACGCGGTATCCGATCCGACGATGGGATCGATATCCGATCGCACGCGCGGCGCCTGGGGCCGTCGCCATCCATGGATGTTCGCCGCACCACTGCCCGTGGTGCTTTCGATCTTCCTCATTTACCACCCGCCATCGGGCCTTGGCGAGTGGGGGCTGTTCGCGTGGTTCATGGTGTTTCTGGTGATGATGCGGTTGTCGATTACGTTGTTTGCCGTACCGCATCTCGCACTCGGAGCGGAACTCTCCGACGACTACTTCGAGCGTTCGAAGGTGATGGCCTACAACAACATCTTCACCTATGTCGGCGTAATCGCCATGCACATTGCAGTGTGGTTCGTGATTTTCCCGTCCTATGAGAACGGCCGGATGACGCAGGATGCGTACCTGCCGATCATTCTCTTCGGATCGAGTCTCATCGTCGGTGCCATCCTCACCTCGGCCATCGCCACTCGCGACCGCATACCGTTCCTCAAGCAAATACCGAAGGACTTGCCCTCGTTTCGGCCCAAACACTTAGTCCAGGACATCTGGTCCACGCTCGCGAACCGCAACTACCGATTCCTGCTACTCGGACTCTTTTTTCTGTCGATCATGATCGGTACCCACGAAACGCTGGGTATCTACATGGGCACGTTCTATTGGGAGCTCACCGACTACCAAATTGGCTGGCTGATCTTGAACAACGTGTTCGGCTACATCATCGGCTTCGTGACCGCAGATCGAATCCACGTTGGCATCGACAAACGCTGGACCATCGTCGCCACCGCGGCCGGTCTTTCCCTCTTCTGGTCCGCAGCAGTGACGCTGCGTCTGTTCGATCTCGCGCCCGCAAACACTTCTTGGGAGTTGGTCGCGTTCATCATTGTCCTTGGCACGTGTGCATCTGCCTGCGGCTCGATCATCAACATCAGCGTTATGTCGGCGCTCGCCGATATCGCCGACGAGCACGAGCTCGCAACTGGTCGCCGCCAAGAAGGCATCTTCTATTCCGCCCGTACGTTCTTCGCAAAGGCATCCAACGGCACGGGCCACGTTGTCGCTGGCATCGCCCTCGACCTCATCGATTTCCCAACCAATGCCGTTGCAACCGGTGTGACCGAAGATCAGGTGTTTGCGCTCGGCGTAATCGATGGACCGTTCGCACTCGTGTGGGGCCTGATTGCAGCATGCTTCTACGCGGGATATCGCATCGACAAGCACAGCTACGAGGAGGTGCAGAGGCAACTAGCCGAACGGCAGGTCGACGATGCGGCGTGAAACCTAGCACGGGTGTGCCCGAACGTAGCTCACGCTTCTGCCTGTCTCCATCACTGCCTCATGTACATGGGGCTAGTCACCCACCCCGACGTACTTCGCGATCCACCAGGCAGTCAGCCGAGGCGGCTCCCATCGAGACAGTCTTCCGTCAATTCGGCCTTGAACGCTGCGAATGTGGTCGAATCGATACCAGCTTGGGCAAGGCACCTCTCGCAGTCGCTCAGCAGCCGCTCAACCAACTTGAACTTGGGCTCTTCTTCCAACATCGTGTCGAACTACACCGCGTTTCCTTCGGGATCGCGGATCCGCCAGTGCATCCCATCCGACCCCATCCGACTCTTCGAGTACTGCTCAGGTGTACCTGTTACAGCCACACCAGCTCAGATGGAAGCTGCCGTCGGCGAGATGTACCCAATGCTCACTGTCATGAACCACGTCCATGCCCAATGCCGAATAGAACGCCTGTCGCACCGACGTCGCTGCACTGTAGGCAGAGCTCATGCCAACCTAGATTCACCGCCGCACCTCCCAATGCGTCATCCGTCCATATCGTTCGCGCGACGTGCCAGCCCCCTGTTGATGTGTTCTCCGAAGCTCGTCCCGGACCAATGCTTCCCCATGTTGGCCCAAAACTCATCCATTCGCTCTCTCTCCCACAGCGTGAAGATCGCAGCATCCCACCGTTCCCACGACTCCCGATCCATCACGCCGTTCCTGTACGCCCCATAGCCCTGCGACCAAGTATCGAATAGCGCGCGCAACGAGTTCTCCCACATCTTCGATTGAATTGGCGTCAGCTGCTGGCGCGTATGCACTTTCAATTGGATTTCGGCCAGCCTCTCGTTGGTGTAGAAGGGAATCTGCACGGCATTTCGCCAAGCGCTGAGAAACTCACTCTCCGCATTGGTTGCAAGCGCTGCCGTATTTCTGTTGATGCTCT
Source organism: Gammaproteobacteria bacterium (assembly GCA_003248125.1). Classification (GTDB taxonomy): domain Bacteria; phylum Pseudomonadota; class Gammaproteobacteria; order Pseudomonadales; family Azotimanducaceae; genus SZUA-521. The sequence goes on along the minus strand of QJXZ01000030.1, from coordinate 2,920 downwards.
GCACCACGAACAGCAATGAAACGACTACGCCGATCGCTCCTACCACCTCAGCGATCGAGGCCCAATCCGCGAGTGAAATCTTTTTCATCGACTAAGCTCCAAACTTGCTCGAGTGTTGACGGACGTCGCCTACGAAGTAGCCAATGCTCCGTCGTGTCCAAGTTTCGCACGTAACTCGCAATTGCCACATTTCGTCAGTTAGCACGGCGTTGGAACGAATGCGGGTAGAACTCACGAGGCGCCAGTTAATCGAACTCCGGCCATCCGCAATCTCGTACCAGGAAGGATAAGCCCTACATTCTCTTCGAGTAGACCCAGACGTCATCCCGAAGCTGCCATCCCGTACGCGACCAGAACAGTTCGGCATAGGGATTGTCGCGAAAGACCAAGGCGTGACACTTCGCGATGCCACTCGATTGCAATCCCACCAGGGCGCGCTCGATGAGCCGCGACGCCAAATTGTTGCGACGGTAGGCGTTGGCGACCGCAATGTGATGTACATAGCCCCGCCTGCCATCGTGACCGCACAGCACAGTGCCAACGACACGCCCTTCGTCGATGGCAACATGACTCAAACCAGGATTTCGCTGCAGAAACCCGCTCAGAGCCACGGGTTCGTCCTCGGGCGTCAACCCAAGGTGATCCGTTTCCGCCCAAAGTGCCAACGCCCCTTCGATCTCACGTGCCGTGAATTCAGCGATGGTCGGCATCGAGCCAGCTACCTCGTCGCTCTATCGTTCGCCGCGAATGATGCTGTCCACCTCGTCGACGAATGAACTCGAGAAGAACATTCTTGCGTGCGGCCACCATACTCCGATTTGGCTTTGCATTTGCAGACGCAGCGTCGCAACGGTCTGCTCGCGTTCCTCTGCTTCCATCTGCATCTTGAGGTTGGTCTCGAGTTGTCGCAGCAGGGCCAGGTTGAATCCATTGAGGCGAATCGCTTCTTCGCGGCTGAGACCGAAGGCTTCCCTGTCTCCGTTTGATCTGATATGCGAGATACATGACGGACGCGATGACGCCAATCGCCCCCAACAACTCTGCCATTGCGCCAATCTGGTCCCAGCTCGATTGCTGCCTCCGCAAGAACGACTAAATGCTCGAGGCTAGACGCCGCTCGACCCGGACTCCAAGAAAGACACCACCGAGGTCGAGATTTCCGCGAGGGCAGAACCGAGCGCTTCCAATTGCGAGCGCAGTACCGCCTCACGGAAATTGACATCGCCATCCTGCTGCCTGGTAGTGAAGTTCTGAAGCGAAGTACCAACGAATGGGACCAAACCGGATCGAGTGTCCAGCAATACAGCCTCGACACTGCAGTATGCCTTCGCCTCGTCCGCCCCGAACAGTCGGTATTTCTCGAATGATTCGCATGAAGATCGAAACACGAGAAGAAGATCCGCCTGAAAACGGGCAGCGGCTTCTCTGAGGTATGGGACGGTCCGCTTCTCGGGCACCAGAATCGACGGCAGCAGGGTCGCATCATAGACCTTGCCGGAACTCTCGAGCTTACCTAGTACCTGCTCGTTGATGCGGTCGGTAACAATCGCCAATTGCTCCGACCATCCCGACCACTGCGACCAGCCGAACGGCAACACTGCGATACGGCTGAGCGGAGGCGCTTCATAGCGGTGCTGCAGAATTCTGCTGATCGCATCGTCCGAAAGAACGGATGCGTCGCCAGAAAACAACGACGCCTCACCAACCTTCTCCACCGACTCTGCGTAGTACGTATCCGGCCGTTGTCCCGAGTAGGAGCTAGTGCACCCCAACACCAGTCCGAACATCAATAGCATCCACATCTGCCTCATACGTCATCTCCCAGTCTCGACATCCGCAGCCACCGTACATCCAGTGCAACGGACGTGGGGGCTTCGCGCACCTATTCGTTCGAGATCTCGATCTCTTTGGCGGTAATGAACTCCAACAGCGCCGGCTGACCCTTACGCGTCGCCTCGATGCCGCGCTTTAGCGCCGCTACGATGTCGTTCGGATCTGTGATCCGCTCACCATAGCCACCGAATGCCTTCGCCATGTCGGCGTAGTTGCCGGAAATCTCTGTGGCGCCGTACTTCTGTTGCGACACCGGCATGATCGGGATCTCGATGGCCATCGAGAAGTTGTTGAACAGGATCGAGAGGATCGGAATGCGCTCGCGCGCCGCCGTTTCGAAATCCATGCCGGTGAAGCCGATAGCCGCGTCTCCCCAGACATTGATGCACAAGTGGTCGGGTCGCGCGAGTTTGGCACCCATCGCCAATCCCAAGCCGTAACCAAGTTGAGTCGTCTTTCCCCAACCGATGTAGCTCAGGGGCGCATTGGCCTCCCAGAACGGCGTGATTTGATCCCGTGGGCTACCCGCATCGTGCGTAATCGTGGTCTTCTGCTTGTTGACCAGCCGATTGAGTTCCCAAATCACTCGATACGGATTGATCGGCGTTGCCTCGCTCGACAGCTTCGGCATCCACTTGCCGAGCCATTCCTCGCGAATCGCCGCGATGCGCTGCGGCACATCGGCTCGCGCTCGCGCAGGCGCATGATCGAGCGGCCCCATGGACAGCCTTAGCGCACCGAGGGTGATCGCGGCATCGCCGATGAGGCCATACTGCGCCACCACGTCCTTGTTGAGGTCCATCGGATCGAGCGTTGCATGGATGATGGTTTTGCCCTTCGGCATGGGCACGCCGAAACCGGTGAGGGCAAAACTGCAGCCGACGCCGAGAATGACGTCCGCCTCGGCGAGAAACGTCTTCACCGCGCGTGGATTGGCGCGACCGCCACTGCCGAGCGACAGCCGGTGGTTCTCGGGGAACGCGCTCTTGCCCTCGATCGAGGTGGTAACGGGAATGTTCCACTCTTCGGCCAGCGCTTGCAGGGGGCCCCATGCCTTCGCGTAGTGCACACCCTGTCCGGCGTAGAT
>QJXZ01000292.1 GCA_003248125.1 Gammaproteobacteria bacterium | reverse complement strand
ACCTACCGAAATTGTTTCCCGTCGTCGAACCCGACTGTTCCGACTCCGGTACGTTCGACAACGTGCTCGAATTCCTGCTGATGACCGGCCGCACGCTGCAAGAAGCGGTGCTGATGATGATCCCCGAGGCTTGGCAGCAGCATGCTTCGATGGATGCCGACAAGCGCGCCTTCTACGAATACCACTCCTGTTTGATGGAGCCCTGGGACGGCCCGGCGTCGATCGTTTTCACCGACGGTAATTACATCGGCGCCGTGCTCGATCGCAATGGCCTGCGGCCCTCGCGCTATTACATCACCGACGACGACATGTGCATCATGGCTTCCGAAGTTGGCGTGTTGCCGGTCGACGACGAGCAGGTGATCAAGAAAGGGCGCCTGCAGCCGGGCAAGATCTTCCTGATCGACTTCGAGCAAGGCCGCATGATCCCCGACGAGGAGATCAAGGCCGAGTGGGCGAAGGCACGCCCTTACAAGCAGTGGCTCGAAGAACAGCGCGTCGACCTCGACGATCTGTCACCGAACCGCGAGCCACACGGTTTCTATCCCGACACGCTCATGTCGCGCATGCAGGCGTTCGGGTACACACAGGAAACCATGCAATTCATGCTGCTACCGCTGGTTACCGAACTGCGTGATCCGCTGGGTTCGATGGGCAACGACGCCGCACTCGCGGTCATGTCCGACAAACCGCGTATGCTGTACGACTACTTCAAGCAGTTATTTGCGCAAGTCACCAATCCCGCCATCGATTCGATTCGCGAAGAAGTGATCATGGCGCTGGAGTGCTACATCGGCCCCGAGCGCAATTTGCTGGGCGCCACTGCCGAGCACGCCCATCGCCTGCGCATTCCGCATCCGATCCTCACCAACGAGGAACTGACGGCGCTGAAGCACATCGACCATCGCGGTTGGAAGAGCCGCACGATCGACGTCACCTATCCTGCAGGTTCCGGACGCAAGGGCCTCATCGCCGCGCTCGACCGTATCTGCGAAGAAGCAAGTGCCGCGATCGCCGACGGCAGAAGCCTGATCGTGCTGTCCGATCGCAACATGGCGCCCGATAAGATTCCGCTTTCTGCATTGCTCGCCACCGGCGCGGTGCACCACCACCTCGTCCGGACGCAAGCACGGACCAAGATCGGCATCGTGGTCGAGACCGGTGAAGCGCGCGAAGTGCACCATCACTGCTTGCTGATCGGCTATGGCGCCGATGCGATCAATCCCTATCTCGCGTTCGAGGCGTTGTGGCAAGCGCGACTCGATGGCTTTCTCGAGGACGCACCGCACGTCGAGACTGACGAAGACGTGGTGAAAGCCTATCGCAAAGGCACCGCCAAGGGCCTATTGAAGGTCATGGCGAAGATGGGCATCTCGACGCTGCAATCGTACAAAGGTGCGCAGATCTTCGAGGCCGTGGGCCTCGCCGACGAAGTCATCAATCGCTGCTTCACCGGTACGGCGAGCCGCGTGCAGGGGGTCGGATTCGACGTGCTCGCCGCTGAGTTGCAGCGCCGCCACGAGCAAGGCTACCCGGGCCGTGACGTCATCCGCCTGCCCGTGTTGCCAAACCCCGGCGACTTCCACTGGCGCAAGAACGGCGACCGCCACATGTGGGATCCGGCGGCAATCGCAGAGCTCCAGGTTGCAGCGCGCACCAATAGCGAGGACGCCTACTGGCGTTTCGCCAAGCAAGTGAACGACGACAACCACCGGCACTGCACGCTACGCGGCTTGCTCGAATTCAAGACCGATCCGGCCAATGCCATACCGCTCGCCGACGTCGAGAGCGAGGCCGAGATCGTCAAGCGCTTCGCAACCGGGGCGATGAGCTTCGGCTCCATTTCGAAGGAAGCGCACGAAGCGCTCGCCATCGCGATGAATCGCATGGGCGGTAAGTCCAACACCGGCGAAGGTGGTGAGGATCCGGAACGATTCATTCCACTCGCCAACGGCGATTCCAAGCGCTCGGCCATCAAGCAGGTGGCGAGCGGTCGTTTCGGCGTGACCATCAATTACCTTTCCAACGCCGATGAGCTGCAGATCAAAATCGTTCAAGGCGCGAAGCCGGGCGAAGGTGGCGAGCTGCCGGGTCGCAAGGTCGACGAGTACATTGCATCGATTCGGCACTCGACCCCGGGCGTCGGCCTCATCAGCCCACCGCCGCACCACGACATCTATTCGATCGAGGACATTGCACAGCTCATCCACGATCTCAAGAACGCCAATCCGTACGCGCGCATCAGTGTCAAGCTCGGCGCCGAGATCGGTGTGGGTACCGTCGCCGCCGGTGTCACCAAAGCGCGCGCGGATCACCTAGTGATCGCGGGCGACACGGGTGGCACAGGCGCATCGCCGCTGACGTCCATCAAGCACGCCGGCGTGCCATGGGAACTCGGCATTGCCGAGACACACCAGACCCTGGTGATGAACAACCTGCGCTCGCGCGTGGTGCTGCAGACCGACGGTCAGCTGAAGACCGGTCGTGACGTCGCCATTGCAGCGCTGCTCGGTGCCGAAGAGTACGGCTTCGCCACCGCGCCGCTCATCGCGCTCGGCTGCATCATGATGCGCAAGTGCCATCTGAACACTTGCCCGGTGGGCATCGCCACGCAAGACCCGGAACTGCGCAAGAAATTCACCGGCGCGCCCGAGCACGTCGTCAACTATCTGTTCATGGTGGCCAAGGAGCTGCGCCAGATCATGGCCGAGCTCGGCCTGCGTACCGTCAACGACATGATCGGCCGCGCCGATCTACTCGAGCCGCGTCAGGCAGTCGATCATTGGAAGGCGAAAGGTATCGACCTCGCGAAACTGCTCACCAAGGCGGTAGAGCCAGAGGATTTCCTCGGTTCTTACGCTCGCCACAAGCAAGACCACGAACTCGAGAATGCGCTCGACAACGAACTCATTCGCCTCGCGGAGCCCGCGCTCGCGGAAGGCAAGAAAGTCGACCAGAGCCTGCCTATCGTCAACACCAACCGCGTGGTGGGCGGCATGCTTTCGAACGCCATCATTCGACGCTTGGGCGCTGACATGCTGCCGGACGATACGATCATCTTCCGCTTCACCGGCAGCGCCGGGCAGAGCTTCGGTGCATGGCTCGCGAAGGGCGTGACACTCGAAGTCGAAGGTGATGCCAACGACTACGTCGGCAAGGGACTTTCGGGCGGCAAGCTCATCATCTATCCGCCCAAGTCGAGCCGCTTCGTTCCGGAAGAAAACATCCTGGTCGGCAACGTCGTACTGTATGGCGCGACCAGCGGTGAGGTGTTTCTGCGCGGCGTCGCGGCTGAGCGCTTCTGCGTGCGCAACAGCGGTGCAACCGCGGTGGTCGAGGGTGTCGGCGATCACGGCTGCGAATACATGACCGGCGGCCGCGTCGTGGTGCTCGGTGAAACGGGCCGCAACTTCGCGGCCGGCATGTCGGGCGGCATCGCATATGTGTGGGATCCGACGCGCACATTTGCCGAGCGCTGCAACATGCAGATGGTGGAGCTCGAACCACTTGGAGAGGACGAAGATCTGGCTGAGCTCAAGGCGCTGATCGAAAAGCACAAGCAGTACACCGGTTCGACCGTGGCCGAGCACGTGCTCAGCAACTGGTCGCGGTCGGTCGGTCAATTCGTGAAGGTGATGCCGGTCGACTACAAGCGCGTGATGCTTGCCAAGCGACGCGGCGAGCCATTGCCGTTAGCGGCCGAAGCGTAAGGACGTTCATGGGCAAGCCGACGGGATTCAAAGAGATCTCTCGCAAAGCCGCGCCGTATCGCGACGCGACGGTACGGCTGCTCGACTTTGCAGAAATCTATACCGAGCACGATCACGTGCGACTCACGGAACAGGGCGCGCGCTGCATGGATTGCGGCGTGCCATTCTGCCAGTCGAACGACGGTTGCCCCATTCACAATCTGATTCCCGAGTGGAACGACCTGGTCTACCGCGGGCACTGGCGCGAAGCCCTCGACCGCTTGCACAAGACCAACAACTTTCCCGAGTTCACCGGCCGCGTCTGCCCGGCGCCATGCGAAGGCGCGTGCGTGCTCGGCATCACGGACCCTGCAGTCACCATCAAGAACATCGAGATGGCGATCATCGACCACGGCTTCGCGCAAGGCTGGGTGGTGCCGAGCGTGCCTGAAGTGCGCACCGGCAAGCGGGTGGCCGTGATCGGCTCGGGTCCCGCGGGCCTCGCTGCCGCCGCACAGCTCAATCAAGCGGGCCATCTGGTGACGGTTTACGAGCGCGCCGATCGCATCGGCGGCCTCTTGATGTATGGCATTCCGAACATGAAGCTCGACAAAGGCGTGATCGAGCGGCGCCTCGACCTGATGCGTGCCGAAGGTATCACCTTCGAAACGAACGCCAACTTCGGCGATGGCGCGCGCGGCACGCGTGATACGGCCGAGCTGATCGAAACGTTCGACGCCGTGCTGCTCGCCACGGGCGCCACCGTACCGCGCGACTTGCCGCTGCCGGGCCGCGAATTCGCCGGCATCCACTTCGCGATGGAGTTCTTGACCGCGAACACCAAGAGTCTGCTCGACTCGAACCTCGCCAACGGTCAATACATCTCCGCCAAGGACAAGGACGTGATCGTCATCGGCGGCGGCGATACCGGCACCGATTGCATCGGCACGTCCCTGCGGCATGGCTGCCGCTCGCTGGTCAACTTCGAGATCCTGCCGAAGCCGCCGGCCGATCGCGCCGCCGACAATCCCTGGCCGACCTGGCCGAAGATCTATCGCGTCGACTACGGTCATGAGGAATCGGCCCGCAAGTACGGCAACGATCCACGGGTGTATTGCATCTCCGGTAAGGCCTTCTTGGGCGAAGGCGGCAAGCTCACCGGCATTCGCACCATCGAGGTGAAGTGGAACGGCCCGAAGCTCGAGGAAATTCCGGGTACCGAGAAGGACTGGAAGGCCGATCTCATCTTGCTCGCGATGGGCTTTCTCGGCCCGGAGCACAACGTCTCCGATCGGATCAATGTCGGTTACGACCCGCGTTCGAACTACGCAGCCGACTACGGCCGCTATCAGACGAGCGTCGACAAGGTCTTCGCCGCCGGCGACTGCCGGCGCGGACAGTCGTTGGTGGTGCGCGCCATCAACGAAGGGCGCG
>QJXZ01000240.1 GCA_003248125.1 Gammaproteobacteria bacterium | reverse complement strand
TCTTCGACGCCAAGTTCCACCATGCCGCCAACCCCGGTTCTAGAAGTGCAGAAACTGCATTGTTCTCGAAACCAGAATACGTTTCTTTGGCAAGCGTACCCTCGAGGTACAGGTTGTAGGCCATGCTGAGGTGGCCGAGCAGAGTGGCCCAGTAATTGTGAATGGTTGCTTGCTCGTCCGGCGTCAGCGTCTCCCATTTCGCGAACCCTTTTCGAATTATCGCAACCGTCTCGTTGTCGTTGACCAGGTCGGCGGTTAGCCGAACAAAATTTGCATAGACGGTCTGTTCGGAGCTGATTCGGGTGGCCCGGTTCGCCTGTCTGATCTGCGCCGCAAGATAAGCGAGTGTCAGGACCACTGCCGCCGCTCCGATGATCTCGCCAATCGCACCTATCGCATCCCAGTTCATCGATCGAGCTCCATTCCTCGCCCGTTCGCGATACTACCGAAATACGGAGCGACGACTGCACGCGGGCAGCGCCGAATTACCACATGTTTTCGCGCAATTACGGTGACGAGACACTCGGGCGACCGACCGGTGCGACAAGGCGAATCAAAATTCGAATGAATGATTCCATCTAACTGAGCCCAGTTGATCCCGAGTATGAAGAATTGACGTTGCACCGGATTCTTGCGGGACGATAACCTCACTTTGGCTGCTGAATTGGAGGAGAGAGATGCAAGTCGATCAGGATAGGTTGGAGGAATTGTCGACGCGGGTGTCGGAACATCTAGCAGGCGCAATGGGCGTGTTGCTCGCTCATCTCGGAGACGAACTTGGTCTGTACGGCGCCTTGTCCAGAATTGGCCCGTCGACGAGTCGCGAGCTTGCGGATTCCGCCGGAGCAGATGAGCGCTATGTTCGGGAGTGGCTTGCGGCGAACGCTGCCGGAGGATACGTCGAGTACGACGGAGAATCAGGCAGGTTCCACATGACCCCGGAGCAGACGTTGGTGTTTGCCTCCGATGGTTCCCCCGGGTGCATGGCTGGACTGTTCCAGAGCGTAACCTCGGCGTTCATGGACCATGAGAAAAACAAGGAAGTGTTTCGGTCAGGAGGAGGTATCCCCTGGGGTGATCGCAGCCCCTGCTGCTTCTGCGGCACGGAGCGATTCTTCCGGCCGCTCTATGAAGAATCCCTACTTGCAGACTGGATTCCAGCGCTGGACGGCGTGGCTGAGAAGTTGAGCAACGGTGGCCGCGTTGCAGACGTTGGGTGTGGCAGGGGCCGGTCAACCGTGATCATGGCAGGCGCCTTCCCGAACGCTCAGTTCTTTGGCTTTGATTACCACGCCCCCTCAATCGAGGGTGCAAGAGAGATTGCTGCAAACGCAGGCGTAGAGGACAACACTGTATTTGAAATTGCAGATGCGAAAGGTTTTGCGAAACGAGACTATGATCTGGTCACTGTCTTCGACGCCCTACACGACATGGGCGACCCGGTTGGTATAGCCCACTACATTCGATCGACGATGCATCCAGAAGGGACGCTGATGTTGGTGGAACCTCTGGCCGGCGATCGACTCGAGGACAACCTGCACGCGGCGGGTCAGCTGCTCTACGGATTCTCGACCATTGGTTGTACGGCAGTGTCCAAATCCCAAGAGATCGGCCTTGCGCTGGGTGCGCAGGCGGGACCCGCTCGCCTGACGCAAGTCTTGAGGGAGGCGGGATTCTCCGATGTTCGACTCGCCGCGACATCGACGATGAATATCGTGCTGGAAGCGCGCCCATAGCGGCGCCAGCGTCGGAACGGGTGCGTATCCATCGCGTCCGTTTCGATGCTTGCGGTAGTTGTGCAGTCAACTAAGCCGGGAACTCCATGTTTCTCGGCCAGTATGATCGGCCAATCAACTTCCGATCTTGTTCATCGAGCATGGCGAGAGACCGCTTCGGAGGACACCCACTCCAGAATGCGGGATTGCGCTGATACCGAACCCTTAATTGCATATAGCCTGGCTCGTGACGATGGTTTAACCTGCCAAGCTCGAGAGGGGGCGGATATCCAGTAGATGTTGAACTCGGCGCGTTCGAGCGGGTGAGGTAATGCTATTCAACTCGCTCACGTTCATCTTGTTCTTCGCGGTCGTTCTCGCGCTGCACAACCTGCCGCTGCCTTGGCGGGTCAAGAAGGTCAACCTGCTGCTGGCGAGCTACGTCTTTTACGCAGCCTGGAATCCTCCGTTCGTGCTGATTCTGTGGCTTTCGACCGCCGTCGACTGGATCGTCGCCCGGCGTATTTACGCGGCGGAACAATTGGGCCGACGCCGCGCGTGGTTGGTTGTCTCGGTAAGCGTCAACTTGGGTTTGCTCGGCTACTTCAAGTACGGCGAATTTCTGCTTCACAACTGGCAGGCGCTGATGGCTTCGGTCGGCGTCGACTACGTCCCGCCCGAGTGGAGCATCGTGCTGCCGGTCGGCATATCGTTCTACACGTTTCAGACGATGGCCTACAGCCTCGACGTCTACCTACGGCGCGCCGCGCCGGCAAAGTCGCTACTCGACTTCTCGTTGTTCGTGACCTTCTTCCCGCAATTGGTTGCGGGCCCCATCGTGCGTCCGACCCAGTTGGTTCCCCAGTTTGCTGCGCCGCGGCGCGCCACCGCCGCGCAACTTCGATGGGGGTTCGCGTTGATGACCATCGGCCTGTTCAACAAGATTGTCATCGCGGATGGATTCCTGGCGCCCGCCGCCGATGCGGTGTTCGGCGCCAAGGACGCGCTGCCTGCATTGGATGCCTGGCTGGGGACGCTCGCCTTTTCGGGACAGATCTTCTGTGATTTCGCTGGCTACTCGACTATTGCCATAGGTGTCGCGCTATGCCTCGGCTTTTCGTTGCCAAACAACTTCCAGTTTCCGTACGCGGCCGTTGGGTTCTCCGACTTTTGGCGCCGATGGCACATCTCGCTGTCGAGTTGGCTGCGTGATTACCTATACATCCCCTTGGGCGGCAACCGCAAAGGCCGGGGTCGGACCTACGCCAACTTGATGACGACCATGCTGCTGGGCGGCCTGTGGCATGGTGCCAGCTGGACCTTCGTGGTGTGGGGTGGGTTGCACGGACTCTACCTCGCGATCGAGCGTTGGCTGCAAGAGCGGTTCGCCGGCGCTCGGATCGCTCGAGGCACCGCATTCCAATTTGCGCTCGCGCTGCTGACGTACTTCGCCGTCAACATCACCTGGGTTTTCTTTCGTGCGGAGGACTTTCCGCAGGCGTTCGGCATGATCAAATCGATGTTTGGCCTCCAGGCTGCGGCCCTCCCCGTGCTGCCCACTGTGCGGATCGTGGAGGTGGTCGTGCTGATTGGCGCGCTGGTCGGCATTCACTGGTTGATGCGCAATCGGACCCTCGAGCAGGTTGCGGAGCGCATGCCGGCCGCGTTGCTCGCTGGCATCTGGGCAACGATGTTGTTCGCCATCATCACCACGCAAGGCGCCGGTGATGCGTTCATCTACTTCCAGTTCTGAGGCGTTCCCGCGTATGAGTGACGTGCGAGTAGACGAAGCTGACTACTACGAGCGACCGCTCCCATCCGTTGGCAACGGCGCTTTAGTAGCCGCCCTGCTGTTGACGCTGATCGCGGTAGGCGGTTGGGAACACGCCATGCGCGGGAAAGGGCTCGTGCCTTGGGATCTCGCTGACGGTCCCGATCACTGGGTGGCCGAGCGGAGGAAAATCGATGACGGCGATGTCGAAGTGGCGATCATCGGCGCCTCCCGCATTCTGTTCGACACGGACCTCGACGTCTTCGAGGACGTGACGGGTCTGCGACCGGTCCAGCTTGCACTCGCTGGTACCAACGCGCGGCCATTTCTGACGGATCTCGCCGCCGACGACGACTTCAAGGGGCTGCTGATCGTCGGCGTCACGGAGATCGTGTACTTCATGCCCCCGGAGCTTGGATTGTTCGTGGCGGCACTGGAACACTACCGACAACAGACACCGGCGGAGCGGTTCGGCCATGCGTTGTATGTGCGTCTGCAGCAACTGCTGGCGTTCATCGATCCCGACTACACGCTGCCGCGATTGCTCTACCGTCTGCAATTGCCTAGGCGCGCGGGCACATTCGACCCGTATGACGAGGTCTGGAAGATCGCGACCAGCGAACCGGATCGGCAGACACGCATGTGGTATCGCATCGAGTCGCCGGGTTACCTTGTCGATCATGCGAAGCACGCCTGGGTCGCCGATTGGGAAGCGTTCAAGTCCGATTATCTCGGCGGTGTCGCGCCCGACCGCCTGGCGCAGACGATTGCCGAGACTCGCCGCGACGTCGAAAAAATCCGCGCCCGCGGTGGCGACGTCGTGTTCGTGCGGTGCCCATCATCGGACTTTTACCGCCAGGTGGAACGCGAGTTCTATCCGCGCAGCAAGGTGTTCGATCGACTCGTGGCTGAGACTGGCGTGCTAGGCCTGCATTTCGAAGACTACGAAACGATGCGAGGGCTCACTCTTCCCGAGTGGTCACACCTATCGGCGGACGCGGCACGCACGTTCACGCGAGCCTACGCAGAGGAGTTGCTTCACCAGTCGCAGTGGTTGCGCGCGCACTCACCGAAACGGGAGCGGTGACATGAAAATTCTCGTCGCGATCGACTTCTCCAAGGTTACCGATCGGATGGTCGATATCGTGGCAGCGATGCCCGGCAAGGATTCGGCTGAGGTATTCCTGCTACACGTGGCCGCGCCCGAGCCCGATTTCGTTGGTTACGAGGCGGGGCCCGAAGTGGTTCGCGACCAGGTGGCTGCGGAGTTCCGGCGCGAACACGAACGGCTGCAACAGCTGGCGGAGCAGCTGCGCGGTGCCGGCATCACGACCACGGCGATCATGATCCGAGGTTCAACAGTGGAGACGATCTTCGAGCAGGCCCGAAAGCGAGGCGCGGAACTCTTGGTCATCGGCAGTCATGGGCATGGCGCGGTGTTCGATCTACTGTTCGGCAGCGTGTCCGAAAAAGTCGTGCGGCAATCGACCCTCCCAGTGCTGGTGGTGCCTGCTAGAGCCTAGATTTGCGCGGTGCCATCGGCCGCCCGAACACCCAACTCCAATCCGCGATTCTTCCGGCCACCGATCACCTGAGTTAGCCTCCAATGGATTTGGTGGAGGCAAATCGATGGATTGGGACGCGAT
>QJXZ01000310.1 GCA_003248125.1 Gammaproteobacteria bacterium | reverse complement strand
CTCAGGTAGTAGCACTCCATCACCGACTTGTCGTGATGGTTCTTATAGGGCCGGAATCGATAGACGATGCGGTTGTAACCGCCCCAGGGATGAAAGTTGGGGAACAGCGTGTAGTAGATGCTGTCCGACACCGCCGCATCGGAGATGGGCGTCTGCGTACCGACGATCGGCTGCAGCGCCATGCGCGCACCCGCCGCGAGCGCCGCCCGCGCCGACATGCCCTCCGGTACTTGCATACCCTCGGTATCGAGATCCTTCATCGTCACCGAGTCGAACAACTCTTGCTCGGTGGGCTTGAAGCGAAGATGCGGGCTCGGCGTGCCGTTCGGCGTGATCGCACGCGAGAAATTGCCCCACGCGTCGTACTGAGAATTCTCGTCACCGATGCCGACCAAGATCTGCGGATGCGTGGTGATCACGTGGAATGCTTCCATGAACGCTTCTTGGCAGAGCTTCCAGTTGCAGCTCATGATCTTTGCGACGTGTGCTTCGATGTAGCGGTCTTCCGGTGACCACACCGCGAAATGCGCGGGCAGCTCGCCGAGAAACGCGGCGAGGGGTTCGGCGTCGAGATCCATGTTGATGAACACCCAACCGCCCCACGTGTCGCACAGCACGCGATTCAAGTCGAAGTTCTTCTTGTCGATGTGTGGGAAGTCCCATTCGCTGGTGACGCCGCGCAGCGATCCGTCGAGGTTCCAGCTGAAGCCGTGAAACGGGCAGATGAAGCTGGCCGCATGGCCGTCGTTCGTGCACAGCTTGCGACCTCGGTGCCGGCAAACGTTGTGATGCGCGCTGATGCCACGAGCCGTGCGGACCACGATGATGGAATACGGACCGATCTCGTAGACGGCGTAGTCGCCGATTTCCGGTATCTCTTCCTCGCGGCACGCCATCTGCCAGACGCGCGGCCAGAGACGCTCCATCTCGAGTTCGTGGAACGCGCGCGAGCGGTAGCGGTCCACGGACACCGATACCAGCGAGACGTCAGTGTACGGATTGACTTTGCGTAACGTCGCCTCCGGTGCCACGAGATCGCCATCCAGCAACGCCTGGTAGCTGATGCCGGACGATTGGGGCAGTTTTTCGGCTACGGTGGCCATCGGTCTCCTCCTCCTTCCTTCAAGCATCTGCTGCGTGGTCGTTGGCGATCGTTACGCTGAAGTCGCGCTGCCGGCGCGGCGCAGCACCGTCCGGCAATTGTGGTCCCGCGAGCCACAACAACATGTGTGGATCTGCGTGTTTGAGCTCCCCTGTCACGTAACGGCCGTCGTAGGTGAAGACACCCTTCACGCCGTTGTTGTCGACCTCCACCACGCCGTCGCCGCATACGCGATAAATGGCGCCCGACAACGGATGCTTGAGAGCCGGCATGCATACACCATTGGCGAATGGGAATCGGTCGCATCTTAGCAATCGAGACGAAACCGTCAATGCAGACGGTTTTTGCCCGTCGTCAACGGGCTGCAAAAGCCCGGATACTCGCGACGCTGCGCCCCATCCAGAACACCCGAGTCACCAACACCAGGGCGACCAGCGCGAGCCCAATCGTGAACCCCCACCAAAAGCCGAACACGCCGAGCGCCGGCACTACGAGCCCATAGCCGAGCACGATGCCGAGCGGCAATGCGATCGTCCAATAGGCGATCAACGTCACGTACAACGGCACCCGTGTGTCCTTGTAGCCACGCAGTACGCCAATGGCCGTAGCCTGGCCGTCGTCGAACAGCTGATAGAGCGCAACGAACACGAGTAGCTTGGCTGCCACGGTCGCGACCGCTGCATCGGGCGTGAACAGCGCTGTGAGCGCCTCGCGGCCGAGCAAAAGCGCAATCGCCGCGGTGGCCGCGAACAAAGCGGACGATCCGATCGCCACGCGGCCCGCAATCCGTGCGCGATCGAAGTCCTCGGCACCGACGTTGAACCCGACACGGATAGTGGCAGCGACCCCGAGCGCGAGCGGAATCATGAACGTCACACCGTTGATGTTGAGTGCGATCTGATGCGCCGCCAATGCCTCGACGCCCAACCGACCAATGAGCAGCGCAACGGCGGTGAACACGGCCATCTCGAAGAACATCGTGATGCCGATCGGCAAGCCCAGGCGCGCCAATCGCAGAATCTCCACGGCATTCGGTGGCGAAAATCGATCAAACAGCCGAATGGACTGCAAACGTGAAAACAGCACCACGACCACCATCGCGGCCATTTCCAACGTCATGAGCAGGGCCGTCGCGACGCCACAGCCCACGCCGCCCATCGCGGGAATCCCATAACCACCATGGATGAAGAGCCAATTCAGCGGCACCTTGAGCGCGAGCGCCAGCAGCGCGACCAGCATTGCAGGCGTTGTCCACGACATGCCCTCGCAAAGATAGCGGAGCGCAAAATAGCCGATGACCGGCACCAAACCGAAGCGCATCGCATCGAGGTAGCCGACCGCCACCAGCAGGTGCTCGACCTGGCCGTATAGCACGACGAAGACGACGGCACCCCCCATCCCGAGCCAAAGCGACTGGCGCACCACTTCGCCTACCTCTGCTTGCCGGCCCGCACCGTGCAGTTGCGCGACCGAAGGCGTGACCGCCATTACGGTGCCGGACAGCAGCATCATCACTGGCCAGAACAAGTTGCCACCGAGCGCCACCCCTGCCAAATCCGCAGCGCTCACGTGACCGGCCATGATGGTGTCGGCGATGCCCATAGCCATCTGCGACAGCTGCGTGACGATGATCGGCAGCGCGAGCCACGTCAGGGAGCGAAACTCACTCGCCGCAATCGAACGCGCTTTTGCGCGCATAGCCAAGGTCGTATGAGTATCGGCGCGGTGCACGGCGAGAGCCCCTCGAGGAGGCGGCGAATTCTATACCCCTGCCGATCATAGGCAGTCTCAATGGCACCAATCGAAACAAAGAAAGTCACCGCGGTGCACGAACGCATATACTGCCCTTGCCACTCACGGTGGGCTGGGGTTCGCGAACACCCTCACACATACAGCACTTGAAGAGGTCATGACGTCATGGAACTGAAGAATTCGAAAACGCTCGGAAATCTGAAGGACGCCTTTGCCGGTGAATCGCAGGCCAATCGGCGCTATCTGTACTTCGCTGCCAAAGCCGACGTCGAAGGCGAGAACGACGTGGCTGCCGTGTTCCGCTCCACCGCAGAAGGTGAAACCGGCCACGCGCACGGTCACCTCGAATACATGGAAGCGGTCGGCGACCCGGCTACGGGCCTACCGATCGGCAGCACCTCGAACAACTTGAAGGCCGCCATCGCCGGCGAAACGCACGAGTACACGGACATGTACCCGGGCATGGCGAAGACCGCACGCGACGAAGGTTTCGACGAAATTGCCGACTGGTTCGAAACACTCGCCAAAGCAGAGCGTTCGCACGCCAACCGTTTCCAGAAAGCACTGGACAGCATGGCCTAGACGTCTGGGCCACCGTCAGTAAATCGAGGGCCGCTTTGCGGCCCTCTTCCTATCGGACTGCGGAGCAACGAAGACGATGCGCGAAGGCAACCTCGAAGCACCCGACCGGCAACCGCTCGCCTGGCGGGAGGAAGCGTTCTACGATCATCATGCGCTGTACGATGAGCTCGAGCGCGTCTACGACATTTGCCACGGTTGCCGCCGATGCGTGTCGCTTTGCGATGCCTTCCCGACGTTGTTCGACTTGGTCGACGAGTCACCCACGCTGGAAGTCGATGGCATCGACAAGGCGGACTACATGAAGGTAGTCGACCAATGCTATCTGTGCGACTTGTGCGCGCAAACCAAGTGTCCGTACTTGCCGCCGCACGAGTGGGCGGTGGATTTTCCGCACCTGATGCTGCGTGCCAAAGCACACCGGTTCAAGCAAGGTGACACGCGCTTCCGCGATCGGCTGATTACCAGCATCGATCCGATCTTCGATACGCTGTCGCTGCCCGGCATCCGGCACGCCGCGAACGCGGCGGCGGGCAGCGCGACTTTGCGCAAGATTGGCTCCGCACTCGGCATTCACCCGCAAGCACCGATTCCGCGCTTCGAGCCGCCCGTCACGCGCACATTGAAGATGAGCGCCCGTGCCGACGTGGTCGCTACCGACCGCACCACGGGGCGCGTCGCCATCTATGTGACGTGCTACGGCGATCACAACGAACCGAAAGTCGTCCAAGACATGGTCACCGTCCTCACCCACAACGGCGTCGACGTGAAACTGCTGGCCGATGCGCGGTGCTGCGGTATGCCGAAGCTCGAGCTCGGTGATCTCGAAAAAGTGTCCGCGCTGAAGGACGCGAACGTGCCGGTGTTTTTGCAAGCCATCGACGACGGCTACGACATCATCGCGCCGATACCCTCCTGTGTGTTGATGTACAAGCAGGAGTTGCCGCTGATGTTCCCGGGTGATGCCGACATCGAGCGCGTAAAGTCCGCATTCTTCGATCCATTCGAGTACCTCATGCTGCGCCACAAGGCGGGGCAGCTACGTACCGACTTTGCCAATGGCTTGGGCAAGGTTGCGTACCACGTTGCATGTCATCAGCGTGTGCAGAACATCGGTGCCAAGACGCGGGATGTGCTCGGCTTGGTGCCGGACACGGAG
Organism: Gammaproteobacteria bacterium; assembly: GCA_003248125.1. Taxonomy (GTDB): domain Bacteria; phylum Pseudomonadota; class Gammaproteobacteria; order Pseudomonadales; family Azotimanducaceae; genus SZUA-521. Next base: position 3,008 of record QJXZ01000310.1, on the reverse strand, counting down.
ATCACGACCATCGAGCGCTGCTCGGGTCACGACGGCACCTACGCGGTGAAAGCCGAGACCTATGACAAGGCGATGAAGATCGCGCGACCCGTGGTCAAGCGTGTGCAGGATGTCGGCGCCGAGCACTATGGCTCGGATTGCCCGATGGCCGGCCGAATGATTCAGCACGGGCTCGGCAGCGGCGAAGCGCTGCATCCGATCTCGATGGTGCGCAAAGCCTACGGAATATGACGATGGAACGGTTGAACCGATCGAAGCTCTGGAGCCTCGAGCAGTATGCGGTCGAGCGCGACGCGTTTCGGGCGCGCGTGATCGCACACAAGCGGCCGCGGCGAATTGCGCTCGGGCCGCACGCGACGCTCGCCTTCGAAGACTTCCTCACCATGAAGTACCAAGTGCAGGAGATGCTGCGCGCCGAGCGCATCTTCTCACCCGAAGAGATTGCCGAGGAGATTCGCGCCTACGACCCGCTGATTCCCGACGGCCACAACTGGAAGGCGACGTTCATGATCGAGTACGAGAACGTCGACGAGCGCAAGGCGGCGCTCGCCAAGCTACGCGGCGTCGAGCACAAGGTGTGGGTGGCAGTCGCGGGGTTCGAGCGCGTCTATGCCATCGCCAACGAAGACCTCGAGCGCAGCACCGAGGAGAAGACCGCGGCCGTTCACTTCCTGCGTTTCGAGCTCGGGCCCGAGATGATCCGCGCGCTGAAGGAAACCGACGCCGCAATCACGATGGGCATCGACCATCCGGACATGCAATACACCACCGGTCCCCTACCCAGCCCCTCCCGCGCGAGCCTAATAGCAGATCTAGGCTGAACGTAATCTCCCCGGAGCGACTGTGCCGGGCCCAGTTTAGAATGCCCGCGCAACTGCGCCGGAGGCGATCGTGAACTCCATCCTCGAGGGTATCGGGGCTCGTCTTGCCCGCTTTCTGGCGGCGCCCGTGCGGCGTTACCAACCCACCGTGGTCAGTGGTCGTGAGGCGAACTGGGAGCAGGTGATCCAGCCGGCCGACGTGTTGCTCGTCGAAGGCAATTCGCGCATCAGCAGTGCGATCAAGTACTTGACCCAATCCACCTGGTCGCATGCTGCGCTATGCGTGGGTGATGCCGCCGCCGATCCGCTCGTCGAAGCGGATGTCGCGCGCGGCGTGGTGGCCGTGCCGTTCGCAAAGTACCAAGGCTGCAATGTGCGGATCTGCCGGCCGATCGGCCTCGCGCTCGAAGATCGTCACGCGCTGATCTCATTCGCGGTGCGCCATATTGGCGACGAGTACGACCTGAAGAACGTATTCGATCTGCTGCGCTACCTGCTACCGACACCACCCGTTCCCACGCGCATGCGCCGCCGCCTCATCACGTTCGGCAGCGGCGAGCCCACCAAAGCGATCTGCTCGTCACTCATTGCCGAGGCATTCCAGTCGGTGCGGTATCCGGTGCTGCCCGATCTCTGGCAATTGTCACCTGATCGTGAAACGCGTGATTTACTCTATCGGGTGCGTCATCACGCCAGCTACACCCCACGCGACTTCGACCTGTCACCATACTTTGCGGTCATCAAACCGACCTTAGAGCGCCGTTTCGACTACCGACGCTTTCCTTGGGCGGATCCCGCATGACATGACGCGCTATCTCGTTCCCGTCGCCGCGCTGTTGTTGTCGGTTGCGATTCTGCTGACCGGGCATGGGCTGCAGCTGACGCTGCTACCGCTACGCGCCGAAGTACTCGGCTTCACGGCCGCCGACATCGGCATCACCGGCTCCGGCTACTTTCTCGGATTCGTAGTCGGCTGCATCACCATACCCGGCGTCATCGGTCGCGTCGGCCACATCCGCACCTTTGCGGTGATGGCCGCCGTCGCTACGTCTTCGCTACTGGTCGTGTCGCTGTCGACGGGTCTGTTCGCCTGGCTGTTGCTGCGTTTCGCCACCGGATGGGCATTGTGCGGGCTCTATATGGTCATCGAAAGCTGGTTGAACGAACGCGCGCCGAGCGAGATTCGAGGCGGGATTCTGTCCTTGTACGCCATGATCACGCTGCTTGCGATCAGCGGCGCCCAATTATTCCTCGGCTTGGACGACCCCGCCAACGCGACACTGTTCATCGTCGCTGCACTGTTGTTGAGTCTCGCCATCGTGCCGGTCGGGCTCACGCGTAGCATTGCGCCACACCCGGTCAGTCGGGCGCGATTGGACTTCGCGAAGCTGTTCCGTACGTCTCAAGTCGCGGTCGTTGCGGCGGCGCTCGGTGGCATGGTCACCGGCTCCTTCTGGGCGCTGGGTCCGGTGTATGCCTCTGCGCAAGGATTCTCGGCCGAAGACGTGGGTCTGTTCATGATTGCCGCGATTCTCGGTGGGGCCGCGCTGCAGTATCCGGTCGGCCGGCTATCCGACCACTACGATCGCCGTCTCTTCATCCTCGGCTTGACCAGTCTGGGCGCCATCGCCGCAACCTTGACTGGCATTTACGGCCATGGCGACGCAGCGCTCGTATTCGCGTTCGCATTCGGCGCAGCCACCATGCCGCTGTATGCACTATGCGTCGCCCATGCCAACGACAGCATCAACGATGGCTTCGTGGAAATGGCAAGCGGCATATTGATGATGAACAGCATCGGCTCGGTCGTGGGGCCGGCGGTCGCTGCCACGCTGATGGGCGCGTTCGGCGCCGGCGCCATGTTCCACTTCGCTGCGTTCGCATTGGCGCTCGCCGCGGTATGGACGCTGCATCGGCTGCGCGTGCGCCGTAGCACGCGCGAACACGTGCAGCCATTCGTACCGCTGCCGGAGATGACACCTGCCGCGCTCGATCTCGACCCCCGCGGCGAAGCCCACGCGGCGCAATCCACGCCACTCGAGGATACCGCGGGTGCTGCTACAACGACGGCTCCACCAGAACCTTCGCGTGCTGCTCCGGGTCCGCGAGAGCATTGAACGCAGCGGCGACGCCGGACAAACCGACTCTGCCAGTGATGAGCGGCGCCACGTCGAAAGTGCCATCGGC
>QJXZ01000137.1 GCA_003248125.1 Gammaproteobacteria bacterium | reverse complement strand
GCTGGCCAACGACAGCGCGGTCGAGACGCCTAGCAACAGCTTGCGCGAAGTCATCGAAGTGAACCTGATCGCGCCGAACACGCTCAACTACTTCGCGATCCCTTACATGCGTCCCGGCTCGTCGGTCTTGTACGTTGGCTCGACGCTGTCCGAGAAGGCCGTGCCGGGGTCATTCAGCTACGTCACGACCAAACACGCCTTGGTGGGCATGATGCGTGCAACCTGCCAGGACCTCGCCGGTCGCGAGATTCACACCGCTTGCATTTGCCCCGGGTTCACCGACACCGAAATGCTGCGCGCGCACGTGCCGAACGAGGCGATGGAGCAAGTGCGCAACATCTCCGCGTTCGGCCGACTGGTGTCACCAGACGAGATCGCCGAGACCTTGCATTGGTGCGCGCATCACCCGGTGATCAACGGCGCGGTGCTACACGTCAACTTGGGTCAGGTCGAACGCTAATGGCAGAAGCAACAGGCGGGGCGCTGCTCGCAGCCGGCCCTGAGGGGACACACTTCGTCGATCTCGAGCTGCTCGAACGACGTGAACGGGTGTTTCTGATATTGGCTGGGTTCTTCCTTTGCTCGATGACGTTGCTCAACGTCATCGGTATCACCCGCTTCATCCACATGGGCCCGCTCGCGCTCGCGGTCGGCGTGCTGCCGTATCCGCTCACGTTTCTCTGCACCGATCTCATCAGCGAGCTGTATGGTCGGCGCCGTGCGAACTATGTGGTGTGGGTGGGATTTTGGCTCAACTTCTTCATCCTCGGCGTGATGTGGCTCGGCAGCAAAATGCCTGCGGTGGCGCCAGATTCGCAACCGCCGTGGCAAGTGATTCACCTCGCCGAGGACATCATCTTACCGAGCGGCAACGTAGTGACCGGCTCCATCGAGCTGTTCAGTCTGTTGTATGCGTGCACATCGGGCGCCGTGTTTGCCTCGATGCTCGCCTACGTTGCCGCGCAATTCATCGACGTGCAGCTCTTTCACTTCTTCAAGCGCATGACCAAGGGCAAGCATCTGTGGTTACGCAACAACTTCTCGACCATGGGAAGCCAGATGGTGGATTCCATCGTCGTCATCTCGGTGACGTTCGGTGCCAGCTACTTGGCCGGCAACATCACGCTCGCAGCGCTGCTGGTGCTGATGATCTCGAACTACGGCTTCAAGTTCGCAGTGGCGCTTGGCGATACGTTGCCGTTCTACGGATGCGTCTACTACCTGCGGCGCTATCTCGCGGTCGACACGCTGCACACCTACTAGACTGGCAGCTTATGTCAGAGCAATCCGCCGGTGGGCGCCGGCCGCGCGCGCTGGTTGTAGAGCAGCTTGCGACGCCGTTCGATCTCGTCCTTGGAGAGCTTCGAAAAATCCTCGGATAGATCGCCACCGACGTTCATACCGCGCTTCACGGCCGGACGCTCGGAAAGTTCCTCGAACCAGCGCTTGAAGTACGGGAAGTCGTTGATGTCCTGTCCTTGGCCCTGCCAATTCACGGTCCACGGGTAGCAGATCATGTCGGCGATCGTGTATTCGCCGCCAGCGAGATAGCGACGGTCGAACAGGCGATTGTCCAGCACGCCGTAGAGGCGGTTGACCTCGTCCGTGAAGCGCCGCACCGCGTACGACTGATCTCCCGCATTCTCGCCCAAGCGACGGAAGTGCCCGCACTCACCCGTCTTCGGTCCTTGGTTCGCCATCTGCCACATGACCCACTGCGCGACTTCGTACTTGCCGCGCGGATCCTGCGGCCAAAACTTTCCTACCTTCTCGGCGACGTACATCATGATCGCGCCCGACTCGAAGATACTGATCGGTGAACCACCATCGGCCGGCGCATGATCGACGAGTGCCGGCATGCGGTTGTTCGGGCAAATGGTCAGGAATTTCGCCTCGAATTGGTCGCCACGGCCGATGTTGCACGGCACAACGCGGTAGGGCGCACCGCATTCCTCCAGCAATATCGTCACCTTCTTGCCATTCGGCGTCGGCCAGAAATGCAGATCGAACACGTCGCTTCCCCCCTCTCGGCTACCGTCAATCAAGTCAAATTTGCGGTCATGCCCTCGGCCAACAGACCGAGTGAACGCTCGAAATCCTCGCGCGCAATGCCCGCCACGCGCAAGCGGGTCGCGATCAGGTGCGTCATGCCGAGCCGCGCGCGATAGTCGTCGACGATGTCGGCGACTTCGGCGGGCCGGCCGACGATGGCCCAATCGTCCACCGAGGCCGGTGGCGCACGACCAGCAAGCGCGCCTTGCGCCCTGAATGCAACCAGCTGCTCGTCGAGGATCCGCCGTGCCCGAACGAGCGTATCGTCGTCCTCGGCCACGAACACGGTGCGCATGATCGGCACCGCATCGGGCTCGGCACGGCCCGCCGCCGCACACGCTTCGCGATGACGGGCGTAGTTCGTCTCGAGCGTCGTGAGCGACTCCATCGGCGATGCCAGGTACGGGAGCCCCAATCGGCCGGCCTGGGCGAGCGCCTTGGGTCCGAACGCGGCCACCCACACCGGCGGATGCGGCAGCTGCACGGGCCGCGGCCATAGCTGCACATCCTCATCCTTGGCGAGCGACTCGCCGCGCCACGCGCGCTGCATCGTCTCGAGGCATTCGGCGAACAGCTCGCGCTTTGCGCTGCGCTTGACGTTGAAAGCATCGAACATACCCGGCGCGACGCCGCGGCCAACCCCCAGGATCACGCGTCCACCCGACAACTGGTCGAGCACCGCCACTTGCTCGGCGGCAGCCACAGGATGCTTGAGGGGCAGCAGATAGGACGTGGTGCCGAGGCGAATCGATCGCGTGGCCGCGGCGACGGCGGCCAAGAGCATGAGCGGCTCGGGGATGGCACCTTCGCCGCTGAAGTGATTCTCCGGTAACCAGAACGACTCGAAGCCCAGCGCCTCGGCGAACACGGCCTGCGCCGCAAGCTCGTCGGCGCGCCGGCCGATGGGTGTCAGCCAGGGTGTACAGCCGAGATGGAGCCGGGCGCGCATCGGCTCACGTTATCACAGCTCCGGCATTCGCCACGTTCAACCGCGCAGGAGCTCGACGTTACCGCCGCGCGCCATCGTGTTGATGGTGAGCGTTCGCTCGGTTGCGAAGCGATGCAAGTAGCGCGGCCCGCCCGCCTTCGGGCCCGTGCCGGACAATCCCTCACCACCGAATGGTTGCACACCCACCACGGCACCGATCATGTTGCGATTGACATAGGTATTGCCGACCCGCGACGCGGCGTAGATGCGCTGTGCCCGGCCATCGATGCGTGTGTGTATGCCGAGCGTCAACCCGTAGCCGAGGCTACGCACCGCGGCCACGCACTCATCGAGCGAATCGGCCGCGAACCGCAGTACGTGCAGCACCGGACCGAAGTGTTCCTCAGTGAGTCGTTCGACGCGATCGAGCTCGACGAGCGTGGGCGGAAAGAACACACCCTGCGAGCACGCATTAGGCAACACAACTTGATGAACGTTGAGGCCCGCTGCCCGACACGCGTCGACGTGACGAGCGAGCGCATCACGCGCGGCGCGATCGATCAACGGGCCGACGTCAGTGGCGAGCGCCGCGGGATTGCCTATGCATAGTTCCGCCATGGCGCCGCGGATCATCTCGAGCGCGGCATCGGCAACATCCTCCTGCACGAAGAGCACTCGCAGCGCAGAGCAGCGCTGGCCAGCAGAGCCGAACGCCGAGCGCACCACGTCGTCGGTGAGTTGCTCGAGAAGCGCGGTCGAGTCCGCGAACAGCGCGTTTTGTCCGCCGGTTTCGGCAATCAACGGCAAGATCGCGCCGTCGCGTGCAGCGAGCACGCGATTGATCGCCCGCGCGGTCTCCGTGCCGCCGGTGAATGCAACGCCAGCAATGTCGGGCAATCGCGTCAGCATCTCGCCAACCGCGCCATCGCCGGGTAGGAGTGCAAGCGCGGCCGCCGGAATGCCCGACGTCCAACCGAGCCCTACCGCGGCGGCGGCAACCAGCGGCGTTTGCTCGGCGGGTTTGGCAAGCACGGCATTACCGGCCGCGAGCGCAGCGGCCACCTGACCAACGAAGATCGCGAGCGGGAAGTTCCACGGGCTGATGCAGACGAACACGCCACGGCCCGTGAGTTCGAGCCGATTCGATTCACCAGTTGGTCCAGGTAGCTCGACGGCGTGTTCGAACTCCGTCTCTGCCGATTGTGCGTAGTAGCGGCAGAAATCCACGGCTTCCCGCACCTCCGCCACGGCATCGGCGATGGTCTTGCCCGCTTCGCGTACGAGTAAAGAAATCAAACGCGGCATCTCGCGTTCCAACGCATCCGACCACCCGCGAAGGATGGCCGCCCGCTGTGATGCGCGCCGCGCATTCCAGTCTTCCTGCTCGCTGTGCGCGGCATCGAACGCGGCGAGTACGTCCGCGCGCGTCGCATCGACGACACTGCCGACACGGTCACTGGCATCTGCCGGGTTGATCACCCATCTGAGCCGTCGGTCATCGTCGTCGGCAGGACCGGCATGAAACGTCGCCGCAAGGTGCGGAGCCATCGCCGCCTGCAAGGCACGCCACGACACCGCGCTCGACAAATCGACGCCCTTGGCATTGGCGCGACCGACGCCATACAGCGCCTCCGGCATTCGAATCCGCGGATGGCGCGCGCCTTGCGCTTCGACGACGCTCACCGGATCTCGCACCACCTCACGCGCGGGCGTACGGGCATCGAGAAACCGATTCACGAAGCTCGAGTTCGCGCCGTTCTCGAGCAGTCGCCTCACCAAGTACGCGAGCAGATCCCTGTGACCGCCGACCGGCGCGTAGACACGTACCTGTGGCAGGTTTTCGAACCGTGAACGTGCCGCCACGTACAAGAGTTCACCCATCCCATGCAGGCGCTGAAATTCGAAACGCTCGGCCTTTCCCGCAAGACACATCACAGCGGCCAACGTGTGCGCATTGTGAGTCGCGAATTGTGGATAAACGACGCGCCGAGCCGCGAGCAGGCGTTCGGCGCAGACGAGGTACGAGAAGTCGGTATTGGCCTTCTGCGTGAACACAGAGAAGTCGGGCATGCCTTGCACTTGTGCATGCTTGATCTCGGCATCCCAGTACGCACCCTTCACGAGCCGGACTGGCACACGCCTCCCGACATCTTCCGCCAACGCAATCACCCAGTCGCAGACATCGAGCCCCCGT
>QJXZ01000382.1 GCA_003248125.1 Gammaproteobacteria bacterium | reverse complement strand
GGCGTGACGCTCGCCGAACGCTACGGCTGGAAGATCGGCGACCGCATCACGGTGATCTCGCCCATGTGGCCGCGCGTCGACGGCAGCAACGAGTGGACGTTCGAACTGGTCGCCATCGCCAACGCGGGCCCGGACGACGAGCGTGTGTTTGCCAACGAGCTCTACTTCCACTACGAGTATTTCGACGAAGCCCGAATCGAAGGCAGAGGGACCGTTCACCAGTTTGCCGTGACGATCGACGATCCATCTCGATCGACCGCCATCGCCCAGGCCATCGATGATGAGTTCGCCAATTCGTCAAACGAAACCAGCACACTCAACGACAAGGAGTACGTGCGCAGCCAAATCGCGCAGATCGGCGACATCGGCTTTTTCGTGTACACAATTCTCGGCGCGGTGCTGTTCACGCTGCTGTTTTTGACGGGCAACACCATGATGCAGTCGGTTCGCGACCGAACCGCAGAGCTCGCCGTGCTGAAGTCCGTGGGTTTCTCGGAGTTCGCCGTGTTCACTCTGGTGTTCGCCGAGGCGCTGGTCCTATGTGTGGGCGGGTCGCTGTTCGGACTTGGGATCGCCGCGACGATATTTCCCTCCGTGTTCGCGGCATTCGGCATCCCGGACATTCAACTGCCGGCAGCCATCTACGTACACGGTGCGGGGCTCGCCGCGTTGCTCGCTGCGCTGATCACGGCAATACCTTCCTATCGAGCACGCCACGTCGCCATTGCCGCGGCGCTCGCGAGATGACCTCGCTGTCCCAGACGGTCGCCATCACACTGATGAACCTGCGGAGCATTCCCGCCCGGCTCGGTTCGTCGTTGGTCATTTGCACTGGCATCGCGGGCGTGGTGGCCGTGCTCGTATCGGTGCTCGCCATGGCGAACGGACTCACTCGGACGCTGACATCGGCCGGTGATCCCGATCGTGCATTGGTCATGCGCAACGGAGCACTTGCCGAATCGCTGTCCACGCTGTCGCGAGAGGCGTTGCTGGCGGTCGAATCCGCGCCCGGAATTTCGGCAATCTCACCGGAAGTGGTGCTGTCGGTGACGTTGCTGCGCCGGGCCGTTGCCGAGATGGCCACCGTGGTCGTTCGCGGCATTACGGAAGAAGGGATCGTCGTCCGACCCGAGATCCAGATGATCGAAGGGCGCTTACCCACACCAGGACTGCGTGAAATCGCGGTTGGGCGCGCCGCAGCTCGCGAGTTCGCAAATCTCCACTTGGGCGGCGAAGTCACGTTCCACGGCGGACCATGGCGGGTGGTCGGCATCTTCTCCAGTCGCGGCGATGCGCACGAGTCGGAACTGCTCGCCGACGCCAACACACTGATGGCCGCGGCCAACCGCATCGTCTTCAATGCCGCCACGGTCCGTCTCGAGTCGCCAGCCGCGTTCGACGCACTCGAGCGGGCATTGACGAGCGATCCACGCCTCGCGGTCGAAGTGCAGCGCGAAAGTGAGTACTACGCGAAGCTCGCCGAAAGCGTTTCCCGCATCCTGGAACTGGTTGCTCGTGTCGTGGCCGGCATCATGGCAATCGGCGCGTTGCTTGGCGCACTCAACACCATGTACACGGCCGTGGCCGCACGGACGGCCGAAATCGGCACCATGCGTGCAATCGGCTTCGGTGCGTTGCCGGTCGTCGCGTCGGTCGTCGCTGAGGCGCTGTTGCTCGCGTTGGTGGGCGGCGTCGCCGGTGCTGCGATCGCGTGGTTTGCATTCAACGGCAACGACTTCGCAACAGGCAGCAGCATTACGCGCACCGCACTGACGCTTCGCATCGATCCCACACTGGCAGTCACGGGCATCGTGTGGGCCACCGTGATCGGCGTCATCGGTGGCATGCCACCCGCCATTCGGGCAGCGCGCTTGCCGGTGGCCGAGAGCCTGCGCGCGAATTGAGGATCGCGAGCACGCTCGACCGCGCCTTGTGGGGGCGTTGCCGCGATGACCAACGATCGCGGCCGAGGCCGCGCGCCCACTGCGGCCCGCTGCAGTTGTGCCGTTGCGCAGCGGCGCGTACGCTAGCCGTTCCCATGTGGTGGACATAGCCGTGCACGGGCTAGAGGTCTGGACGACTCGTTGGCGTTGGCGTTGATCGCCAACCGGGCGTATGCGCGCCCACCCGCGAGCCGACATCACCGCTAGGAGCCCGTCATGAATCCCACCGAATTTGCAGACCTCGCACGGCAGGGCTACAACCGTATTCCGGTGACGCACGAGGTGCTCGCCGACCTCGACACGCCGCTTTCCACTTATTTGAAGCTCGCTGCCGGTCCTTACTCGTACTTGCTCGAATCCGCGCAGGGTGACGAAAAGTGGGGCCGTTACTCGATCATCGGCTTGCCGTGTCGCACGCGCATCGTCGTGCGCGGCAATGACATCGCGGTGATCGAGAATGGACGGACGGTCGAGTCTGTCGCGAGCGATGATCCGCTGACGTTCGTCGAATCGTTCATGGCGCGTTTCAAGGTCGCGGAGTTACCCGGCTTGCCGCGTTTCTACGGCGGTTTGGTCGGCTACTTCGGCTACGACACCGTGCGCTATGTCGAGAAGCGGCTCGCGGGGCGTGCGCCGCCGGATCCGCTCGGCACACCCGACATCCTGCTCATGCTGTCGAACGATGTGATCGTCTTCGACAACGTCAAAGGACGCATGCAGATCATCACGCTGGTCGACCCCGCCGAGCCCAATGCGCTCGAGACTGCGAAGGAAACGCTGCACCGAACCGCAAAACGTTTGACGGCGGCGGTGCCCGAGATTGTCGAGTCGTCGGCCAACCAACCGGTAGAGGAGGACGACTTCGTCTCAGAGTACGGTCGCGATGCGTTCCTCACCGACATCGAGAAGATTCGCGATTACATTGCCGCGGGTGACGTAATGCAGGTAGTGCTGGCGCAGCGCATGTCGGTGCCCTTCTCGGCGGCACCCATCAACCTCTATCGCGCCCTGCGCAGCCTGAACCCATCGCCATACATGTACTTCATGGATCTCGACGACTTCCAAATCGTCAGTTCGTCACCCGAGATTCTCGCCCGCGTCGAGGACGGCGTGATCGTCAACCGGCCGCTTGCCGGGACGCGCCGCCGTGGCCGCACGGAAGAAGAGGACAAGGCCATGGAAGCGGAGTTGCGCGCCGATCCGAAGGAAATCGCCGAGCATCTGATGCTGATCGATCTTGGCCGCAACGACGTCGGCCGCGTGGCAGAGACCGGCTCCGTGGAAGTCACCGAAAGCTTCGTCATCGAGCGCTACTACAACGTCATGCACATCTCGTCGAACGTGGTCGGCAGGCTCAAGGCAGGCAAGACCGCGGTGGATGTGCTACGCGCCACGCTGCCGGTCGGTACCCTGTCGGGGGCACCGAAGATCCGCGCCATGGAGATCATCGACGAGCTCGAGCCGGTCAAGCGGGGCATCTATGGCGGCGCGGTCGGCTATCTGGCCTGGAATGGCAACATGGATACGGCCATCGCCATTCGCACGGCCGTGATCAAGGACGGCACCCTTTACATCGAGGCAGGCGGCGGGATCGTCGCCGATTCGATCGGCCGGCTGGAATGGAAGGAGACCATGAACAAGGGCCGGGCCATCTTCCATGCGGCTGCGATGGCCGAGCGGCGCTTCACAATCCTGGATTGATACATACCGCAACAAATTGGCCGTTGACTTTCCTTCGCGAGGAGTCCATTTTTCCTCCACAGTTCCTCCATTTTTGGATTCGAGGCAGGAAAAGGTGGTTCGGACGGCGAAAATCCTGGGTTTGTGCCTGTTGCTGGGGCCTCTGGCGGCCCAGGCGACTACCCTGGACTACGACGCCTACGTGGGTAAGTCCCGAGTCGGCGGCGCCGAGATCACCATCGAGCGGCAAGCCGACAGCTATCTGATCCGTGGCCGCGCCTGGGCGGAAGGCCTCTTCAAGTTCCTGACCAAGTGGCGCAGCCACTTCACCGCCACGGGCCGCCTCGAAGGCGGTGCGCCGCTGCCCGAGGGCTACAGCCTGATCGAACAGGCGCGCAACAAGGTAAAAGAGATTTCGCTCAAGAACGGCGAAATGACCTACGTGAAGAACGGTCGGAAGCGGGCGCCACGCACGTTGAGCTCGAAGCTCGACTTGTTGTCGGCCCTGTTCCTGCCGAACGGTTGCGACACGAGCCCAAACATTCACAACGGCAAAGACCAGTTCTACCTGAAACTCACGCGCGCCGAGCAAGCCACCGAGCTGCCCGGTGCGACGCTGCGCTGCGAGTTCGACGTGCGCGACGACGACAACCAGCAAATCCGTGCGGTGGTCTGGCTCGGCGAGCGCGATGGACTCACGATTCCGGTGCAGCTCGATCTCGCAGGTGCTCTCGAGGGCACGTTGAAGTTGCGGGCCTGAGCACCTACGTGCTCGGTCTAGCGGCCGTGGCGTTCGCGCCCAGGCCCGCAGCTTTGCGATACCATCAACGCGTTAGCACCCAAGCCACGTCCCGGTGTGTTCGGTGCGAGCGGCCATTGCCGGCGACTCGCCGTCAACGGGATGCGGCACGCCTTGCTCACCGGCCCGACACACGTCGCAATGCAGCGCCCCAAGGCCGTCCGCACGCGGCCAGCAATCCGAACGAACGCTGCCCTACCCCGGGCAACCCGTGGCATAGCGCGACTTGAGATTGCCGAGCATGCGGCCTGGCATGGCGAGAACACGGCGCCTCGCGAGCATCACGGGCACATTGCCACCCGGGTCGATGTGCGTGACGAGCACGATGTCGGTCGACAGACCGCGTGCGCGAAACCGCCACGACCCCGATACCGCGCGCATGCGCACCGCGCCGGAGTCAGGGGGTAGCAAATCCGGTGCGCCCTCCATGACCATGAGGAGTTCGTCGACGGGCGTCGTTTGCTGTTCCCGCAAGCGATATACCATGTCGCGATCGCGCACCGGCCATGGCGACGAGGTTCGCAAATAGAAGGTATCCACGTCGACTGCGCGTGCCACCCGCGTATCGGGTATCCACTCGGAGAAATGTGTCGCATCGCCGATGAAGGCCAGCAGATTGCTCAAGGGCGCACACACGGAGGCAACCGCACGGACTTCGTCGTAGTCGGAGCCCGGAAACGGGCGGACCTGCGTGACCACGCCATCGCTCTCGTGCAAGAACTGCCATCCACTCGGCGTGCTCTCGACCGCGGTGAGTTCACTCGCCGTCGCCGTCGTCGCGGCCGCCATCCACAACCCAAAAC
>QJXZ01000047.1 GCA_003248125.1 Gammaproteobacteria bacterium | reverse complement strand
AGCGGCACGGAGCGGCCATCCGTTTGCACCACCCGGCAATGCTCGCGGCGCAACTGACGCGGCTCGGAAACGCCGCAGGAATGAGCGATGACCCCGACTTCGTTGATCATGGTTTCAGCGTAGCGGCGCACACGTTCGGCCTTGTCGATCGGATCGAGCCCGCGCTGCAGACGGGGGTCATGGGTGGTGACGCCGGTCGGGCAGGTGTTCTTGTTGCATTTCAACGACTGAATGCAGCCTAGCGCGAACATGAATCCGCGCGCCGTGTTGATGAAATCCGCGCCCACGCACAGTGCCCACGCAACTTCCGCCGGCGTGATCAGCTTGCCGCTTGCAACGATGCGGATGCGCTCGCGCAAGCCGCGGGCTGCGAGCGTGTCCACCGTCAGCGGCAAGCTTTCGCGGATCGGCAAGCCCATGTAGTCGATCAAGCTCATCGGTGCCGCGCCGCTGCCGCCATCGGCGCTGTCGATGGTGAGGAAGTCAGGGGCCGCCGCGTGGCCACGTCGATCGATTTCGTCACAGAGATCGATCAGCCATCGATCGGAGCCGAGCACGTTCTTGATGCCTACCGGCTTGCCGGTAATGCGCCGGATACGCGCCACTTGGTCGAGCAGGTCGGCGCATGTTGCGATGTCGGGGTGACGGTTGGGGCTGTTCGAGTCCTTGCCCGGCTCGATCAGGCGGATGCGCGCGATCTCCTCCGTAACCTTGATGCCGGGCAACATGCCGCCCTTGCCCGGCTTGGCACCCTGCGCGAGCTTGAGCTCGATCAACTTCACCTGCGGATGCGCGGCCACAGCGGCGAGCTTCGACTCGTCGAGCAGGCCGTTGCGATCACGCACACCGTACTTGGCGGTACCGATCTGGAAGACGATGTCGGCGCCCCCCTCGAGGTGGTACGGCGACAAGCCGCCCTCGCCCGTGTTCACCCAAATGTGCGCTGCTTTGGCACCGCGCGATAGCGCTTCGACTGCCGGCCTCGACAGGGCGCCGAAGCTCATACCTGAAATGTTGAAGAACGATGGCGCCGCATAAGGGTTCGGGCACTCCGCGCCGATAACCAGCGGGCCGTTCACCGCCGAGTCCTCTTCGAGGGTGGGGAAAGCACAGTTGGCGAACAAAAAGGTGCCCGGCGGGCGCAAGTCGCGGGTGGACCCAAATGCCACGGTAGTGTCGTCACCCTTTGCCGCCCGATAGACCCACGAGCGAAACGCGCGATTGAATGGCAACTCTTCGCGATCCTGAGCGAACAAGAACTGCCTGAAGAACTCGCCCAGCGTTTCGAAGAAGTACCGAAAGCGGCCGATGACCGGAAAGTTGCGACGCACCGCATGCTTGGTTTGTGTCACGTCGATGACGTACATCACGACGATCGCCAGCACGCCTACCGCGAGCGCGAGCACGAAGAGTTCCGACAGAATCGCGATGACGGTTTGCGTTAGCTCGATCATGGCGAATCGATGTACCGGCGTGCGAGCGATAGTGGCGGTGCACCGAGCGCAAGCAACGCATCGTGGAAGGCCTTCCATGACCCTTCCCCGCCGTGCTTCGACGCCCATTCGT
>QJXZ01000245.1 GCA_003248125.1 Gammaproteobacteria bacterium | reverse complement strand
CATCAAGTCGAAATGAGCCCACGGCGTGCCGGTTGCGACGAACGATTCGAGGAACAGTGCCGCGACGATCGCGCCAGCGTAGGGCGAACTCGCACTGTTCGTCATGTCGGCCGCCTTACTGTCCAGGAGTTTGCGGTAGGGCTGATGCAGCGGCAACCGCCAGACCAGGTCTCCGACCGCGCGGCCGGATTCCTCGATGCCTCGCGCCAGTGCATCGTCGTTGGCAAACATGGCCGGGAGATCCGTCCCCAAAGCAGATCGCGCTGACCCGGTGAGGGTGGCGAAGTCGACGATCAGCGCGGGCGACTCTTCGCAGGCGAGCGCCAAGGCATCGCACAGCACCAACCGACCCTCGGCATCGGTGTTTTCGATCTCGACGGTCGTTCCATTGCGCGTCTCGATGATGTCGCCTGGTCGAAAGGCGTTGCCCGCCACTGCATTCTCGACTGCCGGTATCAAGACACGCAGCGCTACCGGCAATGCATTTGCCATCACCAGACGCGCCAGTCCGAGCGCGTGCGCGGCACCGCCCATGTCTTTCTTCATGAGCCGCATGTTGGCGGCGCCCTTGATGTCGAGTCCGCCCGAGTCGAAGCACACACCCTTGCCGATTAACACGACCTTTGGATGCTCGACGTCGCCCCAGCGCATGTGCCGCGCTCGAGTAAAGCCTCGCCAACGGTGACGTTGCACTCGCCACCGAACTCTGCCGCCAGTGCTTCTGCAGCTGCGGCGAGGTCGGAAGGAAGCATGTCGCTTGCAGGTGTGTTGATCAGATCGCGCACCAGGGCAATGGCGTCCAGCTGCCGGATCGCGGGCTCGATGCCCTGTTGTGCGAACAATCGCGCTGGGTTGCGCTCCGATTTCTTGTAGCGGTTGAAGCGGTATGCACCGAGCCCCCAACCGAGCACTGCGCGTTCGAGATCGGCGCCGGCGAATTCGGATTCGAGTTGGTAGTCGCCCTCGGGCAGCCGATACGGCAGATCGGCAACTGCTGTCAGTGCATCCGAAGATGTAATCACCAGTGCTCGCGTCGGGCCGTCGGCGGCGACCGGCAGCCACGCGATCGTGCCCACATCGTTTTTGAAGCGGATGCGCTCGAGCCATGTGCGCACCGCGGTCGTTTGCGAATCTCGCCAGCGGTCGAAATCGTCCTTGGCGACGGCGACCAGCGTGGTCACCGAAGCGCGTGTCGAATCATTCGAAGGCCCATCCGGCGGCGAAGCGAGATGGTAGCATCGGCCGCTGCCTCGAGGAGGGACCATGCGCGCGTCGATCGTCGTACTAATGGCAGTCTTGATTACCACGGGCATCGAGGCGCGGACCGTGAAGCCGGTGCTGCATGGTCAGCATTGGGTGGCGGTCACCGGCAAGCCGCTCGCAGCGACCGCCGGCGCCCGGATCTTCCATGCCGGCGGTAATGCCGTGGATGCAGCTTGCGCGATGTTGGCTGCCACTTCCACGATGTTCGACGTGTTGAGCTGGGGCGGCGAGACGCAGGCGCTGATCTTCAATCCCAAGACCGGCAAAGTAGTTGCAATCAACGCCTTGGGTGTTGCGCCCACCGGCGCGACGCCCGCGTTCTTCCGCGAACGAGGTCTCGCGTATCCGCCGGAGTTCGGTCCGCTCGCGGCCGTGACGCCCGGCACACCCGGCGGCCTCATGGTGATGTTGGCCGAGTTCGGTTCGATGTCACTCGCGCAAGTGCTCGCGCCTGCCATCGAGATGGCGGACGGCTATGCGATCGAAGCGCAGAGCGCCGATGCCATGGAGCGATTCAAAGACCAGCTGAGGCAATGGCCTTATTCACGGGATTTGTTCCTCGTCCGACAAGGTGAAGCGCGGGAAGCGCCTGTCGCTGGAGAGATCTTTCGCCAGCCCGATCTTGCCGCAACGCTGCGCAAGCTGACAGCGACCGAAGCTGAAGCGCTCGCTGGCGGGGCGTCGCGCCGCGACGCCATCATGGCTGCGTACAAACGGTTCTACGAAGGGGATATCGCCGAAGAGTTCGTGCGTGCTTCGCGCGAGATGGGTGGTCTGCACACGCGCGAGGATCTTGCCAATTGGCGGGTATACGTCGAGGAACCCGTGACCACTCGGTACAAGAATATCGACGTCTACAAGTTGAACACGTGGGTGCAAGGGCCGGTGCTGCTGCAAGCGCTCAACATGCTCGAATCCATCGACTTGAAAGCAATGGGCTACAACAGCGCGCGCTATCTGCACACGCTCTATCAGGTGATGAACCTCGCCTTCGCAGATCGCGACTTCTACTATGGCGATCCGTATTTTCCGCCAGCGGAACCGATCGCCGGGCTGCTCTCCAAGGCGTACGCGGCCGAGCGCGCGAAGCTCATCAATCAACTCCGCAACGAGCCCGCCGTGAAACCGGGCGATCCCTATCCGTATCAGGGCGGGCGAAACCCATTCCTAGATTACCTCGACCGATGGACCAACGTGCCTGATGAGGCACGTGGTCTGACGCCGCCATGGCAACTCGCCGGGCGAGATGCGGACGCCGACGAACGTACTTTCCGGCTGGGTACCACGACGGTGCAGGCGGCCGATCGCGAAGGCTGGGTGGTGTCGATGACACCATCCGGTGGTTGGTTGCCGGCGGTCATTGCGGGTAAGACTGGTATCGGTATGAGCCAGCGCATGCAGAGCTTCGTGCTGGATCCGGCACAGAATCCGTTCAACGTGCTCGAGCCCGGAAAGCGGCCGCGCGCTACGTTGACCCCGAGCTTGGCGCTCAAAGATGGCAAGCCATATCTCTCGTTCGCGGTGCAGGGGGGCGACCTCCAGGATCAGGCGCTGCTGCAGTTCTTCTTGAACGTCGTCGAGTTCGGGATGAACGTGCAGGAGGCGACCGAAGCCGCCAATATCGTCAGTTATCAGATGCGCGACTCGTTCTCAGATCATGTCGCGCGGCCAGGGGTAGTCGATATTCGCAAGGATCTGCCGAGCTGGGTGCGTGACGAGCTGGCGACGATGGGTTACACACTTCAAGAGCGCGACCGCACGTCGGGGCCGATCAATGCGATCTACTTCGATCGTGCGCACGGCACGCTTTGGGGTGGGTCGAGCGATTTCGGTGAAGACTACGGGCTCGCTTGGTGAGCCGCTCCGCCGTGCGCGGTTTCGACATCGGGCAGTGGAGCTGGGCACTGTTCGAGTGGGCGCGCAACCCGTACTACATCCTCATCGTCATCTACATCTTCGGACCGTACTTCTCCACCGAGGTGATCGGCGATCCCGTCCGCGGCCAGGAGGTGTGGGGTTACATCAACGGTTTTGCCGGCGCGGTGACCGCGTGCATGGCACCGTTCCTCGGCGCCATTGCAGATCGTGTCGGCCGCCGCAAGCCGTGGATTGCGGCGTTCGTGATCATGATGTTCCCCGCCATTCTGTTGCTGTGGTTTGCGCAGCCGGGCGACTCGAGCCTCGGCATCGTCACGGTGGCGATTGCGCTGGCAGTCGCTGGCACGGGCAGCGCGTTCTCCGAGGTGTTCCACAACGCGATGCTGCCCTCGATCGTGCCGTACACGCGGCTCGGCACGCTGTCGGGATGGGGCTTGTCGCTCGGTAACGGCGGTGCGCTCGTCATCTTGGTGGCCATGCTATACGCGTTCGCGTTGCCCGCTACTGGCTTGTTCGATTGGTCATTCTTGCCCGATCACGTGCTGTTCGGTCTCGACACGACGAGCTTCGAGCACGATCGCATCTCGGCACCGATAGCGGCGGTTTGGTTGCTGTTGTTCGCGTGGCCATTGCTCGCCTTTACGCCCGATCGCGCCGGTTCGGGATTGACCGCGCGCGAGGCCGTGCGTACCGGACTCGCCGACGTCTTGCGTACGATCCGCTCACTCTCGCATTACCGCAACATCGCCATCTATCTCGGGGCGCGCATGTTGTTCAACGACGGTAAGGTCGCGATCATGACATTTGGCATGATCTACGCCTCGGGGGTGTTCGGCTGGGGTGGAGCCGAGCGATTGCTGGTGGGAATTTTCCTAACGGTGTTCGCGGTCGCCGGCGGCGTGATCGGCGGCTGGCTCGACGACCTGTTCGGTTCGAAGCGCGCGATCGTATTTACCATCGCTGGCAACATGGTGGCGCTGTTGGCCGCCATCTCGATCACGCCGACGTCGATGTTCTTCATCGACATGGAAGGGTTGGATCAGCCGGTGTGGGACTTCGCGTTCTTCCGTACGCTGCCGGAACTCGTCTATCTCGGCATCTCGGTCTTGTTCGCACTTTTCATTACGTCCGCCTACGCGAACAGCCGCACGTTGCTTGCGCGCATCGCGCCCGAGCAGGAAATGACCAAGTTTTTCGGGCTGTATGCATTGTCCGGCCAGGTGACCACGTTCATTGCGCCGATTTTGGTCGCCTTCACTACCGGTCTATTTGCCAGTCAGCGGGCCGGCATGGCGTCGATTCTGATGTTACTCGGCGGCGGGCTCGCGCTGATGGCGTTCGTGCGCGAGGAGCGGGCAAGAACCGTCGACGGCGCCGCGACTGCTGAGCAAACGTAGTGTTCGATTACGGTGAACCTGACGCGCTAGACGTTCGGCGAAACGATCCGCGCGAGATGGCGGAGGGTCATTGCCATCGAAGCGGTGCGCACGCAGTCACCGGACGTGGGGCTCGAGATCGCACGGGCGTTCGATGCGAGCGTCGAGTCATGCCATCGACGCAATCGCACAGCTGTCGGTGCCTCTGACGGTCAGAGTTCGGTGAGTGGAATACGGCCCTCGACCACATTCGTCGTGCCGAGGCCCAAGTTGTTGCGCTCGAGAATTCGGTCGGCGCGATAGCTCGAACGCACCAGCGGGCCAGAAGCGACTTCCGTGAAGCCCCGTTCCAGGCCCCACTCGCGGTAGCGCGCGAACTCGTCCGGTGGTACCCAGCGTGCCACCGGCAGGTGATTGAGCGTCGGCCTCAGATACTGGCCAAGCGTCAGCACGTCCACGCCATGAGCGCGAAGATCATCCATGGTGGTCGCGATCTCGGCGTCGGTTTCACCGATGCCGAGCAGCAGACTGCTCTTGGTGAGGATGTCGCCGCGATGGCCCTTGGCATGCGCGAGCACGTCGAGCGTCTGCTGATATCCGGCCCTAGGATCACGCACTGGGTGAGTCAATCGCGCGACGGTTTCGATGTTTTGTGCGAACACGTCGAGCGGTGCTTCCACCACCGTTTCCACGGCTCGCTCATCACCTTGAAAGTCCGGGGTCAGCGCTTCGATCGCCGTGGCGGGATTGACGATCTTGATTGCGCGGATGCTGGCTGCGTAGTGCGCCGCACCGCCGTCGGCGAGATCGTCGCGATTCACACTGGTCAGCACGACGTACTTCAAGTTCATCAGGCGCACCGATTGTGCGGCGTTGGCCGGTTCGTCCGGGTCGAGCCGGCCGCGGGGATTACCGGTATCCACGGCGCAGAATCGACAGGCGCGCGTGCATACGCTGCCCATCAACATGATCGTTGCCGTGCCGTGGCTCCAACACTCACCGATGTTGGGGCAGTGCGCTTCCTCGCACACCGTGCTCAAGCGATGGCTGCGCACAGTCTGGGCGACGCGATCGTAGCCGTTGCCGCTCGGCAGCCGAACGCGCAGCCACGGTGGTTTGCGCTCGCCCCTTGTGCGCGCATCGGGGTTCGCCTTGATGCCGTCCTTGATGGCGTTGAAGCCGAGTGCTGTCGTGAACTTCGTGCCTGGCTTCAATCGCTGGGTATCGTTGCTCATGGCTGCATTGTATTGCGCCAGTGGCGCTGGCTACCATGCTGTGGTCTGCGTAGAGGAAGCACGGGTGTCACGTCCACCGCCCATTCGGGCTCCAATCCGCTGGTTGTACGGCTTCGGGTCGGTGGCATACGGCGTCAAGGACAACGGCTTCTCGTACTTCTTGATGTTCTACTACAACCAGGTGCTCGGGCTACCTGGATCATTGGCCGGAACGGCCATCCTCATAGCGATGGTCTTCGATGCGATTTCCGATCCGCTGGTGGGTTATTGGTCGGACAACACGCATTCGCGTCTCGGCCGCCGGCATCCGTTCATGTACGCCTCGGCGCTGCCAGTCGCGTTCGTCTACTTCCTGCTATGGAATCCGCCGGTCGAGCATCTCTCGCAGTTCGGTCTGTTCGTGTATCTCACGATCTCGGCTGTGCTGATCCGCTTCTTCATCACGCTGTACGAGATTCCGAGCACCAGTATCGTCGCCGAGCTGACCGACGACTACGACGAGCGCACGCGACTGTTGTCGCTGCGCTACATGTTCGGCTGGGTCGGCGGTTTGACGATGGCATTCCTCATGTGGCGCGTGTTCATGGTGCAATTCGGCATCAACGCGCCCACGACGTTCGAGACCTATGGCATCGTTGGCACGGCGTTCATGTTGATCGCGATCGTCGCATCGGCGGGCGGACTCCATGGCCAAATTCCGCACCTCAAGAAACCGCCAGTGCGGCAGAACCATCGCGTTGGGCAGGTGGTAGAGGACGTCCGTACTACGCTGTCGAACAAGAACTTCTTGGCGCTGTTCGTCGCGGGTTTGTTTGCCGCGATCGGCGCAGGTGTTTCGACCAACTTCAACACTTACATCAATACCCACTTCTGGGAGTTCACCCCGGAGCAAGTGAGCTGGATCGTGCTGTCGCTGTTCGTCTCGGCAGTCCTGGCCGCCAATCTCGCGCCGCGCATTACGGCACGGTTCGACAAGAAGGCCAGCGCCATCGGTATCTACGGCATTTCGATCGTCTACGGTGCGCTGCCCGTGTTGTTGCGTTTGGCCGGTTGGTTCCCGGACAACCACAGTCCGTGGCTGTTTCCGATCATGCTCTTTCACCAAGTTACCGAGGTGACGTTCATCATCATGTTCGGGATCGTGCAGTCTTCGATGCTCGCCGACATCGTCGAGCACAGCGAATTGTCGACCGGACGGCGGGAAGAGGGCTTGTTCTTTGCGGCCCGGACATTCGCGGCCAAGGCAACATCGGGCATCGGTGCGTTCTTCGCCGGCATTGCCTTGGATTTGATCAGTTTCCCGCGTGGTGCGACGCCTGGCAGCGTGGATCCCGAGGTCATCTTCAATCTTGGGCTGATCTATGGGCCGAGTCTGATGGTGTTGTACTTCCTCGCGCTGCTGTCGATCACGTTTTATCAGATCACACGCCGCGGCCATGGCGACAACGTGCGTGTCCTGAGCCAACGCGAAATTGGTGACAGTTACGGATTTGAGAAAAATCGGTAACTGTCACCAATTTCAGGTCAACGCATCGAGCTCGGCTTCGCTCACATCCTGGAACTGGAGCGTGTGCAGGGTGTAGTAGAGCCCCTTCTTCGCGAGTAGTTCTTCGTGTGTACCAAGCTCTTCGACACGGCCATGATGCAAAACCAGCACGCGATCGGCTTCCTGGATGGTCTGCAGGCGGTGTGCGATCAGAATCGACGTACGTTGGGCCGTGAGCTTGCGCAGCGCGTCCTGGATCAACAGCTCGGTTTCGGTGTCGATGCTGGCGGTCGCTTCGTCGAGCACCAGAATTTCCGGATCGGCGGCGAGTACGCGCGCGAACGCGAGCAGTTGCCGCTGTCCTTGTGAGAGATTCTGGCCACGCTCCGAAAGCTCAGTGTCATATCCGTTCGGCAGGCGGCTGATGAACTCGTGTGCGTTCACGGTGCGTGCGGCCGCCTGCGCGCGTGCTCGGGTGATGGACGCTTCTCCCAACGCGATGTTGTCGTAGATCGTGCCGGAAAAGATGTGGAAGTCTTGCAGCACTACGCCGATCCGCTTGCGCAGATCACGGGTGTGGATGCGATTCAGATCGACACCGTCCAAGAAGATGTGGCCATCGTCGAAGTCGTAGAACCTGCCGAGTAAGCGTATCAGTGTGCTTTTACCGGAACCTGTCGGACCGACGATTGCGAGTTTCTCGCCTGGTGCGATCGTGAACGACACATCTCGAATGACAGGCGCATCGGGTGAATAGGCGAAATCGAGATGACGGAACTCCACCTCGCCGCGCAGGCGCTCAGGGAGTCGTATCGGATGTTCCGGCTCGTGGATCCGTTCGTCCCAATCGAGGGCTTGGAAGATGCGCTCCCCACTGGCCATCGCGCGAAACAGGATATTGGTCTGCTCGCCGAGCACCACCACCGGATGAAAGAGCATGTCGATGAAGCGCGTGAATAGGATGATGCCGCCGAGTGAGATCTGTTCCTGCACCAAGGCGCCGCCGCCGTACCAGATGATCACCCCGAGTGCGACCGACGCCATGCTGTCGGTAAATGCACCGTAGACGGTTTCGAGACGCATTGAGCGAATCTCCAGCGTGCGGTTGTGCTCGTTGATCTCGGTGTATCGCTCGAGGTTGTGCGATTCGCGATCCGACAGCTGGACCACTTGTAGGCCTGCGAGATTTTCCTGCAGATTCTGGTTCAGCGCCGAGACCGACAGCCGGACCAAGCGGAACAGCTGGCGTGTGGCACGTCGAAAGTACATCGTTACGCCACCCATGATGGGTAGTGCCAGCAGTAGGATGAGCGTGAGCTTCACGTCTACCGCCAGCATGATTCCCAATGCCACGAAGAACGGCACGAACTCACCGATCAGCGTGCCCATTCCGCGCAGAAGCTCGTACAGCGCTTCGATGTCGTTGGTGACTCGCGTCATGATGCGACCCACAGCGACGCGATCGTAGAATGAAGATGGCCGTGTTTCGAGGTGACGAAACAGGTCGAGTCGCAAATCGCGCAGCCCTTTGATTACGGACGAGATCAACGTCAGGCGGTGCAGGTGGCCGGTGATTGCCCACCCGAGATGCAGCACGGCGTACAGGATGCATGCGGCTACGAGCGGGGGCGCGCCGAACGTTGCCGTCAGCCAATCGGTCATGTCGATCATGCCCAGATCGGGCGTGACACGCTGATCCGTACCCATGATCACATGGTCGACCACGACCAGCGAAATGATGACTGGCAAAAGCACCTGCAGCCCCGATGCGATCAAGATGAGCAAGGAACTGACCAGCACGGTGATGCGGTATGGCTTGATCCAGCGCAGCAGGCGTCGCAACAGCCTGAGGTTCAGCACCTGCCCCGACAGCTCGGCATCGAACATTGCGTGGTCGCGGGGGGCCGATGCTTCGCTCATGCCGGCGTACCCACGCTGATGTAGTCGGCTTCCAGAGCCCCTTCGCGCTGAATACGCTCGAGTTCCGCGTAGTAGCCGCCGCGTGCCAGTAACTCGGAGTGGCTACCGATCTCGGTGATACGGCCATCGTCGATGACGACGATGCGATCGGCATGGCGCGCCGTGGATACACGGTGCGAGACCAAAATAGTGGTCTGACCGCGTCGCAGCGCTTTGAGCTCGGAGAGAATGTGTTCTTCGGTCTCGGTATCGACTGACGAGAAGCAGTCGTCGAGCACGAGCACCGGCGCCGATCGAATGAGCCCTCGCGCGAGTGTGGCACGTTGCTTTTGTCCGCCCGACAGCGTGACGCCGCGTTCACCGATGATCGTGTCGAGCCGGCGCGGAAAGTCCTCTATGGTTTGCCTCAAGTCTGCCGCCTCCGCGGCTTGCCAGACGGCATCCAGTGCGCGTTCGGGTTCGTCGTAGGTGATATTTGCGCGAATCGGCTCGGCGAACAGAAATGGGTCCTGCGGCACCATCGCAATCTGACTGCGGAGTTGCGCCAAAGGGTAATCGTGCACGTCGTGGTCATCGATCAACACCGCACCCGGTGCCGGGTCGAGCAGTCGCACGATGGTCTTCAGCAACGTGGTCTTGCCGGCGCCGACCCGTCCCATGATGGCGACGATCTCGCCTTTCTCGATGGTGAGATCGATACCGCGCAGCGCGTCGTCGCTGGCGCCCGGATAACGATAATGCAGGCTGTTGAGCTCGAGCTTGCCGCTGATCTGCGACGGCGCCTTGCCGCTCGGACGGTCCGGTATCTCGGGCTCTAGATCGAAGATCTCGAACAGGCGATCAGACGCCACCGCAGCCCGTTGGAACAGGTTGACGATGAAGCCGGCCACCCGGAACGGTTGAACGACCATGCCGAGATACATGAAGAACGCTGTGAACGAGCCGACCGACAACTCCCCAGTCAACACCAGATGGCCGCCATAGCCGAGAATGACGAGTGAGCTGATTGAGGTCAGCGACGGCATCCACGCGGCCATTGCCGAGTTGATTCGCGCCTGACGATAGAAGGCATCCGCGTAACTCTGGTTGGTCGCCGCAAATCGACGCACCTCGTTCTCTTCCTGCACCATCGCCTGGATCGTGCGAATGCCGGACAGGTTTTCCTGCACATGGGCGCCGAGATCGGATAGTCGATCCTGCACGTCGCGGGACGCGACACCCATCTGTCGCGACGCATACCACGCGTACACGAAGACGAACGGCAAGGGCGGCAGGATGAGCACGGTGAGCGCAGGCGACAACGCCATCATGAACGAGAACCCGACCACCGCCGCGAACACCAAGATCACGAACAGGATGGTGCCCATGGAGATCAGTCGCTGGATGAGGCCGATGTCGGCGACTGCGCGAGTCATCATGTCGCCGATGGTGTAGCGATTGAAGAATTGGAGCCCTTGCGCTTGCAAGCATTCGTACAGCCGCTGCCGCAGGTCGAAGCCGACGTTCAGGCCGACCTTGCGCACCGTGATGCGTGCCAGCGTCACCACGGCAAAACGTGCCAGCACCGCTCCAACTATGCCGAGCACCGGAATCAGCAGCGCATGCTCACCAGCGGCCAACGAGTCGATGCCGCGGGCGAGAAACAGTGGTACGAGCGCTTCGAATACGCGGGCGATCAAGAATGACAGGATGCCGAGCACTAGCGTGCCGAGATAAGGGGCGGCGAAGGTGCGCAGGCGGAGAAGGGAGCGGATCATGGAATGAGCTGTCGATTCTCCTTCAAAATGCCGCGTTCTGCGGCACACGCGGAAACGGAATCACGTCGCGAATGTTCTCCATCCCGGTCATGTACAACACCAGCCGCTCGAGGCCGAGCCCGAAACCGGCATGCGGCACGGTGCCGTAGCGGCGCAGATCGCGATACCAGTCGAGCTCCGCACTGATCCGATGCTCGGCCATGCGCGCATTCAGAACGTCGAGCCGTTCTTCGCGCTGGCTGCCACCGATGATTTCACCGACGCCGGGCACCAGCACATCCATCGCGGCAACCGTCTCGCCGTCGTCGTTCGAACGCATGTAGAAGGCTTTGATGGCTTTCGGGTAATTCATGACCACCACCGGACCTTTGAAGTGCGTTTCGGTGAGAAACCGCTCGTGTTCGGCTTGCAGGTCGAGACCCCATTGCACGGGGAACTCGAACTTCCGGCCCGACTGCTTTAGCAACTCGACGGCGTCGCTGTAGTCGAGGTGCACGAATGGCGTTTCGATGACGTGTTCGAGACGTGCAAGCGCATCCTTGTCGATGCGGTCGACGAAGAATTTCATGTCGTCCGGACGGGCGGCGATGACGCGTTGGAACACCGATTTCAGGAAATCCTCGGCCAGCGCGGCATTGGCCGCGAGATCGGCGAACGCAACTTCGGGCTCGATCATCCAGAACTCGGCCAGGTGCCGTGAGGTGTTCGAATTCTCGGCACGAAACGTCGGCCCGAACGTGTAGACCTTCGACAACGCGAGGCAATAGCTCTCGACGTTGAGTTGCCCCGATACGGTTAGATAGGTCTCGCGACCGAAGAAATCGGCGTGGTGATCCACTTCCCCGGTTGCCGTACGCGGCAAATTGGCCAGGTCGAGCGTGCTGACGCGAAACAGTTGTCCCGCGCCTTCGCAATCGCTGCCCGTGATGATCGGCGTGTTCACCCACAGAAAGCCATGCTCATGGAAGTAGTTGTGCACGGCTTGGGCTACAGCGTGCCGCACGCGGGCGATGGCGCCGAAAGTGTTCGTCCGCGGCCGCAGATGCGCGACTGTGCGCAGATATTCGAAAGTGTGCTGCTTCTTCGCAATGGGATACGATTCGGCGTCCTCCACCCAACCGACCACGGTGATCGACTCGGCCTGTAGTTCTCGATCTTGTTGGCCGCGCGACTCGACCAACGTGCCGCGCACTGCGATCGCGCAGCCCGCGGACAGCTGCAAGACGTCGCTCTCGTAGTTTGGCAATGCCGCAGCAGCCACGACTTGCAGCGCGTCGAAGCACGAACCATCGTGCACCGCGATGAAGCTGAAACCGCCCTTCGAAGAGCGTCGCGTCCGTACCCAACCTTTCACTTCGACGACGCTCTCCACCGGAACACGGTGCGTGAGAATTGCGGCGATTGGCGTGTCGGTCATGGCGCGAGGGTCGGCAAACGCGACATCATAGCCAAATTGCGCTTAGGATGGGCGCAGGCCGAACGGCATAATGTTCGGCATTGGCACGGATCTTTTGGGGGATCGCAGACATGCAACCGCGCATCGTGGCCATTGTGGTGGTCGTCGTGCTGGTATTGGCTGGCTTGGTGTACTGGGCAGTACGCAGCGACGAAGCGTCGGCACCGAAGTCGCCTCCGGCTGCGCAGCCAGAGATCGAAGCACCGGCACCGGCACCGGAACCCACCATGACTGAACCAGCGGTACCCACACCGCCGCCGTTGCCGCCATTGAACGACAGCGACGACTTCGTGCGCGAGCAGGTACGAGGCTTGTCGGAACGGCTCGACGATTGGATGACGCGTGACGACCTCGTGCGGCGCTTCGCAGTGGTGGTGGACAACGCGGCACTCGGTGAGATTCCCCGCCGGCAGCTCGCCTTCCTCGCGCCCAGCGGCAAGTACCCGGTGCGGGAAGACGGTGAGCGGCTGTTCGTGGATCCGGCGGGATACGCGCGCTTCGACGGTGTGGTGGACAACGTCGTCAGCCTTCCCCCGGAGCAGGCGGCGACGCTACTTCGAACCATGGCACCGCTGTTGCGCGAGTCGCTGGCCGAGCTCGGGCACCGCGAGCCAGATCCGGTCGCGGCAGTGAAGGCCGGCATTCGGCAGGCATTGCAAACGCCGGAGCCAGACGGCGAGATCGAGCTGGTTCAGCCAAAGGTGTTCTATCAATACGCGGACCCGGGGCTCGAATCGCTGCCGCCCCTGCAGAAGCAACTGCTGCGCATGGGACCGGACAACTTGGCGAAGTTGAAGGCCTACCTTCGGGAACTGCAGGAATATCTCTAGCTCGTGACGCTCGCCGAGCTGTTCCTGCGCCTCGGGCTGGTGCTCGTGGCTTGGATGGCCGTGCTCGCGCACTGTACTTGGCTTGCGACATTGCGGCTCATCCCGTGCCAAAACGATGTGCAGCCATGGTTCCTGACGTTGCTGTCCGCACCGCTGGTTGCCGGTCTCGCCCTGATACTGCCGCACGGCAGGCGCATCGAAGGCATTGCCAGTACGTTGCGCTTGCCCGGATTGCTGTTGGTTCCTCTCGTTCCGCTTGCGCTAGTTTCGCTCGTCGAGCCGCTGCGCCAAGGTGGCGTGTGCGGCATTGCGACCGGTTGGCAGGCGTGGTGGGCGCCGGTGCAACTGTTCGTGCTCGTGCTCATCGTTGCGTCTGCACTGCGCGCGTGGCGTGGTGCAACGCGCTGACGGGTGGGTTGTGGTGCGCTTGCAGGAGTGATATACGGCAAGACATCGAAACCAAAGGGGGAAGGATCATGTCGTTCTTGACCGAGTTCCGGGATTTCGCCATGCGCGGCAACGTGGTCGACATGGCGGTGGGTATCATCATTGGTGGTGCGTTCGGCAAGATCGTGTCGTCGTTCGTCGCCGACGTCATGATGCCGCCGCTCGGGCTCTTGATCGGCGGCGTAGATTTCACGGATCTGTCCATAACGCTGATGGCTGCTACGCCAGATGCGACGGCCGTGGTCATTGGCTATGGCAAGTTTCTCCAGACGGTGGTCGACTTCGTGATCATTGCCTTTGCCATATTCCTCGTGATCAAGGCGATGAACACGCTGAAGCGCAAGCAAGAAGAGGCGCCGGCAGCGCCGGCCGAGCCGCCCAAGCAAGAAGTGCTGCTCACCGAGATTCGCGACCTGCTGAAGCGTACCTAGCAGCAGTCACTGGTTCGGATTGATCGCGAGCAAGCTCGCTCCCACAAGAGTTCCAGCTACTCGTTGTGGGAGTGGCCTTGGCCGTGATCGACTCCGCGCGATGACTCACCTGCCGCGGGCTTGCCCACCTTGAACGGCAGGCGCTCGCGTATGAAGGCCTGATCCTGTTCGACATAGCGGCTCTCGTCGGAGAGAAATCGGGCAATTGCCTGTCGCAAACCGGCGTGGCGAATCCAATGCGCGCTGTAGGTGGTGGTGGGCTCGTAGCCGCGCGCCACTTTGTGGCCACCTTGCGCGCCGGCTTCTACCCGTTCGAGACCGCGGCTGATGGCAAATTCGATGGCTTGGTAGTAGCACGTCTCGAAGTGCAGGAAGGCGTGATCCTCGATGCAGCCCCAATTGCGCCCATATAGCGCGTGTGAACCAATGAAATTGAGGGCGCCGGCGATGTATCGGCCCGCTCTGCGGCAGAGAATCAGCAACACGTGTTCGGCCATGGATTCGCCAATCTGGCTGAAGAACGCCCGCTTCAAGTACGGTGAGCCCCACTTGCGGCTGCCAGTGTCCATGTAGAAGTCGAAGAACGCATCCCAGTGCCGCTCGGTGAGATCGTTGCCCGTCACCCACTCGATGTCGATGCCGGACTGCACGGCTTCGCGGCGCTCACGCTTCACGTTTTTCCGCTTCTTCGAAGAAAGCGCGCTCAAGAAGTCGTCGAAGGTCGTGTAGCCGCGGTTGCGCCAATGGAACTGCTGATCGATCCGCTTCAGTAGTCCGAGCTCACCGAGCAACTGCCACTGCGGTTCGGTCGGAAAGGTCACGTGCAGGCTGGAGACGTCCAATTGCTCGGTCAGGTTGACACAGCCCGATGCCACCGCCGCGGCAAGCGTGGGATCCGCGGTCCGCGTCAGGATGCGTCGGCCCGTGACGGGAGTGAACGGCACCGACAGCTGCAGCTTGGGATAGTAGCGGCCGCCGGCGCGCTCGAAGGCATCGGCCCAGCCGGAGTCGAACACGTATTCCCCACGGGAGTGGCTCTTCAGGTACATCGGCGCGGCGCCGACCAGCTCGCCGTTGCGTTCGATGAGCAGGTGGAAGGGTTGCCAGCCGGTCTTGGCAACTGCACTGCCCGAAGTTTCGAGGGCGTCTAGGAAGGCGTGCGTCAGGAACGGGTCGAATGGCTCGTCGGTCGGGTTCGCGCACGCATTCCACGCCGCAGCGGGTATCTCGCACATGGCGTGAACGACGCGGCCAGAGAGTGCGGTCAACGACGGCAACGGTTCATGAGCATGGCGCTAGAATACCCGATCCCTCGGCGCTACCCGGCGAGATCTCGAATTGAATCGTGGCGAAGACCTCACCGCAGGCGCGGTGCGGCGTCATCTCGTGCGGCTGACCGTTCCGATGTTCCTCGGCATCTCGTCGATGATCGTCGCATCGATGATCGACACCATATACATCGGTTGGATCGGTACGTTGGAGTTGGCGGCAGTCAGCATGACCTTCCCGCTGGTCATGGGATTGTCGTCGGTGTCGATGGGTCTCGGCGTCGGCGCAACCTCGATCATGTCGCGCACGCTCGGCAGCGGGGATCGCAACCGCAGCCTCGTTCTCGGCAGCCACACCTTGGTGCTGGTGGCCGTGCTGGTGATGAGTCTCGCGATCGCGGGTTGGTTCAACTCGCAACGGATGTTCGAGCTACTCGGAGCGGACGCGACGATCTTGCCGCTCGCTGCCGGCTACATCCACGTCTGGTTCATCGGGTTGCCGCTGTTTGCGCTGCCGATGGTGGCCATGTCGATGCTGCGCGCGCTGGGTAACGCGCGCACGCCCGGTGCGCTGATGGTCGGTGGCGCATTCATGCAGGTGTTGCTAGCGCCAGCGCTGATCTTCGGTGTGCCCGGCATCAGCGAGGGGATCGGCTACTTGGGCTCGGCATGGGCATTCGTCATATCCCGTGCGATCACCTGTGCCGCGACTGCCGTCGTGCTGGCCAGGGCGGGCATGTTTCAGCGGCTTGGATCGGTGGCGAGCGTGCTGCAATCGTGGCGTGAGGTGCTGAGGATTGGTGTGCCGTCGGTGCTCACCAACATGATCGGACCGGCGTCGATGGGCGTGATCTTCAGTTTGCTGTCCCGGCACGGGCCGGCCGTCATTGCCGGCTTCGGTGTTGCGGTGCGTATCGAGTCCCTTGCACTGATGATTCTGATGGCGTTGTCGGCGAGCGTTAACCCCGTCGTGGGCCAGAATTTTGGCGCCAAGCGCTACGATCGTATTGGCGAGGCGGTACGTCTCGGCTATCGATTCGCGATTGCGTGGGGCGCCTTCGCGACCATCTTCTTTGCGATGTTCGGCGACGCCATAGTCGGTCTCATCAACGATGATCCAGCGGTCGTGGAGGCGACCTACTGGTATTTGTTGCTCGTGCCTGTGAGCTATGCGCTCATGGGTATGAGCATGATTGCATCGAGTTGTTTCGTCGCGTTGGGCCGCCCCACACCGTCTCTGTTGCTCGCTCTCATGCGCATGCTGGTCCTGTACGTGCCATTGGCATGGTTGGCGGATGCCGTTTGGGGCTACCGTGGCATCTTCGTGGCGGGCAGCTTGTGCACCGCGATCGTGGCAGGTGCGGCGCACTGGTGGATGAAGCGAACCGTGCCGATGCGCCTCGAGGAGTAGTGCGTTAAAAGATGAAGATGTTGATTGCAATTGCGCTTGCGTGGCCGTGGCTCGCGTTGGCGGACGCGCGCATCGAGATCGACGATGCATTCGTTCCCCGCTTGGTTGTGTGCGACCGTCCGGCTAGTGTCGAGCACGCCATACAGTACGAACGGATCGGTCGCGATGTGCTGATATACGACTTACCTTGGCAGAAGCTTGGCGGCAATGATTCGGCGCTCGAATTCGTGCTGCCGGCCGGGCTGTCGGTGTCGGCGCCAGGCTCGAGCGCCACAGGGCTGCAGTATCGGTTGGCTGCGTCGGCGCCCAATTTCACGGGTGTCGTTGCGATCGGTCCATTCGACGAGCAGCGCATCGAGTTGCCCGGTGGCGTGCTCGACGTCGTCGTACTCGATGGCGATCCTCCCGCGGACGAGACCACCGTCATCGAGTGGCTGAGCGATGCCGCGACGCATCTGTTGTCGGTATTCGGCGCGTTTCCTACCGAGCGGTTGCAGGTCGTCGTGGTGCCTGTGGCCGGCAGCGCACGCTTTCGTGAATACGCACGTTCGAGCGCGCGCCGGGAGGCTGTGCCCTTCGGCCGTGTATTGCGCGCGGGCGGCTTGGGTGTGCAGTTTTTTGTCGATCAGAGCGCATCGCTCGACCGGTTGCTTGCCGATTGGACCGCGACGCACGAGTTCAGTCACTTGTTGCTGCCACACGTGCGGCGAGCCGACGCTTGGTTGTCGGAGGGTTTTGCCAGCTACTACCAAAATGTGCTGCGAGCGCGCGTAGGCGCGTACAGCGAGGCGGAAGCGTGGCGCAAGCTCCTGGAAGGCTTCGACCGCGGTCGCGGCGACAATCTCGGTCGTTTCGATGACAGCCTGTCGGACGCCATCCGCCATCGTGGGTCGAACTTTCTGATGCGTATGTATTGGAGCGGCGCAGCGATCGCGCTGCTCGCGGACATAGAGCTGCGTGCACGCGGATCGAGTCTGGACGCCGTGCTTGGTCGCCTGCATGCATGCTGTTTGCCGAGTTCACGGTCGTACTCGGCACGTGCGCTCGTCGACGAACTCGATCGACTTGGCGGTGATGGCACGTTCGAGCGACTGCGTGCACGGTGGGCGCCCGCACACGAGTTTCCGCGGGTCGATACTGTGCTCGCCGACCTTGGTATCGCTCGGCACGGCACACAGTTGCAGCTGGACGATGCGGCACCGCTTGCTGCAATGCGGCGGGCCCTGATGAGTGCTCAGAACATGCCGACTTCGAGGCCTGCGGCCAGCGTCAGACCGAGCGTGCGGCAGCGATCGAGCGCCGCGTCGGAGACATCGCCTACCACCACGATCGGTTCCTGCACTTCGACGAACGGATAGCCGTTTGCAATGCGTCGAATAGCGCGCAGCGCGCCACTGCCGTCG
>QJXZ01000180.1 GCA_003248125.1 Gammaproteobacteria bacterium | reverse complement strand
GTCGTAGCGGGCACGCACTTCGTTCGGCAGCGCGAGCAGGCGTTGGAACATGATGGGCACCATGTGCGAATGCGTGACACGGTGGCGCTCGATGGTGTGGAGCACGGCCTCGCTGTCCCACTTGTCGAGCAACACCACGGGCAAACCGTTCATTAGTGGCAGACGCACGTTCCCGGCCAGCGGCGCGGCATGGTACGCAGGACCAGTGCAAAAGTAGACGTCGTTGTCGCGGTCTGCGTTCGGGTCGAATGGTGCGTAGACGGCGTCGGGTTTGTGCACGCCCTTGGGTCGGCCCGTAGTGCCGGACGTGTAGAGCATTGTGTAGCCGCGCACCGGGTCGGTGATGTCCGATGCATCGAATGCACCGAGTGTGCGCGTGTACGATTCGAAACCCGAGATCGTGTCACCAATAGCAACCTTGATGCGCAGCTGACGACACTGCGGTGCCGCGATCTCGGCGGCTTCCGCCACGCGCGAATCGGCAAATAGCGCCTTCGCCTCGCAGTCGTCGATGATGTAGGCGATCTCGTCGCCCGTGAGATGCCAATTCACCGGTGTGATGCGGATGCCGGTTCGCAACGCGCCGAGGAGCACGTCGCAGAACTCCGCGCGATTGGAGCAGAGCAATGCGACTGAATCGCCCTTGCGCAAGCCGGCATCGCGTAGCAACCGTGCTACTCGATTGGCCATGGCATTCAGTTCACCGAACGTGCGGTTCTGCTCGGTGTAGTCGTAGACCGCGATGCGATCGGGCTGCAACTCGGCCCATACCGCTGGCTGCATGCCGAGCGGTGCAGCAGCGTCGACGCGCGCCGCGATGGATTCGATGGAGGGTGCCACCTTTGTGCGCTTCGTGCCGCGCTACAACCGCTATGCGATCGACATCATTTCTTCGAAGTTGCGCCGATAGAACCGATCCCACACGTCTTCGTCGAACTCGCTCATCGTCCGCTCGAAGCGGCCCTTGGGGTCGTTGGTACCTTCTGGATGCGGGTAGTCGCTCGAGAACATGAAGAGACCGGCGCCGCCGTCGCGGATCATCCGGCCGACGTCCTCACCCGGGAAGGGCGTGAACCTGACCGCGCGCCGCACGTATTCGGAGGGTTTCATCGGCATCGCCTGCAGATAGGGGTCGGTGCGACCGAAGCTCTTGTAGCCGAGATCGAGTTCGCGCAGGAACTCCGGTGCCCAACCTGCGCCCGATTCGATGACACCGCCGCGCAGCTCGGGAAAGCGTTCGAATACGCCGTCGTAAACCATCGCAGTCAGCCACACCTGCGGTGCGAACGACAGCATGATGTAGTCGGCGAAGCGCAGGTTCTCACCGCCGCCGTGCAGGTCGGGTGCTCGCTCGCGGCCGTTGTTTTGGAATGCCTTGGGCTGCGTCTTCGCTCAACAGTGCCCAAATCGGGTCGAAGTCAGGGTGTCCCGGCGACTTGTCGCCCGCCGGTCCCGCCGAGACCATGATCGCGCGGTTGCCGGCCACGATGGCGGCGTTCGCTTCGTCGAGTGCCCGTGCTGGATTGTCGAGTGGCACGTAAGCGACGCCGTACAGACGTTGGTCGTGATTGCAGAATGCGGCCATGGCATCGTTGTGTGCGCGAATACCGGCATACAGCACGCCTTCGTCCTTCGCTGCGCGGACGGGTCCGAGTCCTGCCGTACCGAACACTAGCTGACCCGAAAATCCGAATAGATCGAGCACACGGGTGCGCTCCCCGGGATCGAATGCGCCTGCGGCGATCCAGCCCTTTGGCCCTGCGATCGGGTTATCGAATGCCTTGGCCTCCGCTGCGGCGTCGCCCCGTCTTGCCTTGGCCGCATCGAGAATCTTGTCGATGCGCCCCGGCTTGTGACCGTACAACGGCCTCAGCTTTGCCTTCAGATCCTCGTCCATGAATGGGTCGAGCCACTCGCGCGTTTCCATCACGTGGCTGTCGGCGTCGTAGATCTTGCGGCCTGCAGCATAGGTCATTGATGTCTCTCCCAAT
>QJXZ01000274.1 GCA_003248125.1 Gammaproteobacteria bacterium | reverse complement strand
TACGAGTGCCGCACACAGCAGCCCCGCAAGTGGGCCGGCCGCAAGCATCCAGACACGCAACAGTGCGATGGGATCGGACATCGTTCGATGGGATGATTATGCTGCAGGTTGCCTAGCTACGACTGCGATTGCAACCGAGTCATCCGCGCATGGACCAACGGCCGAGCTTCTACTTCTTCGATCTCGAAACGTCAGGGATCGATCCCAGGTGGCACCGCACCATGCAGTTCGCCGGCATTCGCACTGACGAGCGTCTAAACGAAGTCGAGCCATACGAGTCGTTCTACATCCATCTGCCGATCGACGTGTTGCCTGACCCGGGTTCGTGTCTGGTGACTGGGCTCACGCCGCAGCGTGTGAACCGCGATGGAGTAGGCGAGCTCGAAGCGCACGTACGAATACACCGCCATTTGTCGCTACCGGGCACCTGCGGCGTCGGGTTCAACAACCTTCGGTTCGATGACGAATTTTTGCGCTACGGATTCTTCCGCAATTTCATCGACCCATACGCACGCGAGTGGCAGGGCGGCAACTCGCGATGGGATCTCATCGACCTGGTGCGTGCCGCCGGAGCGTTGCGACCCGAAGGCTTAGAGTGGCCAATGGAAGATGGATTGCCGTCGTTTCGGCTGGAGGCGTTGACCACGGCGAACGGCATCGAGCACGAGGCCGCACACGATGCGGCGAGCGACGTCAGGGCGACACTGGCGATGGCGCGTTTGGTAAGACGCGCGCAGCCGAAGTTGTTCGACTACTACTTGGGTCTACGGAAGAAGTCGGCGGTCGCGGATCTGCTCTTGTCCGCGTCGCCGCAAGTTAGGGTACATGTTTCGGGGATGCTGGGTCGAGAGCGTCACTGCATTGCTCCGATCGTGCCCGTCGTGCGGCATCCCAACAACGCCAACTCGGTCGTCGTGGTCGATTTGGCGCGCGATGTGACACCGCTGATCGAGTGGGACGTCGATCGCCTACGCGAGGCCCTTTTCACTGCCGGGTCGCAGATTAGGCCGCCACTCAAGGAGATCCGCCTGAACCGCTGTCCCTTCGTCGCACCAACGAGCGTTCTGCGCGACGTTGATCGGCGCCGGCTCGACATCGATCTCGAGGAAGCGGAGCAGCGATTGGATCGGCTGCGGCGCGTGAGGGACCTGCCGGAAAAGATCCGCGGCGTGTACGCCGGGGACCGGCAACGGTCGGAGGACGACGTCGACGCGAGCTTGTACCGAGGTTTTCTGAACGATGCGGACCGCGGCAGATGTGCCGATGTACTGTCCCGACTCTTGGCTGGAGAACCGGTGGCGGCGATGGATTTCGAAGACCAACGCCTTCCGGAACTCTTGTGGCGTGCGCGGGCGCGGCGGTCGCTTCTGTCGGATGACACGGAATTGACTGAATGGAAAGACGACATACGCGCAAGGCTGCACCGATCCGACTGGGGTGGTGTTTCGATCGAAGCGTTCCGACGGGCGATCGATGAGCTACCTCCGGAGGCAGCGACGCTTTCCATTGACTTATCGGCGCACCTCCGTGTGGTGGAGGCGTTCATCGCGGCGTGATGAACGCTCAAACACCGTGATCGATTTGCTGCAGATAGGTGCGATAACACGCCTTTGCAGGATCGAAATCGATGTCGGTCGGAGGTCCATTCACCAGCGCGACTAGCCAACTCGCGGATCCGTGAATGTGAATGGCATCATGTAGATAGTCCGACCAGCGGTATTCTTCGCCGGAAAAATCCGGTTGTTCGTAGAAGTAGCCGACCTTGCGCCGCTCCGCGAGTTCACGAATGACGTCGGAAGGCGCGCCGAATTGACGTGCGAATGCAACGCCGTCGGCTGCGTCCTCGTTGGACAGAATGACGAGAAGCGTCAGGTTGCCGTCCGGAGCGACCATAACGAAGCCCGGCGGTTCAGCAACGAGGTAGTGTTCGACGCAATTCAACCGGCGCCGCATTGCTTCGAAGTACTCGTGAATTGCCGAATCCATGAGAAACGAGGGTGGTTCGAGGTCCAAAGAGGTTTGCAGGACGCGCTGTTGATCCACGAAGTAGGCACGCTGAAGGTCAAGGGCAAAGGCGACGACGAGGTCCAATGTCGTGCTGTCGTTCTTGGAAATGAATCGATCGATTAGACCTTCATTGAAAGCTTTGACCGCTGCCTTCTCATCGGCAACTCCGGTGAGCATGACTTTTTTGACGGTTGGATCATCGATCGATGCACAGAACTCGAGGCCGTTCATCTGAGGCATCGCATAGTCGACGATCACGACGGAGGTTCGGCGGAAGCGATCAGTGTGCTTGATCTCTTCTTCGATGAGCGACAAATCGATCTCGACGACGCCCGAGGGTCGGGCGCCGTCCTTCTGGACGCAACGCTCGGGCAGCGGTCTCAAATCCAGTTGCCGATTGACGCGTGAAAGAGCGGCTCTAGGGTCGTCGAACAACTCGTATGCCATCTCGGCGGGCATTCGAAGGTCGAGCGTATGGAGGAACAGCTTGTTGTCATCGACTACGACGACCGTGGTGGGGTGGAAGTAGGGCAGGATCGACTCGCTACTCATTGGCAACCTCGGGAAATTCTAGTGTGAATCGGGTGTAGCTCCCCGGTGCAGAATCACAGTGAATGCTTCCGCCGATCCCCTCCATGACGAGTTTGCAAAAACTGAGTCCGATGCCAGCGCCGTGACCAGTTTCGGTCGTCGTAAAGAAGCGGTCGAAGATGCGGCCAACTATGTGAGGCGCTATGCCAGTTCCGTCGTCGTGGACGATGATCTGGTTGTAGTTTCCGCCGCGGCGCGTACTGATGCTGATCTGGTTGCCGCCGGCTTTGCGAACATAGTAGATGCCGTTCTTGATGAGATTGAACAGCACGTGAACCACGAGCACACGAGGTGCGTGAATTCGAAAGTCGGACTCGATATGCAGCGTGACGAGGTCACGCTCGGTGTCTCCGGAGAATGGGTATCGTGCTAGCGCCTCCTCGATGCAGGCGCCGGCTGCGAATACGGAGAACTCAGACTCGTGCACCGGCGACTCGCTCGAGTTGATGAGCAGCATGTCGACGATTCGATTGGAATAGTCGATCTCGCCATTGATGCGGCTGAGCGCCAGATTGAGCGCATCGACATGCGAATGGCGGATCGGGTCGACCGGCAAACCTCGCTGAACGGCTAGGTCGTATGTGCGCAACAGGGTCGGCAGATACTTCTGGATACCCTCCGCAAGTGCGCGAATGCCGAGGAATGGGGTTCTTAGCTCGTGCGCAATCGTGCTGCCGACCGCGGCCATCGTGCGGACTTTTTCATGCTCAATCACGTCCCTATTCCGAATTGAGAGGCTGCCTACAACTAGGATGAAGGCATAGAGCGGCATTGGCTCGAGGTACACGCGCGATAGCTCGCTCCAGTTCGGGTCGGGCGTCGTCAATGTGACGACGAAGATCGCGACCGTAGCCGCTAGCCACAAGATGGTCGCTAAAGGTCCATCGTTGATTAGGAGAATGAACATGAACAGCGCAACGACGTTTTGTAGTGGCCACACAAGCTTCGTTGAGCCGATCTCTTCAGCATGCGCCGCGTTCATAGCGAGCAGAAAGCCAAAGACAAACGGAAGAACAAATGTCACGGCAGAGATCCAGTAGAGCGTAAGCCATCGTTCCAGCCGAGACTCAAGGCGATCGATCAGAATTGCAGGGAGACACAGCGCGGCACCGGCGATTCGAAGAACGAGGCTTTCATAGTCTTCAGGGTAGACCAGGGTCCAGATGAAGTAATAGGAGACTAACGAGATTGCTCCCGCGTAGCCGAGCACACGCATGTGCCGTCGTGAGTACTCCGCACTCTGGTGGGCTGCGTTCACCAGTCTCGTGGTTGACCACATCGGTCATGGCCTACGTAATCAACGAATACAGCGCGTCCCTGCGGTCGGGCGTCATTCGTCGAAAGCAGATCAACAGCCGTTGCTCCTCTTCGGTGAGATCGCCGCGGATGATTCGCTCGATCTGAGGAAACATTTCCGGCTCCAACGATTTTTCGCGGTCGGGATTGGATGGTCCGCTGATGGAATACTGTAAGCGCAGTACGATCTCCGAGTTCATGCTGCGCCGGTACATGCGCGCTAAGCTCGCGATCTGTTCGTGCAGCGGTCGTGGTAGCCTGACTACGAACTTGTCGGTAACTTCGCGTTTCACGTCTGCCCCTCCCCTCACGTTGGCGCGCTCCCCGAGCTTAGTCCCGCGGCAACGGCCGCTCAATGATGGCAAACTGCCATCGTCGGCAAGTTCGACTAAGATGGTGCGGTGCACAGGCTGAGGGTTGTTGTTGGCTTCCGCGCGACTGGAGTTACCCGCGATCCGATTTGCGGCGACGTTGATTTTGGTGCGGGAGCAACCGCGCCAGTGTGGCTTCGAGGTGTTCATGGTCGAGCGACCGGGCACGGCGGCCTTCGGTGGGCTGCACGTGTTTCCGGGGGGCAAAGTCGATCCGTCGGACTCGATCGATGCGCTGCACTGTGATGGGCTGACCGATGCCGTGAGCAGCGCGATGTTGGGCTTGCGAGAAGGGGGCCTAGCCTATTGGGTTGCCGCCATAAGGGAATCGTTCGAAGAAGCTGGTGTCTTGTTCGGGCGCGTGGGTGACCGCCCCGTCGACTTCACCGATCCGGATATCGCAGAGCGATTCGCGGCCTATCGAGATGAGCTACAGCGTGGTGCGATGCGCATGGTCGATCTCTGCCATCGTGAAGGCGTGGTCTTGTCGGCTGGAGACGTCCAGTACTTCAGTCATTGGATCACGCCAGAGGGAGCGCCCGCGCGGTTCGATACACGTTTCTTCCTCGCGGTCATGCCCGCGGATCAGGAGGTGGCTCATCACGAGGCGGAGCTCGAGAGCGGCGACTGGGTCGTGCCGTCGAGAGCTCTGGAGCATCACCGCGACGGCCGTTGGCGCATGATCTATCCAACGTTGACGACGCTCGAAATTCTGAGTCGCTACGACAGCATCGCCAGCCTTCAGGCTGCGGTACGTGCGCGTTCGCATCTCCCCGAAGTGACGGCGGAGCGCTTGCGTCAGGGTATGCAGCCTTCGTGACGCGCCGTGCGACAGGGCTGGAAAATGGTAGGCATAGAGAGTACGGTCTGGCTCGCGCGCGGTATGTCCACGAGAGTTCGTAAATGAGTCTCAAGTCGGAGGCCGAGCCGGTCCAATCGCCGGCGGATTTCGAGCGATTGCTACAGGTGGCCATGTCGGACGACGGTGGCGGTGAAGCGG
>QJXZ01000157.1 GCA_003248125.1 Gammaproteobacteria bacterium | reverse complement strand
TTTGCGCGCGTCGACGAAAGCGATGACGGGCTCTTTTATCGCTCGCCGCGACTCGTGCAGCACATCGACGATACGACCATCGCGGCGCTGACCCAGTACTACGCCAATACCATTCGTCCGAATAGTCGCGTGCTCGACTTGATGTCGTCGTGGGTGTCGCACTTGCCGGCGGATCTCGTGCTCCTCCGCGTTGCGGGACTCGGCATGAACGCCGACGAGCTGGCGGCCAACCCGCGGTTGGACGAACGGGTGGTGCAGAACCTGAATGTCGACCCCGACCTGCCGTTCGCGGATGAAGCCTTCGACTTCGTGACAATCGCTGTATCGGTGCAGTATCTGGTGAACCCAGTCGCCGTGTTCACCGACGTCGCACGCGTGCTCGCCCCCGCTGGGCGCTTGATCGTCGCGATGTCGCACCGTTGCTTTCCGACCAAGGCGATCCGCGCGTTCCATGTGCTGCCGGCATCCGAACGCGCGCGGCTCGTGGCGAGCTACTTCGAGCTGGCGGGTGGATTCGATGCGCCGCAGCTCGTCGATCGTTCGCCAGCCATCGGCGATCCGTTGTGGATCGTGACGGCGGTGCGGTCCGAGGAACGCACATGAAGCGCGCACTGGAGGGTCGTGTTGCGCTCGTCACGGGTGGTAGCCGCGGCGTTGGACTCGGCGTGGTCGAAGGGCTGCTCGAAGGCGGGGCGACCGTTTACTTCACGGGTCGCACCGCAACATCCGCTGGACTAGCCGTCGGGATCCCATGCGACCACACAGACGACGACGCAGTCGCGGCAGCGTTCGCCCGCATTGAGCAGGAGGCCGGTGCCATCGACGTGTTGGTCAATTCGGTATGGGGCGGCTACGAAGCGATGGTGGAGGACGGAGCATTCACGTGGAATGCACCGTTCTGGCAGCAATCGCGCGAGCGCTGGCCCGCCATGTTCGATGCCGGCGTGCGCGCGGCGTTCGTCGCATCGCAACTGGCCGCGCCCGCCATGATCGCGCGCAAGCGCGGACTCATCGTGCACCTCTCCTTCTGGGCGGCGCAGAAGTATCTCGGTAACGTGCTCTATGGGGCGGCCAAAGCGGCGACCGACAAGCTCGCCGCGGACATGGCCCACGAGCTGCGCTCGCACGGTGTGGCGGTCGCGGCGCTCTATCCGGGCCTCGTGCGTACCGAGCGGGTGCTCGAGCACGCCGACGCATTGGATCTTTCGAACTCTGAGTCACCGACTTTCACCGGACGTGCGGTGGCGGCGCTGGCGAGCGATCCCC
Organism: Gammaproteobacteria bacterium; assembly: GCA_003248125.1. GTDB lineage: Bacteria > Pseudomonadota > Gammaproteobacteria > Pseudomonadales > Azotimanducaceae > SZUA-521. The sequence goes on along the minus strand of QJXZ01000157.1, from coordinate 4,000 downwards.
ACGTCATGGCGTTCACAGGACAGGTGCTGGTCTCGGCTGCTCTGGCTGAGCATTACGGCTTCACCGACATCGACGGTAAGCGGCCATTGCCGCTGACCGTCGACTCCGCGTGACTCGTCCGTCCTTTGCGATAGGATGAGCCGCGAGAATCGGGACGTGACGAAGGGGGGGACGGTGCTGCGCACTGCATTGGTGTTTCTGACCGGAATGTTCGTTGCCGGCGGTGCAGCCGCCGAAGGTCCCACGTCCATGAAGGAAGGTGCCGGTGGTTCGGTCGTGCAGGGCGCGGCGGGTACCCAAGGGGCACAGGGAGCGAGTGGCGATCTGCAGCGCTGCGACAAACCGATGGGTGCGGTCGCGGTCGTCGAGCCACAGGATTACGTCATGCAGGCGCTCGCGCAGTACAGTCTGCAGTCGCCGGTCGGTCTCATCCGCATGATGATTCAGCAGTCGAACTGCTTCATCGTCGTCGAGCGTGGCATGGGCATGCAAAACATGATGCAAGAACGTGCGCTCGCTGGCGGTGGCGAACTGCGCGGCGGCTCCAACATGGGTGGCGGGCAAATGGTGCCGGCGGATTTCATTTTGACACCGTCGGCAGTCTTCTCGGAAGACAATGCGGGCGGCATCGGCGGTGCGCTCGGCGGCCTTCTGGGTGGCCGCAGCGGCAGCACGATTGGTGCCATCGCGGGCGGCGTGAAGTTCAAGGAAGCACAAACCAGTATGTTGCTCTCCGATGCGCGCTCCGGGGTTCAAGTAGCCGCCGCGGAAGGCAGTGCCAAGAAGGCCGATCTTGCACTCGGCGCGCTCGTAATCGGCGGAAGTGCCGGTGGCGCGATCGGCGGTTACGGCAATACCAACGAAGGCAAGATGATTGCCGCAAGCTACGCCGACAACTACAACAACATCGTCGCCGTGGTGCGAGGCGATCCGAATCTACAGCGCAACGTCGGTACGATTGCGCAGGAAGCGGCCGCCGGCGGCAGCGCGAAGCCGGGTGCGGTGTTCAACGAAGGCGACGTGCTCGCACCGAAGATCAACGGCGTCAAGTTGATGGCAGACGCCGCAGATTCGGCGAAGGTCCTGGCGTCGCTCGACAAGAGCGACGAGATGATCTACATGGGCGAAGAAGAAAATGGCTACGTCAAGGTAGAGTCCGGGAAGGGCGGCGGCTGGGTGAAGAAACTGTTGGTCTGGAAGTAGGCACTGCGAGGTAAATAGATGGCGACATCGGCGAAAGGCATTCGCGTTCGACTCGATCCCGAGGACGAGTACACGCATCCCATCGAGGCGGCCGAGAACTTCAACGAGAGCATGTACTTCAACGTGTTCGATCGTGCAGGCAAGATCGGCGGATGGTTTCGGCTCGCCAATCGGCCGAACGAGGGGCGGGGCGAGATGTCGTGCTGCGTGTATTTGCCCGATGGCCGCATCGGCTTCATGTTCGCGCGCCCCGAGGGTCGCACCAACGATGCGTTCGATGGTGGCGGCATGAAGTTCGAGGTCATCGAGCCGTTCAAGCAGTTGAAGGTGTCATACCGCGGCAAGCTGTGCTTGCTGTCGAATCCCCAAGACATGGCCGACCCGAAGACGGCATTTCGCAACAACCCGATCGTGCCCGCCACGCTGGAGCTCGACTACGAGGGGGTGTCGCCGATGTTCGGCGGTGAACCCGTCAACGAAGACGGTTCGAAGATCGAGCAAAATGCGGAGGAAGCATTCGCGCGCGGCCACTACGAGCAGCACATGGCTGCGAAGGGGTCCATCGAGATCGAAGGCAAGCGCTTCGAGATCGATGGTCTCGGGCTCCGAGATCACTCCTGGGGGCCGCGCTTCTGGCAGAACATTCATTGGTATCGCTGGTTGCCGATGAACTTCGATCGCGACTTCGCAATGATGGTGTCGATCACCTGCAATGCGAAGGGAGAGCAGCGCAAGGGCGGCATGGTGCTCGAGGATGGCGAGTACAAGATCATTCGCGACGCACGCATCGAGTCGAAGTACGACGGCGACGACAATCAGACGGTGATGAAGATTTGGGCCAAGACCGACGAGCGCGAGTACCACGTGGATGGCGAGGTGATGTCGTTGATACCGCTGCGCAATCGACGGCATTCCCCGGATGGCGAGGAGTTGATGACACGTATCACGGAAGGGATGACCGAGTATCGCTGTGGCGACAAGGTCGGCTACGGATTGTCGGAGTACCTCGATCAGATCGTCGAGGGCACTCCGGTCGGCAAGCAGTCGGGGGCATAGCACATGGGCTGGAACTATGGCGACATCCTCGATGCCGTCGGCAACGTCGTGGCGGCCGACAAACCGTGTGTCATTCAAGGTGAGCGCATCGTTACCTGGGGCGATTTCAATCGCCGCACCAACAACCTTGCGCGGCGGTTTCTGAATCGGGGCTTGCAGGCGAGCGACAAAGTCGCGTTCTACCTGCGTAACGAACCCGCGTACGTCGAGACGTTGGCTGCGTGCTTCAAGGCGCGACTCACGCACGTCAACGTCAACTACCGCTACGTGGCCGATGAACTCTTCTACATCCTCGACAATTCCGACGCCTCATTGGTCGTCTATGGCCGCGAGTTTGCCGACGAGGTGTGCGCGCTGCGCGAGCGCTTGCCGAATGTGAAGGTGTGGGTGGAAGTCGGTGAAGGGGCACCGGCAGTGGACTTCGCCGTGCCATACGAAGACCTTGCCGAGATCGGCGACGGCGAACCGCTCGACATCCCGCGCTCTGGCGACGACATGTTGTTTCTCTACACCGGCGGCACGACCGGCATGCCGAAGGGTGTCATGTGGGGATTCAACGAGCTGTGGCAGGCGGGCGGTTCGGGAGCCACACCGGCAACCAACATGGTGCCGCCGAAGAGCGTGGCCGAGCACGCCGCGAACGTGAAGCGATCCGGCGGCGGTGGTCCGATGATCCCGTGCTGTCCGCTCATGCACGGTACGGGATTGCTCACGGCCATTGGCTCACTCCTGCAAGGCGGCACAGTGTTGCTGCTGGAGAGCCCCAGTTTCGATGCCGAGGAAGCCTGGCGCGCGGTTGCGAAACACAAGGCCACCGGCCTCGCCATCGTTGGTGATGCCTTCGCCAAACCGCTGTTGCGCGCACTCGACGAGGAGCAGGGCCGATTCGATATTTCGTCGGTGCTGGTCATCATTTCGAGCGGCGTGATGTGGAGCCCGGAAGTGAAGAAGGGACTGCTGCGCCACAACCCGAAGATGGTGCTCACCGACTCCTTCGGCGCCTCGGAAGCGGTGGGCTTTGGGCGCTCCGACACGACCGGCGACGGCAAGACCGAGGTCGCCAAGTTCACGATCGGCGAGAACTGCAAGGTATTCACCGAAGATCATCGTGAGGTGAAACCTGGTAGCGGCGAAGTGGGGTTCATCGCGCGATCCGGACCGATTCCGCGCGGCTACTACAAAGATCCGGACAAGACGGCCCGCACGTTTCCGGTGATCAACGGCGTGCGCTACTCCATGCCTGGAGACTATTGCACTGTCGAAGCCGACGGTACGCTCACCTTGCTCGGTCGCGGCAGCGTGTGCATCAACACCGCGGGCGAGAAGGTGTACCCGGAAGAAGTCGAGGAAGTCCTGAAGAGCCATCCCGCGGTACGCGATGCGCTGGTGGTTGGCGTGCCGGACGAGAAGTGGGGACAGGCCGTGACCGGCGTCGTCGAACTCGAACCCAACCAGCCCTTCGATGAGCAAGAGGTCCGCAGCCACGTGCGTGGCAAGCTTGCCGGTTACAAGACTCCAAAACGCATCATCGTTGCCGAGATCGCCATGCGGGCGAGCAACGGCAAGGCGGACTACAAGGGAGTGACCCAGTTCGCGCAAGAGCGACTGAGCCGCTAGTGGTTCGGATGCGCATCGCCGCATGCGTTGGCGGCCTCGCGATCATGGTGGCCTTGGTTGGTTGTCGCGGCGGTGCGTCCGCGCAGCCAACGAGTGGCGCGATCGACACCCGAACTGGGCAGCC
>QJXZ01000217.1 GCA_003248125.1 Gammaproteobacteria bacterium | reverse complement strand
ACGAGCGCCCGGTTCGCATCTTCGAGGCGGTATGTCGTGACCTCCGGCCGAATCGGCACCTCGCCGGCGATCGCCAAGAACTCGGCGATATCGGCGCCCGTGATGTTGGCGACGCTCTTGATCTCGCGCTCGAGCCACAGGTGATCGTGATAGCTCAGTCGCTGCAGCGCGTCCTTGTCGGCTTCTTCCTTACGGATTGCGTTGATCACCAGACGGCCGCCCGGGCCGAGGTTGTCGAGCGATGCGACAACGGGTTCCCAAGCCGGCGTGGTGTCGATGATGGCGCGCAGCGCATACGGTGCGCGATCGCGAGTTGCACCCACCCAATCGGCTCCCAACGACAATGCGAAGTCGCGAACTTCGGCGTCACGGGCGAACACCGCCACCTTGCGCCCTGGCCGGATGTGACGCGCTAGCTGCAACACGATGTGCGCCGAGCCGCCGAATCCCATGAGCCCGAGTGGGTCGGACTGCAAACCGGCGAGCTTCAATGATCGATAGCCAATGGCGCCGGCGCACAGGAGCGGTGCCGCCTCGAAATCTTCGAATACCTGTGGAATTGCGTACGCATAGGCCTCGGGAACCGTCGTGAATTCGGCGTAGCCACCATTGGCGTGCATACCCATTGCGCGAAATGCGCTCGACAGATTTTCGTCCGCGTCTCCGGTCGAGGAGTGAATCCAACCGATGCCGACACGATCGCCCAATCGATGTCGCGTTACGCCGACGCCCAACCCGCACACACGCCCCACCACTTGGTGGCCAAGCACGATTGGCAGGTGTGGCGGCGGCAATCGGCCTTCGATCTCGTCGAGCTCGGTGTGGCAGACGCCGCATGCAGCAACTTGCACCAGAATCTCGCCGGGGGCTGGAGCAGGTATCGGTAACTCCACCATCGACAGCGGCGCAGGCTGCACGGCAAGCGGTGCAAGCGCGCGCAACACCATGGCCTTCATGCCACGACGCCGCTCCCGAGCAAGCGCTCGATCTCGCCTGCATCGCAACCGATTTCGCCAAGCACCAAACGCGTATGCTCGCCCAGGGTAGGCGCGGAATGCCGAGGGCCCACGTCGGCGGATGCAAAGCGCATTGGGATGCCGACCGTGCGGTATTCACCGATGTCGGGGTGTTCGAGTGCGGGAAAGAGACCGATAGCGTGCGCTTGTGGATCCGACGCCACTTCGTGAAGGGCGAGCACCGGCCCCCAGATCAAGCCTTCGCGATCGAATATCTCGCCCCATTCGTCGCGCCCTTTCGCGGCCAACGCTTCGTCGACACCGGCCACCAACGCCTGCATGTGTCGATAGCGGCTGCTGCCATCGACGAATCGTGGATCGTCCAACCATTCCGTTCTGCCGATCGCCTTGCAGAAGCGTGGCCAAGCGGCTGCTTCAGGCATGTTGAACACCACCCACTTACCGTCACCGCAGGGGTAGCGGTTGGCCGTAGGCGACAACATTTCGTGACGCGCGCGGCGGCGCACCGGTGCGGTGTCGACCGCGGTGACCGCGTAGTCGCTCGCCTGCGTCCACACCGCGGTCTCGAACAACGACGTCTCGACGACTTGCATCTCACCG
>QJXZ01000268.1 GCA_003248125.1 Gammaproteobacteria bacterium | reverse complement strand
ATCCTCCGGCTTCGAGATACCGCCACGGACATCCGCGGTGAGCGCTTCGCTGATCCATCGCCAAGCGATCAATAGCGTGTTGAGCGCTTTCGATTCTTGATTGCCGGCAAGCAACTGGTCGACCTCTTTCATACCCACCACTATCAACATGAGAGAGGAATGATCGACGACGAGATGTGGGGAACATGGCTTACGCAATTCGACGAGGAGTTCGAGCGCTCGCCGGGCTTTCGAGATGTGCTGCGAGCGAGACGTCCGCACCTGCGACCCTCGTTTCAAGCATTCGTCGACGCACACTTCGCGAGGGTCGGATAGTACGCGTGAAGCGCCACGGTTGGACACGTGGCTGGACGGACGATAGCCTCGAAGACGCACGCGGTGGGAGAAACGCATGGATTGGGACGCTGTTGGGGCAGCGGGAGAAATCCTCGGCGCGCTAGCCGTAATTATCACGTTGGCCTATCTGTCGCTGCAGATCAGAGCCATGCGACGCGAATCCGAGGCCGGCGCCCTCGCAGTCTACGGCCAGCATGCCAGCTCGGTTCGCGAGCGCCTCATCGAACACACGGATCTGTGGACAAAGGCCAATAGCGGCGGTGCGCTGACGCAATCGGAACGCTTCGCGTTCGATGAGCTTGCCGAATTGGTTTCAGTCGTTCACTTCTACGCGTTCAGGCGAGCGACTGTCCTCGGCTTCGAAGGCAATCGCCTGCACGAGCCCGCCTCGACGCTCGCCGAGTTCTTGCATCGATTCCCGGCCGCCCATGAGCGATGGCAAGCATGGCAGGAAGCCCATCGAACGTCGCGTCATCGCATCGGAGTCACCTCGACGCATCTTGCGGAGAAATGGCATCGAATGGTGACCGAAGCCGTATCTGCCCTAGAGTCGACGGACGCACCACGATGAATCGGGTTGACGTCTATGGCGCGGACCACTCTCCCTGGGTTCAGGCAGTTTTACTCGGACTGCACGATGCCAGGATCCCCCACACACTGACTTCACTTCCTCCCGTTGCAACGTTCCTTAGCGCCGGCGTCATGATGCCGGCCGCAAAAGTCGCAGGTGACCGATGGCAGCTGGAGTCGGCCGAGATACTCCGCGATATCGGCTTTGCATCTGTCACCGATGAGCAGATGAGACTGGTGCGTGGCGCATGGCTTGGCGTCCTGCATCGGGCCGACAGTGCAGCGCTGTTCTGGACGAGCTTCAGTCTTGCCGGCGACCGCAGCCCGTCTTTCGCGAAGCAGCTCGTCAACAATTTTCTTCGGAGCTTCGTGACCCTCTACTTCTTTCTCGTGATACGCACGGTGGTCTTGCTTGGTCGACGCAACGATCCCGAGCACTTCGGCGACCAATTCCTGCCTTTTGAGGAGATGTTGGAAGCGTCCGGCACACGCTACCTGTCAGGCGAAGAACCCAATACGCTCGACTTTCTTCTGTTCGGCATCATCCAGTGTCATTGCAGCATCCATGTGCCGCCGGTGACCGCCCTGCAGTCCGACGCGCGGCTTGGAAGGTTGCGCGCCTGGATCGGCGCCATGCAAGAAAGGTTCAGCGACTACGACCACCTCTATTCAGGCGTCTACTTTCGGCCTCATTCGAAGCCACCCAGGTGGGCTTCTCCTCCGAACCGTGTGGTTTTCTGGCTCGGCACAGTTTTCATGATCGCGGCGTTTCCCCTCACCGTCCCACTCGTTGCATTCCTGGCAATCCGCAACCGGAGACCATGAGGGCGGCCCCGCCTCTGTGGGCGGTCACGGGCCCATCGTTCACCTAGATACGGCGTTGGCACCGGACCATGGATCCTGCGTGTGATTGGTGCCGGCGACGGTATCCCGACCCTAATTCGCAGTCTTTAACCGAGCAGTGTGCCTGCCACTTGGCGATGACGGGGTTTACACGGTCCGGTCAATTTCGCATGATGTGTATCATGCGAAATTGGAAGAGGGGACCGACAGATGGAGCAAGCACAGCAGATCCGCATCATCAAGGGGCTGATGACGCATCTCGACCGCGGCACCAACGTCGACGCCGGCGGGCAGGTACGCAACCCAGTCTCCGGCTACACCTGCCCCGACCGCGCGAGCCGCGAATGGGACGTCTTCTTCCAAGATCATCCACAGATCCTCGGGCTTTCGGCCGATCTGCCAGCCCCTGGTACCTTCTTGACCAGTAGCGACCTCGGCAAGCCGATACTCTGCACCCGGGACAACAACGGCGAGTTCCGCGCGTTTCTCAACGTGTGTCGCCACCGCGGAACCCAAGTTGAGACGAGGCCGAGAGGCGAGAAGCGACTCTTCTCGTGTCCGTTCCATGCCTGGAGCTACAGCAACACCGGCCAGCTAGTGGCCGTACCGAAGGAAGATCACTTCGGACCGGTCGACAAGTCCTGCCACGGACTCGTCGCCCTCCCTGCGGAAGAAAAGTACGGTTTGCTGTGGGTCAACCCCAATGCTGCCGGTGACATTGACGTGGACGCCTGTCTGGGCGGACTCGCACCGGAACTTGCGGCCTGGCAAATCGGGACGTTCAACGCCACCGGACAGACGCGCTATGACCATGCGATGAACTGGAAGCTAGCGGTGGACACGTTCGGTGAGACCTATCACTTCAACGTGTTGCACAAGGACACACTCGCATCGGACCTCTACGGCAACGTGCAGATGTACGACACGTACGGCCGCAATCACCGGATGATGCTCTGCTTGCGCAACATCGACGCGCTCCGGGAGGAGCCGGAAGAAGAGTGGCACATACTGCGAGCGACGATCCCCGTCTACTTCATATTCCCAAACATCCAGCTCATATTCGGGCGCGGCGGGCCGACGCTGGTGCGCATTTATCCCGAGGGTACCGATCCCCATCGGTCACACTCCGAGATCAGCTTCTACATGTCACCCGAGATCGACCTGATCGAGATGGACGAGGAACGGCGCGCGAAGTACAGAGACATTCAGGACCGGATGGAGGGATTCGCGAGCGTGATCGAGCAGGAAGACTATGTCGCCGCGGCGAGTAGCCATGTGGGCATTCTTTCTGGCGCGCAGGAGTATCTGACGTTCGGTCGCAACGAACCCGCACTGCATCACTACCACAACACCTATCGCGCCGCGCTCGGACTGCCGCCGCTCGAACGAATCAGCAACTGATGACGACCCGCGCCGATCAGAAACGGGAATCGCGCGCTCGCATCCTCGAGGTGGCGAGCAGGAGCCTTCGGGAGCAAGGACTCACCGGTGCGGCGATCGCAGCCGTGATGCAGGAAGCCGGGTTGACCCATGGCGCCTTCTATTCTCACTTCGCGAACAAGGACCAACTGGCGCAGGACGCGTTTCACTACGCGCTCGACACGGGACAGCCCCGGTGGTTCGAGAACGGCAAGCAGGACGACGAGAGTTGGTCGACGCGCCTGAATCGACTTGCGGCCTCCTATCTGAGCCCGAAGCATCGCGACGATCGCGCGAACGGGTGTGCCATCGCGACTCTTGTGAGCGAGGTGGCGACGGCTACAGATACGTTCAAGCAGGCTTATGGCGAGCGCGTCGAGACGACGCTACGTGCGATCTGTGACGACGAAGATCCCATCGATGATGGGCGGCTAGAGGACGCGATCGTGTTTCTCGCGCTTTGTGTTGGCGGACTCAACCTGTCTCGCACAATCGACGATCCCAGGCGGTCGTCGCAAATTCTCGCGGCCTGCCGGCGCGGTATAGACAGGCTCACCGGAAATCGTCAACAGTAGAACTGACGCACGACGAGGTTCGACAAAGTCTCGATTTGGGATTCGGTCGCTTCTCGCAGCCTACGGATGTTCGACCCTTACAATCGTCGTGGCGCGGTGCCCGTTCCACGCTGCGCCATCCGCATTCGACGCGAAGTGTCGAAACGGCCAGATGATTCCGTGCCAGAGGCCTGGATTGTCGCGCGGCGTCAGCCCGGTTTCCGGGTACTCATCGGGTGCCGGACGATGCGCCGTGCCGAAGATCACATCCATGATCGGAAACGCCGAGGAGAAATTCTTGTCGCGGTGTTGGGGTTCGACCGAGTGATGAATGCGGTGCCAATGCGGCGTGTTGATCCAGATGCCGGCACGATGCCACGCGATCTTGTAATTCAAGTGCTGAAGCGCATCCGGTACGTTCATGAGCAAGACAGCGATGGTCATGATGTGCGCGGGTACTTGGAAGAGCGTTACGGTCAGGAACAAAAGTGGTGTAAACGCGATCTTCTCCACCCAGTGATGCCGCGCGCCGGTGGCGACGGTCAGGCACTCGGCACTGTGGTGGAACGAATGCATGGCCCATAGCAACGGGATCCCGTGCGAGAGCCTGTGCATCCAGTACTTCGCACAGTCGATGTACAGAGCGTAGACGACCACCAGACCCACCGACCCGATCGCGGATTCCGCCTCGAGGTATAGCAACGGACCGCCAATTGCTTTTGCCACGTGCCCAAACAGGGCGAACTGCGCAATCTGGATGACGATCGCAGCGGTTGCCATGAACGCCACGAGCATCCACTCGGTGCGGATCTTGGCACGGGCTTCACGCGTATCGTGGTTCTCGATCGGTCGCTTTCGCTCGAGGACGCCGGCGAGGATCACCGTAGGCACGATCATCACCACCGGAATCGTAAATTCGAGCACCTTGCGCGCATCGACTTCGTATAGGCCTGCAGATGACCAGACCGCATCCAGAATCCACTGAATTGCCGCGATGACGAGTTCCATCTCGAGATGATAGGAGCAGGACGGCCGGCGCTTAGGACGACTTTGAAAGGACCATTTATGTCCGTATGTACGTCCGTATGCGGGTATTCGGCCGAGGAGGGGTAACGTCCCGACGCATCTCTCGCTAAGATGCGTGCCAAATCGATTCTTTGGAGCGTCCATGCGTTCTCGCGAAATCCACCTGAAGTCGCGGCCGGAAGGTACGCCGCAGGACGGCGACTTCGAACTCGTCACCGTCGACGTCGCCGATCCAGGCGATGGCGAAGTGCTGGTACAAAACCACTACATGTCGGTCGACCCCTACATGCGCGGCCGCATGCGGCTCGATTTCCCGACGGGCAAGGTGCTCGCCGGGGCCGCGGTGGGCCGTGTGGCGGCATCGCGACATGCGACGCTCAAGGAGGGCGACTACGTCAGTCATGGCTACGGCTGGCGGGAGTATGTCGTTGCGAAGGGCGACGGCATGCAGCGTATCGATCCCGAACTCGCGCCGCTGTCGGCATACCTCGGCGTGATGGGCATGCCGGGCCTCACGGCCTACGGCGGA
>QJXZ01000377.1 GCA_003248125.1 Gammaproteobacteria bacterium | reverse complement strand
AGATCCGCACTCGACACCTTGCTGGTGTCGAACCGCTTTGCGGCCGCCGCCATGCGCGTGAGCGCGGCCGCAATTTTCATGGGTGGCGTGTCATCTCCCTTCTTTACCTTGTGAAAGCGCACGGGATTGATGCGCGCGACAACGTAGTTGCGCAAGTACGGTGACTTCAGTCCTTGCGCTTGCAGCTTGGCGACGATGCGCTTCACTTCGGCGTCGATCTCCACCAGCCGCGATGCCCACGCGTCGCGTTCTGCGAGGCTCTTCGCAAGCGGCTTGCTCGAGAAGCGATCCACTTTCTTCAAGAACGAGCTATACGCGCCACCTGCGAAGCGCGCATCGCGTTCGTAGACGATGCCCAGTGTCAGTAGCTCGGGCGCTTCGAATTCTGCCGCGTGGTCCGATTCACGTGCCCCACGCTCGATCTTGGCGAGATTGCGCGCCATCCGAATCACTTCGAGGCTCCTGTCCTTCAAGTTGTGCGCCTTCTCGGTATTGAGCGCCAAGATGCGATAAGCGAGCGATTCGTCTGGCGAAACGAGTGCCGTGATCTGCTTGAGGCCGAGCACCTTGGCGGCGGCCAGCCGATGGCGGCCGTTCGGCGTCCAGAAGCCGCCGTCTTGGCCGCGCACCACGATCAATGGATCGAGGAATGCACCCGCCTCGTCGATCTTCGTAGCGAGCCGCTTGGTGTGTGTCGGCGATAGGTCGCGTTGAAAAGGTGTCGGTTGGATCGCCGCGAGCGGCAGTGACGCGAGCAGTAGCGGCCGGCCGCCGAGCGGATCGCGATAAGCGCCGAGGGCGATGCCGCCCGCAGCGGCAATCTCGATGGCCAGGGCTGCGACCTTCGGTTCGTCGAGCGGCAAGGCGACCTCGGCGGCATCGAGTCCGCGCCGGGTCTTGGCCGGCGCCAGTCGACCGCGCGGTTTCTTGCGCGTCGTAGCCTTGCGCGGTGCGCGCGCTGCCTTGCGCTTCGCGGTCATGAGTTAGAACACGGCAATCGGATTGAGCGGCGAGCCGGTGCCGCCGGGAATCCGTAAGGGTGCCGCGGTGAGCAAGAATGTCCAACGATTGCGCTCGGCCGCAGCCTTGGCGACGGCGTCGAGATCGAGGTTGTCGAAGATCGGCATGCCCAGCGCCACCAACACCAGTTCGTGTAATGGATTCGCCTTACCGGGATGACCTGACGGCATCACGTCGCTCACCCCATCACAGCCGATCATGACCACGTCACGTGCTTTTAGCCAAGGGGCTACCGATGCATGCATACCCGCGGCCGACTCCACGAAGTTCCATTGACCCTTCTGCCGAACGCGTTCCCAACGCCCGGTGCGCACGAGCAGCACGTCGCCGCTCTTCACGCGCAGGTTCGCGAACTTCTCCCACGCTTCGAGATCGTCCACGGTGATCGCGGTACCGGGTTCCAGATAGTCCACACCTTTGAGCCGCGGCACGTCGACCAGCACCGCGCGCGTGAAGACACCGGCGTACGCATTGTCGATGCCGAGCTTTTCCGACCCGGTGGGTTTCAGCACGCTGGCCGGTACACCGTTGTACATCTTGCCGTGGTTGATGAAGTGCGGCAG
>QJXZ01000242.1 GCA_003248125.1 Gammaproteobacteria bacterium | reverse complement strand
GCGGTAGAATTTGGCGCTCGGCCAGATGTCGTCCATGGCGAACAACGCACCGACCTTGCGGTCGAGCGCAATCGGACCGCGCAGCGGCCGGCGCTCGAGTATGGCTGTCGCGGTGGTGATGTCGGCGGCGGCTTGTGCTCGGCATTGCTCGACGGTGCGGACGGCATGGCCGATGTCGAGCTTGAGATCCCAGAGCGATTGTACGAAAGCCTCGATACCGTCCCGATAGGTTGCCGTATCGCCGTCGACCAACACCAACAGGTCGATATCGGAGTGCGGGTGCAATTCGCCGCGACGGAAAGCCGACCGCATCCCACAAGCTGCCGATGACGCGATCGATCATGGCCGAGCGCTCGGCGATGATGGTGTCGATATCGGCACCGTTCCAGAAACGCTCGGCGAGCGCTGCGTCGGTCGATGCGATTTGCGCGCGCAGCGCCGCGAGATCCGGCGCGGCAATCGTCATGGAAAGTATTCTTCGGCGCGCAATGTCAGCACTTCGGCGCCTGTGTCAGTGACGAGCACGGTGTGCTCCCACTGGGCCGACAGCTTGTGATCCTTGGTAACCACCGTCCACTGATCGCCGAGCAGCTTCACGTGCCGGCGGCCGGCATTGATCATGGGCTCGATGGTGAAGGTCATGCCGGCGACCAATTCGATGCCGGTACCCGGCCGGCCATAGTGCAGCACCTGGGGTTCGTCGTGAAAGACATCGCCAATACCATGCCCGCAGAATTCGCGTACCACGGAGAAGTGGTTTGCCTCGGCGTGGCTCTGGATGGCGTGGCCAATATCGCCCAAGTGCGCGCCGGCGCGCACGGCGCGGATGCCGCGATAGAGGCACTCCTGCGTGACGTCGACGAGTCTCCGCGCCAGCACGCTCGGTTCACCAACGAAGAACATCTTGCTGGTGTCGCCGAAGAAACCGTCCTTGATGACGGTGACGTCGATGTTGACGATATCGCCGCGTTTCAGGCGCTTGCTCGGCGTCGGGATGCCGTGACACACGACGTGGTTCACCGACGTGCAAATCGACTTGGGAAACGGCGGTTGGCCCGGACTGTTGGAGTAGTTGAGCGGGGCCGGTATCGCATCGAGCTCGTCGACGATGAATTCATGACACATTCGGTCGATGGCGTCGGTGGTCGTGCCGGGTGCGACGTGTGCCCCGATCATGTCGAGGACGCTCGCCGCGAGCCGGCCCGCGACACGCATGCGCTCTACGTCCTCACCCGTTCTGAGTTTGATCGGCATCGGCGGTAGGCGGGAAAAACGAACTATGGTATAAAGCGCGCCGCCGTGAGGCAACGCAGACCGCCGTGGTGGCGGGCAGCGTCGTAATCAACGAAATCACTCACACGCATCGAGTGGTCTCCCCGGGTGCCGCAAGTCGGTCGGGAGACGGTCCGCAACCGGACGACGATTCGTGGAGGCGCAACCCGGAGAACTGAATGTCGAACATCACCATGCGTGATATGTTGGCCGCGGGCGTGCACTTTGGCCATCAGACCCGGTTCTGGAATCCCAAGATGGCCTCGTACATCTTCGGTGCCCGGAACAAGATCCACATCATCAATCTCGAGCAGACGCTGCCGGCGTTCAACCAAGCGCTCGCGTACGTACGCAACGTCGCCGCGCGCCGCAACAAAGTGCTGTTCGTCGGCACCAAGCGTGCGGCGGCCAAGGTCATTGCCGAGCAGGCCGCTCGCGTCAACATGCCTTACGTCGATCAGCGCTGGCTCGGCGGCATGTTGACCAACTACAAGACCATCCGGCAGTCGATTCGACGATTGCAAGAGCTCGAGACGCAGTCGACCGATGGCACGTTCGAGAAGCTCACCAAGAAAGAAGCACTCACCAAACGACGGCTGATGGAGAAGCTCGAAAAGAGTTTGGGTGGTATCAAGAACATGGGCGGCCTGCCGGATGCGCTATTCGTGGTGGACGTGCAGCACGAGCACATCGCCGTCAGTGAGGCGAACAAGCTCGGCATTCCGGTCATCGGAATTGTCGACAGCAACAGCGATCCCGACGGTGTCGACTACGTGATTCCAGGCAACGACGATGCCATTCGCGCAATTCGGCTGTACGTGACCGCGGTGGCGGATGCCATTGCCGCTGGCCAGGCCCAAGCGGGCGGCGAGGTTCGAATCGACGAGTTCGTCGAAGTCGAAGAAACCGATGCCGCAGGTGCCGAGGCGGAGCAGGAGAGCTGAGATGACCGCCGTGACCGCAGCAATGGTCAAGGAGCTCCGCGAGCGCACCGGGCTCGGCATGATGGATTGCAAGAAGGCGCTCGACGAGTCCGGTGGCGACATGGACCAAGCCGTCGACTATCTGCGCAAAAACAGTGCGCTCAAGGCGGCCAAGAAGGCCGACCGCACCGCGGCGGATGGGTTGCTCGGCCTGCGTGTCGCCGACGATGGTTCGTTCGGCGTATTGATCGAGGTCAACATCGAAACCGATTTCGCTGCCCGCAACGACAAGTTCGTCGCGTTCGTCGATCGCGTGCTGGCGGCAGCCTTCGAGCAACGCGAGGCGGACGTGGCAACGTTGATGGCGGGTGGTCTCGAAGGTGAGCGAGAAGCGTTGGTGCAGGAGATTGGCGAGAATATCGCGGTTCGCCGCGTCGCCCGCCTCGCCGGCGGCCGGGTCGCCAGTTATCTGCACGGCGACAAGAAGAAGGCGGCGCTCGTGGCGCTCGATGGCGGCTCGGAAGAGCTCGGCCGCGATATCGCGATGCACGTCGTGGCCATCAATCCGATGGTGGTGGCCGGAGACGACGTGCCAGCCGACGTGGTAGCGGGGGAGCGCGAGATCTATCGCGCGCAGGCGGCCGAGAGCGGCAAGCCGGCCGACATCGTGGCGAAAATGGTCGAAGGGCGTGTGCGCAAGTTCTTGGCCGAGGTGAGCTTGCTCGAGCAGCCGTTCGTCAAGGACGCTGGCGTCAACGTCGGCAAACTGCTGGCCCAGCACAAGGCGGTCTGCACGGGTTTCGTACGGTTCGAGGTCGGCGAGGGTATCGAGAAGGAGACCGCCGATTTTGCCGCGGAAGTCGCGGCGACGGTGAAGGGTCAAGGCTGAACCGCGTGTCTGGCGCCGTCTTACGCCTAGTGCTGAAACTGAGCGGTGAGGCGTTGAGCGGAGAAGGCGCACTCGGCATCGACCCGCCGAGTCTGCATCGTGTGGTGCGCGAGATCCTCGATGCGCAAGCGAACGGGGTCGAGATCGCGCTCGTGCTCGGTGGGGGAAACCTGCTGCGCGGCGCGGCGCTCGCAGCCGGCGGGTTCGTCCAGCGGGTCACCGCCGATCACATGGGCATGCTCGCGACCATCATGAACGCACTCGCGGTGCGCGACGCCATCGTCGCAGCAGGCGGCCGTGCGACCGTGCTGTCGGCCATCCCGATCGCGGGTGTCGCGGACGGCTACGCGCCGCGCCGCGCCAAGGAGTTGCTGGCGGCGGGCGAGGTCGTGCTCTGCGCCGGCGGTACCGGCAATCCGTTCTTCACGACCGATTCCGCTGCCTGCCTGCGGGCGGTCGAAATCGAGGCCGATCTGGTGCTGAAGGCGACCAAGGTGGACGGCGTCTACGATGCCGACCCGCGCACGAATTCCAATGCACGGCGATTCGACAAGTTGCGTTACGATGACGTGATCGCTCGCGATCTCGAGGTCATGGATCTCACTGCGATTTGTCTGTGCCGCGACCACAACGTGCCGATCGTGGTGTTCGACATGGCGGTGGCGGGCGCGGTGCGGCGCATCGCGGGCGGTGAACCGCTTGGCACAATCATCGAGGCAGGCGCGTGATCAACGAGATCAAGACCGAAGTCAATGTCCGCATGGGCAAAACGCTCGAGGCGCTGCACCATGCATTCGGCCGAATCCGAACTGGCCGCGCCAATCCCAGCATTCTGGAAGGCATCATGGTGCCGTATTACGGCAACGATACGCCGCTCAATCAGGTCGCGACCATCGCTGTCGAGGACGCCCGTACCCTAGTGATCTCGCCGTGGGAGAAGAAGATGATCGGCGAGATCGAAAAGGCGATCTTGAAGAGCGACCTAGGGATTACTCCCGCAACTTCCGCTGACAAAGTCCGCATACCGCTGCCGCCGCTCACCGAGGAAAATCGCAAAGACCTGGTCAAGCACGCCAGGCACGAGGCCGAGCAGGCGCGAATCGCCGTTCGCAACCTTCGCCGCGAGGCCGTCGCCGACGTTCGTGAGCTGGTCAAAGAGAAGCTCGCCTCCGAGGATGA
Source organism: Gammaproteobacteria bacterium (assembly GCA_003248125.1). Taxonomy (GTDB): domain Bacteria; phylum Pseudomonadota; class Gammaproteobacteria; order Pseudomonadales; family Azotimanducaceae; genus SZUA-521. Next base: position 1,341 of record QJXZ01000242.1, on the reverse strand, counting down.
CGGTCACCGCGGCGAAGAGGACGTCCAGAAGCTGACGGACAAGCGAATTGCGGAAATCGATCACGCTTTGGCCCAGAAAGAGGCCGATTTATTAGAGATTTAGAGCTAAGATCTCGAAACTGACAGCGGATTTCGGAAGCCCCATGTCCGAGCTACAAGCGGCGCTCCCCGACAGTCAAACGAGTGCCGTCCCAAGACACCTGGCGATCATCATGGACGGCAATCACCGGTGGGCCAAAGCACGCCACCTGCCGGGGCCTGCGGGTCACCGAGCAGGCACCAAGAACGTACGGCCGATCGCCGAAGCCTGCGCCGATCTCGGGGTCGAATACCTCACGCTGTTCGCCCTCTCGACGGAGAATTTGGACCGACCGAAGCGCGAGGTCGACTTATTGCTGGACCTGATGCGCCGATTCTTGAACGACAATGTCGACGAGCTGAACGAGCGTGGTGTGCGATTGCGCATCATCGGCGAGCGAGGCCGTTTCGCCGCCGAGCTGCAGATGCTGATGCGCCGCGCCGAACAGCTGACCAAGGACAACAACCGGCTGCATCTCACGATTGCGGCCAATTACGGCGGCCGCTGGGATATCACGCAGGCGGTTCGCCGACTGGCCGGCATGATTGCCGAAGGCCGTGCGGATCCCGAGGCCATCGACGAAGAGATGCTCGCCCAGTACCTCTCCATCGGTGCGTTACCCGCGCCGGATTTGTGCATCCGCACCGGTGGCGATCATCGCATCAGCAACTTCCTGCTCTGGGATCTGGCCTACACCGAACTCTACTTCACGGACGCGTTTTGGCCCGAGTTCGACCAGGTCAAGCTCGCCCAAGCGTTCGAATGCTTCGCGCGCCGGCAGCGGCGCTTCGGGCGGCGCACCTGATGCCTGTTGCTCGCAGGTGCCCGGTGGGCCTGCGGGTCGGGCGGCGCGGGGACTTCCGCCGTTGCTGAAGCAACGCATCATCACCGCGCTCATCGCGGCACCGCTGGTGGTGGCCGCCATTTTCTTCCTGCCCGTGAATTTCGTTGCGGTCGTATTCGGCGTGCTCGCCGGTCTTGGCCTCTATGAATGGGGCCGGTTGGCCGGACTGGCGACCGTGCGTGCCACGACGGTGTACTTGGCGATCGGCGCAATCGTCGCCGCATGTCTTTGGTTCGTACCGCAGCTGTGGCAACCGCTGTTGATGCTCGACGCGCTACTGTGGTGCTTGGCGTTGGTGGTGGTGATGAAGTTTCCTGCCAGTGGACGATGGCTGGAAGGGCACGTGCTGCTGGTCGCCGGCTACGTGGTGGTGATCTCCGCTTGGCTCGCGCTCATCGTGATTCGTGAATCGCCGGTC
>QJXZ01000169.1 GCA_003248125.1 Gammaproteobacteria bacterium | reverse complement strand
CCATGCTCGCCGAACACCGCCTCGTGGCTTGCCCCTTGCGCCCAAGACGCGGCGCTCAGCAGCAAAATCCCGAACAACCGACGCGCTGTGATATACATGCGATCCCCTCGTTCGTTCCGCGACGATTTAACCCGATGCCTCTTCGGAGCGGCAAGTGATGACACCGAAACACGCACGCCGCGTCGCATTGGACGCGCAAGGCTTGTTGCGCAACTCGACGTTCGGCCGTGGTTTGAACGGCGCACGTCGCGCACTCGAATCGATCGGCTACGTGCAGATCGACACGATTTCGGTGGTATCACGCGCGCATCACCATGTGTTGTGGAGCCGTGTTCCTGGGTTTCGACCCGCCCAACTCGACAAGTTGGTGGAGCGGCGTGAGGCCTTCGAGTATTGGGCGCATGCCGCTGCGTATCTGCCGATGGCGCATTACCGTTTCGCGCTGCCACGCATGCATGCCATCAAAGCTGGCGAGACGCATTGGATTCGCGGTCGTGATGCGCAACTCATGCGTGCCGTGCGTGATCGCATCCGCGATGAAGGACCGCTGAAGGCAAGGGACTTCAGTGCCGACGATCACGAGTCGACGGGATGGTGGAACTGGAAGCCCGCGAAGCGCGCGCTCGAGCAACTCTACATTCAAGGCGATCTGATGGTCAGCCGCCGAGAAGGATTCGAGAAAGTCTACGACCTGCCCGAGCGTGTGTTGCCGAAGCATGTCGACACGCGTACGCCGACGGCGGAAGAGTTTGCGCGCCATCTCGTCGACTCGACGTTGCGCGCGCACGGCTATGCCACGCAAAAGTCATTTACCTATGGGCGCAAAGGCTCGGCGCTCAGGAAAGCGGTAGGGAACTACCTCGCCGCCCAGGTCGACGCGGGTCTGCTCGAAATTCGCACGATGGACGACGGCCAGAAGCTCTATGGCGTGCCGGAATCCATGAGCGCGCGGCCGCGCCGGCCAGTTGGCAATCTGCGGCTATTGTCGCCATTCGACAACGCCATCATTCAGCGCGAACGCACGCTGGCATTGTTCGGCTACGACTACCAACTCGAATGCTACGTAAAAGCCGAACAGCGCAAATTCGGCTACTACTGTCTGCCGATTCTCTGGGAAGATCGGCTGGTGGGGAGGCTGGATGCCAAGGCGCATCGCGACAAAGGGATACTCGAAATTCATCACTTGCACATCGAAGCACCCATCGACGACCGCGAACGCTTCCTCACCGCGTTGTCGGACAGGCTAACCGATTATGCGGCCTTCAACGATTGCGAATCGGTGCGGATCGGGCGGACGTCACCGCGCTCTTGGCAGTCGATCGCCCGCCGACATTTGGACAAACTCTAGGAGATGCACTCATGAGCCATGCCCGACCCGAATACTTGGTAAGCGCGGAATCACTGAAGTCGGCGCTCGATGAAAATCCGCGATCGCGGCTGGTATACGACTGCACCGTGCATCTGCGGCCCGACCCGCCGCGCTACCGCGTGGAAAGTGGCGCGGCGACGTACGGCGAAGGACACATCGTAGGCGCCGGATTCCTCGATCTCACCGGTCCATTGTCCGACCGAACGAGCAAGTTGAATTTCACGCTGCCGAGCGCGGCCCAGCTCGAAGCTGCGCTGCGCGATGCCGGCATCGACGACGACAGCCGCGTGGTGCTGTATTCGCGGGGCCACGTGATGTGGGCAACGCGAGTCTGGTGGATGCTGCACAGCGCCGGCCTCGCACACGTAGCAGTACTCGATGGCGGGCTGCGCGACTGGCAGGCGGCCGGCGGCAAGACCGAAACGGGCGCACCGACCTCGCGAAAACGCGGCAACGTCCGTGTCTCGCTCGATCTGAAGCTGTGGGCCGACAAGGCCGAAGTCGTGAAGGCGACCAAAGGCGGCGCCGTCTGCACCATCAACGCGCTGTCGCCCGAAGTCTACGCAGGCACGTCTGCCATCAGCTACGGTCGGCCGGGTCACATTCCCGCCAGCCTGAACGTGCCGTACGACGACATTCTCGATGACGGACGATTCAAAGACGGTGCTGCGCTGCATGCTGCGTTCGATGCGCGTCGCGCGCTCGACGGCCGCCGCATCATCACCTACTGCGGCGGCGGCATCTCCGCAACGGTCGACGCCTTCGCGCTCAAATTGATCGGCATCGACGACGTTGCGGTGTACGACGGCTCGATGGGCGAGTGGGCGGCCGATCCGAATCTACCACTGACTACCGGCACCGAGCCGTGACTGACCCACTCGTGATCACGAATCACGGTAGTCCGGCGTGCGCTTGGCGAGGAACGCACTGACGCCCTCACGCATGTCGCCGCTCTGCGCGACCAGTATCTGCTGCCGGTCTTCCATCGCGATAACGGCTTCGAGGCTGCCCGCATCGATGCTCATGTTCAGACACTCCTTGGTGAGTCGAACGCCGACGGGTGAGTTCGCCAATATCTCGGTCGCGATTTCGCGCCCCGCGCGCTCGAGATCGTCGGCAGGCACGACCCGCGACACCAAGCCCACCGCAGCGGCGCGCTCGGCATCGATGAAACGACCGGTGAGCAACAACTCGGAAGCGAGCGCGCTGCCCACCAGGCGAGGCAGAAAGTAGGACACACCGACGTCGCAAGCGGTGAGACCAATGCGAATGAACGCGGCATTCATGCGCGCAGTGGGCGCGGCAATGCGGATGTCGGACGCAAGCGCGAGCGCAAAGCCGCCGCCACTCGCAGGGCCATTGATCAGCGCAACGATCGGTTGTGGCGCACGCCGCATGCGCATCACGATTTCACTCACGCGGCGCTGCACGCGTAGGCCGTTGACGGGGCCGAGCTCGTCGTCGTCGCGCTCCTCCTTGAGGTCGAGACCCGCACAGAACCCACGGCCCGCGCCCGTCATGATGACCACCCGTACGGTGTGATCGGTATACAGCTCACCAAAATAGTGCTGCAGCTCGAGCATCATGGTGCGGCTCATGGCGTTCAGGCTCCGCGGTCTGTCGAGCGTCAGCCAATCGATTGCACCTTCCTTGCGCACGACCAGGGTCTCGTAGCCTTCGACGGACTTGCGGGGCGAATAGAGTTCGCGGTTCACGTCACTCTCCACGGTTGGTGTCGATGGGATTCTACCGATAGGATCCCCAGCGATGGTCGACTACACTCGCACCCCTTTGCAGTCAGAGAGAGGTGGCGCCGTGTCGATCGAGTCAGTCAACGAAGATCTCGCCAGGCTCGAAGCCGACGTCCGTCACCTGTCGGAGGACTCGCGCCGTCTCGCGAAAGACTTGAGCGCTCAAGCGCGCATCGTCCGCGAAGAGACCGTCGCCGCAAACTTCATCGCCACCGAGGAAGCGGTCGAGAACGCCGGCAGCATCTTGGAGGCGATCGTCAGCCTGCGCGACATACAGCGCGATCAGATCCGCGTGTTCTTCGAGGATGGCCGCGACAGCTTTCGTGCCCTGCTCGAGGTTCGCTCGCCGCTCGGACTGATCGAGGTTGGCGCCGATCACTGGCGCCGGCGCGCCACGCACATAGCTACAGGACTCAATCAGGTGGTCGACGTGCTTGCGAGCGAGGGTCGGCAAATGACGACAGCGATGCTACAGATGTGGAAGCCGTTCGTGCAGCTTCTACAGCGCGATTGGAAGTAGTGATAGAAGTTGGAAGGTGCATGTTCGGCACCACCCCACGTTTGCCTCGCGCCCACCAGATGCGCAGGAGCAGTCTCAGTTCTCGCCGGTGGCGCGTGAATTGACGGATGTACCAACCCGCAATGGCTTGGCGAGACCTAGCACCGAGAACAACCGGATCCAGAACCACCCCATGTCGAATTCCCACCACTTGACCGATAGCTTTGCCGAGTTCGGGTGGGCGTGGTGATTGTTGTGAAGTTCCTCGCCACCGATGAGCAAGCCCCACGGTAGCAGGTTCGTCGCCGCATCCGGAGTTTCGAAGTTGCGATAGCCCGCATAGTGGCCAAGTCCGTTCACCACACCCGCCCCGAAGAACGGGATCCACAGCATTTGCACGGCCCACACCGTAAGGCCGAGCACACCGAACAACAGCACATCGACAATCGCCATCAACGCAATGCCGTAGCGCTTGTAGCGCCCATAGACATTGCGTTCCATCCAATCGTCGGGCGTGCCGCGGCCAAAACGCTCGAGCGTCTCCGGATTGTGCGCCTCGAGGCCGTAGAGTTCTGCGCCGCCAAACAGAACGGTCGCAAGCCCGCGAGTTTGCGGGCTGTGTGGATCGTCGACCGTCTCGCACGTCGCGTGATGCTTGCGGTGTATAGCGGTCCATTGCTTGGTGAGCATGCCCGTCGTGAGCCAGAGCCAGAATCGGAATGAGTGTTGCAATACCGGATGCAGTTCGAGCGCGCGATGGGCCGAGTAGCGGTGCAGATACACCGTCACCGAGACGATCGTCAAATGGGTCAGAACGAGCGTGTATGCGACAACGATCCCGACAGATGGATTCCAGATGCCGTTGTACCAATCCGCGCCGATCACCATTTGGTGGCCCCAGCCCCCTCAATCACTCTACTGTGTGCGTTCGGCAGCGTAGTCACGTTGCGGACGCCCCGCCACAGCGGCGTTGCCGCATCCGGCTCACGCCGATAGAAATTCGCGCCATCACCGCCCGGAAGCATACACCGCAAGGCGTAGCAAGGCCCATTGACCCAGAATGACTCCGTTGCGGACGAACTGGCGGTTGTCCGCCAACTGGCAGTAGCTACGCGAGCTAACAACCCCACAACGTCGGCTGACGGAACGGAATTGCTCGCCTTCGGCGCAAGTTGCGTTGCCGATAGGTGGCGACCCAGTTGGATCTCATTGGTACATCAGATCTGCTTCGTACGCCCCGCCCAGTAAGGCGCCCGTACCAAGCGACGCTGAATCTTGCCGCTCGGCAGGCGCGGCAAATCGGTCACGAAATCGATCGCTCGTGGCACCTTGAATCCCGGTAGGCGCGTTCGCGCGAATGCGATCAGTTCGTCCGCCAGCACAGAACCGGGCGTCGCTTCCGGCTTCGGCAGCACGACGCTGCGCACCTCTTCGCCCCACTCGTCGTTCGGTACGCCAATCGTGCACACGTCGAGCACGGCAGGATGCTCGAGCAGTTTGTCGTCGATTTCTTGCGGATAGATGTTCACTCCGCCTGAAATGATGGTCTCGGCACTGCGGCCGTTGAGGAACAAATAGCCGTCCTCGTCCAAATATCCCATGTCGCCGAGCGTGAACCAGTCGCCGCGATAGCTGTCGTTGGTCTTGTCCGGCGCTTTGAAGTACTCGAAACGACCCACCGCCGGCGCCTTGAAGTAGATGACGCCGGTCTCGCCCTGCGCGACCGGGTTGCCGTCATCGTCGACGATCTTGGTGTTCTCTGGCATCGGCGACTTGCCGACACTACCCGGCTTCGCCAACCACTCTTCTGGGCCGATGAAGAAGTTGCCACCGCCTTCGGTCGCTGCGTAGTACTCGTAGATGATCGGCCCGAGCCAATCGATCATGGCCTGTTTTTCGGGTACCGGACATGGCGCGGCGCCGTGCAATAGGTAGCGTAGGCTCGAGATGTCGTACGCCGACTTGGTCTCGGCGGGCAACGCCAGCAGACGATGGAACATGGTCGCTACCATGTGCGTATGAGTGACGCGATGTGCTTCGATGAGCCTGAGCGTTTCTTCCGCATCCCACTTGTCCATGAACACGACGCCAACACCCGCATTGAGGGGTGATACCACGTTGAAGGCGAGCGGCGCAGCGTGATAGGCAGGACCTGTGCAAAGACACATGTCGGTTTCCGGATTCCAAGCCGCGGTGCTCTGCGCAGACGAGCGAGCCACTGGTTGTTGACGCCGGTAAACGCCTTTCGGCCGACCCGTGGTACCCGACGTGTAGAGCATCTGGCTGCCGCGGACGGGATCTTCGACATCGGCATCCGCGTGAGCTGCGATCGCCGTCTCGTAGCTGTCGAAGCCATCGGCATCGCCGCCGACGGCCAACCGAATCCCGCAGCTGGGCGCATGGCCCAGCGCTTCGTTCGCCGATCCCAAGCTGGCGTCGAAGACCACCAGCTTCGCCTCGCAGTTGTCGATGATGTAGCCGGCCTCCTCCGCAGTCAGATGGAAGTTGACCGGCGTGAACCGCACGCCGCTGCGCATCGCCGCCAAGTAGGTTTCGACGAACGCGGGCCGGTTGCGGGTGACCACCGCCACGGCATCGCCTTCGCCGATTCCATTCGCGCGCATCAATCGCGCCAGCCGGTTGGCGTTGCCGTTGAGTTCCGCAAAGGTTCGCTCGCCGTACGGGGAGACCACGGCCGTGGCGTCGCCACGCCGTGCGGCATGATGGGCGAACGCCATTCCGCAACCGATCGCTTCCTCCAACGATTCCCGCCAATTTGCGCTCATGCCTGCTCCTCAGATCTCCGCCTCGCGGCCGCATGCGGAAAGGGCAAGCAGTTGTCCATCCCGCTCGAACACCACGATGCCATCGAGAAACTCGACGGGTTCCTCTTCCGGCGCGAGGCCGAGCAACTGCTCGCGCACCAGATACAGCGTCATGTCGTGCGACACGCACAGATCGATCTGTGGCTGCGCAACGCTCTGCCTCACCTTTTCGCCAACCACGCGCCCGACGATGCGCGCCGCCAGATCCGCCGGCATCATGATGTCAGCGGCGACGCCGCCATCGAACCAACGACGCAAGAACGGCACCTGCCCGCTGGCCGCGGTCATCGCTTTGTACATTCGCATTTGATCGAGCACGTAGAAGACACCGAGTGCCTCGATCGGTCGGTGACGCGTGACCCGACCGCCGCCCGCGGCGTGACCATCCAAGGCCAATGCCGCCGTTTCCATGCACCGTTCGGCCGGACTCGCATAGCCGCGCACGAGCGCTTCTTTGGGTAATGCCTGTCCGAACGACTCGGCGAGTCGCCGGCCTTCGTTGGTGAGCGGATTCAAGAGGTCGTGCCGACCCGGTTCGAATTCGCGCGCAGAGTGGCGCATCAGAACGGCGACGTGAGGCGCGCCGCGCTCGAATGCGTATTCGATCAGATCGCGCGTGCGTCCACCCAACTCCACCAAGGAGATGCCCTCATGGCTCGACTAATTCGCGTGTATTAGTATCCCGAACCTTCGCTTGGCGACAAGTCGCCGGCGTCGATCGGCGACCATCGATGGGAGGGAAAGACGACATGGGCAGGTTGGAAGGACGCATTGCAGCGGTAACGGGTGCCGGACGGGGCATCGGCGCCGAAATCGCGAAACTGATGGCACGGGAAGGCGCGCGGGTCGTGGTCAACGACCTCGGCGGCAACACCGATGGCACGGGTACCGGCAAGATCGCCGACGACGTGGTCGCCGAAATCAACAAGGCTGGCGGCCAGGCGGTGTCGCACACCGAGTCGATCGCGACTGTCGCGGGCGGCGAGTCGCTGCTGGCCACCGCAATCGACGCGTTCGGCGGGCTCGACATACTGGTCAACAACGCCGGTATCTTGCGGGACAAAACCATCTTCAACATGGACGAATCGGATTGGGACGCCGTGATCGCCGTGCACCTGAAGGGCCATTACTGCTGCGCACGACCGTTTGCGGCATACATCCGCGAGAACAACCGCACCAATTGCCGAATCATCAACTTCTCGAGCACCTCGGGGCTATTCGGTAACTTCGGGCAAGCGAACTATGGTGCTGCCAAGGCCGGTATCGCCGGCTTCACGCGCGTGCTTGCTCTGGAACTCGCCAAATACGGCTGCACCGTGAACACCATCTCGCCCGCAGCGCTCACGCGCATGACCATTCCATTGCGGGAACGGCGCGGCGAGAAGGTAGCGGCATCGGATCTGGACGCCGGTGGGCCGCAACACGTCGCACCGATCGTCGCCTGGCTCGCCACCGAGGAAGCCGGCGCCGTGTCGAACCAGATCGTTCACTCCGCACGCGGGATGCTGGGCATCATGCAGCAACCGGCGGTGATCAAGTCGTTTCAGAAGAAGAGCGGCACATGGACGCTCGACGAGATCGACCGCTACATGCCGCAATTGCTCGAAGCCAAGGCCGCGCACGATGTCGCAGTGAAGAAGGCAGGCGCACCGGTCTTGATCGATTGAGATCGACGCTCGGAATCGCGAGCGAGCCCGCTCCCACCAGCTTCGCGCCAAACTGTGGGAGCGGCCTTGGCCGCGATATCGCGATATCGAATCAAAAGTAATAGACGGCGCGAAGGTATGCCTGAACCGCACCGCCGGTCGTGAACTGACCAATGGGTGGCAACTCGATCTCGCCGAATTCCTCGCCGCGGTCGCCGACCGGTAGCACAACGCCGGCCTGCAGCCGGGCTTCGTCAGATGCGTCGTAGGAGAGAGTCGTCTGCCACAGGGTTGAACCGTCGTGAAGATTCATGATCACCGTCGCTGACTGGGTGATCAGCGGGTGCCACTGCAACTGCGCACCAACCGCAAAGTAATCCTTCATCAGACTGAAGACTTCCCCGCGCGAAAGTCGCACGAGCAACGCCGGCGGCAGCGAGGAGACGTCGAGCGGCTCACCCGACACGCCGAAGCCGTTGCGGAAGTACTCACCAAACACGTACCAACTCTTGCCGAACGCATCGAAGCTGTAGTCGACATTGACGATGCCGGACAACTTTGTAGCGCCCCCATCGAGGTCGGTCAGCAGCCAATCGGTGCGCATGAGTGCCGTGCCGAGCGGCATACGTAGGCTCACACCGTACACGGTGTCGGTGTAGTGACGTCCAATCATGGTTTCGATGTCGAGATCGCCGTGGAAAACGTGGAACTTGCCACCGAGTGACGACTCGTCGACGTCTCTGTGGCCGCGCTCGTCGCGACGCCAAACCGTCAGCAACTGCAGATCGCTGCCACCGGCGTTCAATCGATCCAATATCACCACGTCGTCGCCCGGTTTGTAGTCACGATCGACCGTGGTGGGTGCGAACGGCGAGTAGAGATCCAACGGTTGGAACACGAGTCCACTGCCCCAGCTCACCGCCTGGCGCCCGATCGTCAGCCCCCAATCGCTGCGCCGATACTCGGCCGCCAAGCGATCGAACCGATGGTAGACGCGATAGTCGTCGCCATCGCCGAGCGTCCAAGTCAGATCGAGGAGGCGCCGCTCGTCGTCGGTCGGTGTCTGGTCGAGCATGCCCTGCGGCGCCGCCGCAGCGGTCAGCGAGTCGCCGAATTGATAGATCGCGTCGTGCTCGGCCACCAAACGCCAAGCCCCAGACTGGTGCTCGAACATGCTGCGCAGGTCGAGACTGCCATCGCGGCTCGGTGAACCGTCGATCGCACGCTGCAAATCGTCTTCCGGCAACCAGGCGATGCTGCCAAAGCCCTTCAGACGAAGATCCAGCTCTGCGCCGTGGGCAGCCGCGCAGGCAAAGATCAACAGTGGTATTTCAAACCGTGAGCGCACCCGCACGCTCATCCGACTCGATTCGCCCGTCCTTCAAGTGCACCCTGCGCCGCGCATAGGACATCACCATGGGGTCGTGCGTAGCCGTGATGATCGTGACGCCATGCTCCCGGTTGATCGTGCGCAACAGGTCGAGCAGACCCTCGGTAGTCTTCGAATCTAGGTTGGCACTCGGCTCATCGGCCAACAGCAGTACGGGGTGAGTGACGATCGCGCGTGCGACCGCCACGCGCTGCTGCTGACCACCGGACAATTCGCCCGGCCTGCGGTCGCCGAGATCGCCGATACCCAGCGACGACAGCATGTCGATCGCGCGCCGATGCCGTTCGGCGGCGTGCACGCCTTGCAGCTGCATGATGAACTCCACGTTCTCACGCGCGGTCAGCACGGGAATGAGGTTGTAAGACTGAAATACGAACCCAATCTTGTTGAGGCGTAGATCGGACCGCTGCGATTGATCGAGATCGGCGAGGTTCGTACCGTCGACGACGACATTGCCCGATGTCGGCTCGTCCAAGCCGCCGATGAGGTTGAGCAGTGTCGACTTGCCGGAACCCGAGGGACCAGCGAGACTGACGAAATCACCGCGCGTGACGTCGAAGTCGACACCGTCGAGCGCATTCACCGGTACGCCGTCATCATCGTAGATGCGACTCAGTTGCCGGCACACCACGACCACATCATCAGCCATCACGTTCCCCTTCTCAGTGCATCGAGCGGTTTGACGCTCACCGCACGCCACGCCGGGTAAGCACTGCCCAGCAACCCGAGCACGAGCGAGAGCGTGGTCACCAGCACAACGTCTTCGGCCATGAGCCGCGGCACGAGCACCGAGCGCAAACCCGCCATCTCGACGCCTTGCGCCCAAGCCGAGAGGTCGATGCCGTCGGCAAAATAGGCCACCAATCCCATACCGAGCACCACGCCGCCACCGAGCCCGAGCAACATCACCAGCGTCGACTCGACCAACACTTGCAGGACGATCTGACCCGGCCGCATGCCAATGGCGCGCAGCATGCCGAACTCGCGTACGCGTTCCATCACCGCCGTGATCAGCGTATTCACCAAGCCAAACGCGAGCGCGATCATGACGATCAAGAACCAGACGAAGATGGCCGCATCCGAGTATTCGAACATGGCGGCCGCGAGCGGCTCGAGTTGCCGCCAATCCATGACCTGCAACGACGGTAGCTCGCGCGCCAGCTCCGCACTCGCCTCCGCGGAATGTGCATCGTCGGTCAAGCGGACCGATATTTCAGTTACGGCATCGGTATCGAGCAGCCGCTGCAGCGCAGTCCGGCCGGTAAACGCAAATGCCTTTTCGAGTGCGGTGCCCTCCGCGTCGAAGGCGCCGATCACGCGGAAGCCGGCCTCGCGATTGAGTCCGTCGGCGCCTTGCGTGATGACCACGACGCGACGTCCAACCTTGGTATCGAGCTGTGTGAGCAACTCGCGACCGAGCACGATGTGGGAATCGTCGGCATCGCGCAATCGCTCGCCTGACATGGCCACCGTGCCCAGAAAAGACAGATCACGCTCGTCGGCCGGATCGATGCCGACCAGGTTTAGACCTCGCGTCTCGCGCTCCGACATGACTACCGCGGGGACCCGCACGCGCCGTGTCCAGCCCTCGAGTTCTGCCGTTGGTACCGAGGGTTGCCAACCGTCGGCAAGCTCGAACCCCTGCACAATGGACGGATCGTCGCGATACCCTGGCGCCAACACCTTGACGTGACCGGTCAGGTTCTCTACCGCGTCCTCCATCATGTCGTACTGAAATCCGCGAATGAGCGAATTGATCAGCACCACGCCGCCGACGGCAACGAGGATGGCCGCTAGCAGCATGAAATTGCGACGCCGCTGGCGCCACAAATTGCGCCAGCCCAATTGCAACAGCAGGATCAGCGGCATTTTCATGCATCGCTCCGGAGCGCTGTCACCGGCGCGAGCCGTACGATGCGCAGAGCCGGCAACAAACCGGCAAGTGGTACGGCGATGCACATCAGCACTGCGCCTTCCACCATGGCGGACGTCGACAACGACGGAAATATGCGGTCGGGTAGATGATACTGACGCAACACTTCGCCGACGTCTGGCAGCGGAATGCCTACCTGCGCAACCGCCAACACGAGTGCCGTACTCACCAACAGTCCCAGCCCTACACCGACCACAGCCAGCCACACCGCTTCCAGCTCGAGCATCGCGACGATGGCACGCGGCCGCATGCCGACCGCCAACAACATCCCGAACTCGCGCACGCGCTCGTAGACCAGCATGATGAAAGTGTTGAAGACACTGAACGTGACGAGCAACGTGACCAACCCGAAGATCACTCTCGTACCGACACGCTTGAGCTCGACAGTCTGATCGATCTCGGGCATCAAACGCTGCCACGGTAGATAGTCGAGCTCGTCGCCGAGCCCATCGGTGTTCACTGCATCCACGGCATCGAGCCCGTGTACGCGGACGACGATGGCATGCGCTTCGTCACCCAAGCCGAATGCGGCCTGGAACTGCGGCAGCGGAATCTGCAGCAAGCCACGCTCGACCTCCGCGATGCCGGTATCGATGATGCCGGCGATGTCGCCCGCGAATGCGGCGATCGATCCGTCCTTGGCCGTACCCAGCACGACGATTTCGTCACCGACATGCGCACCCAAGTTGCGTGCCAACGCGGCGCCAATCACCACGTCGTCGGCCTTTTCGAGATAGGTGCCTTCACGTACCAGTGCCGGCAGCGTCGAGATCACTCGTTCGGCGTCGGGTTCCACGCCCATCACCTGCGCACCGAAGCTGCGCTCTCCTACGGAAACCAGCGCAAACGCCAGGCCGCGCTGCGCCACTGCGGCGACGTTCGGATCGCCGGCAATGCGACGTGCGATTCGTGAAGCATCGGCGACCGTGTTGCGCAGCGATGGATCGTCGGCAAATGCCACGTTCTGAATCTGAGCGTGTCCGGTCAACATGCCCGTGGCATTGTCGATCATCACGTCGAAGCTACCGTCCTGAAACGAGCGCGCAATGACGACTAGGAATACTGCAAATGCCACACCTCCGCTCGTCAACCAGGTACGTCGAGTATTGCGCCACAAATTTCGCCAGGCGATGGCGGCAAGCAACGGCGGCGATTTGCGAGCCTCGCTCAGGTGGCCCACGCTGACGGCATCAGTGGGCACGCAAAGCCTCCACGGGATTGATACGACGAATTCGAAGCGCAGGAATCAGTGCGGCAAATTGCGATGCAACCACCATCAGCAACGCCGGTCGAGCGAACACTTCGACCGCGAAGCCCGCATACATTCGCTCCGGCATGTGAAATCTGGCCATGTACTCGCTCGCATCGCCCATCGGAATACCAACCGTCGCGGTGTACGCAATCAGCGGTATGGCCAACGCGAAGCCGCCGAGCAATCCGCACAACGACAACCAAAATGCCTCGAGCTGCAGCATGCCGATGATCGCCCACGGCCGCATGCCGAGCGCCAAGATCATGCCGAATTCGTGCGTTCGCTCGAACACCGACATGATGAACGTGTTGACCACGCTGAAAGTGACGATCAGCGCCAGCAGTCCGTAGAAGAAGTTGCCGCTGACGCGATCGAGCTCGATACCCTGCTCCAGCTCGGGCATGAGCGCCTGCCATTCGAGCAGCACTTCGGGCTCGGCAAGCCGCGCACGAATGCGCCGCCCCACTTCTGCGACGGCGGAGACGTCGCTGGCGCGAATGACGATGGCATGGGCCTCGTCGCCGAGCGCGAACGCCTCGCGGACGGCACCGATGGGCACCTCGAGCAGCACGCGATCGAGCTCCGTCTGACCGGTGCTGAATATGCCGACGACGCGCGCGACGATTGCCGCAACGCTGCCGGTGGCATCGGTGCCGAGCAGCACGATCTCGCCGCCCAGGCCCGCCTTGAGGTTGCGCGCGAGCCCCGTACCGATCACGGCCTGCACGGTGCCATCGGCGTCTGCCTGGTCGTCATCTCGAGCATCTAGAAAGCGACCGGCCACGAGCATGCGTGGGATGTTGGAAACCGTTGGCTCGTGCTCGGCGTCGACACCAACGACCTGGCCGGCAAAGCTGCGCTCGCCGGCCGAGACCAACACGAATGCCATGACGCGCTCGGTAGCCGCACGCACGTCGGGCCGATCGCGCAACGCCTGTGCAACCGCGGTCGCGTTCGTTACGGTCCATTCGATCTTGGGGTCGTCGCTGTAGCCCTCGTGCTGGATCTGCATATGGCCCGACACCAGCGCAGTGGCGTTGTCGATCATCATGGCGTAGCTGCCCACCTGTTGCGCGATCGCGAACGCGAGCAGCGCAATCGCGAATCCGATGCCACCCGCCGTCAGCCAAGTGCGTCGACGATTGCGACCCAGATTGCGCCAGGCAATCGCTATCGCGAGGCTGATGCCTGGTCGTCCTCGCGGTGTCTCGACGAGCTCGGGTGGTGCGACGAGTTCGCTCACCGCGACCGCCCCGACTGTAGTGCGAACACGGTGAACATCGCATCGTCGATGTCGATGTCGAATGCGGCCTGCGTGTACGACATTTCTGTCCAATGGTCGGGTTCGTCGAGCTTGATCATGCGCATACGCGTAGCGAACGTACGGCCGCCGAGTTCACCGATCTCTCGCGCTTCGAGCCGCTTCAGCGGCTGCATCGCCTGATCGTAGAAGACTTGCTCGATCAGCACGTAGTCGTCACGCAGCAGCAATTCTTCTTTGCCCCAAACCACGGGGGCATCGTCGTGCGGTGTGGCGCGGATGCGATACTGAGCGTGACCGTCCACTACCTGCTCATCGATGAGCTCGAGGGTGTACTCGGTGAGCAATTGATCGGTACGCGATAGATCGTTGTACGAGAAATCGGATCCCGCCCAATCCTGAGCCATCATGCTGTAGGGCAGCCGGATGACGCGATTGAGCTTGGGCGTGAACGTCCACATCTTCGGGCCGTCTTTGAGGGTTGCGTTGCCAGCATCCTTCGCAGGCGCAGTAAATCGGATCAGCGCATCGTCGCGCCCGCGCGTCCAGGCGACGAGCGACGAGCTGCGCTCCCAATCGGGCCGATGAATCGTCATCGACAACTCGGCATACGACGAAATTCCGCGCGTCAAATCGATGGCACCCTCGACGATGGTCACGGCTCGTGGGTCGTTGGCCCGTGCGGTCGCGGTCAGCGTCAAGGCGAAGCAAGTGGCGATGGTGGTTAGCGACCGCATCATGCGGCACCTCGCTGCCGGTCGGCGGCCAAGTCGACGCCATGAACATCGCCACAAACGCCATCGACGATCACGTTGGCCATGGTGTGCGCATATGCATCCCAACTCGATCCCTCGGCGTTCACGAAGCTCGATGTGGCGACCGCGCGCAGCAGGTCGACGAGCACTTGCGCGCGGGTATGCAACACCTCTTCGGGCAGCGTTCCGTCGGTGGCCGCGTCGAGCAACTGCTTCGACATTCGCAACTGCAGTTCGTTGATGTCGGTCAGCGCTTGCTGGTCGAGCTCGCGAAACGCGAGCTCGATTTCCCGGTCACCGCTGGTCAGGCTCATCGTCAGCGGCATTTCGTGGCTCAAGGTCAAGCCGAGCGCGATCAATAGCCGCAGCCGATCGCGCGCAGTGACGGTTGCGTCACGCAGCGGTGTCAGCCGCCGCACGTAGGCGCGTTTCTCCAGCGCGATGGCGCTACAAACCAGTTCCGCCTTGTTGCGGTAGTAGAGATAAACCGTGCCCTTCGCCACCCCTGCCGCAGCCGCGACTTGATCGACACTGGTCTTGCGGTAGCCCTGACGAACGAACAGCTCGGCTGCCGCTGTGAGGATGGATTCTCGTTTGCGGCGTTGTCTCGCGTCCTCCTCGGGCCACAGGTAGGCGTCGAGCTGGGTGGCGAGGGCGGTGAGATCGGCGACATTCATAGAATGACCAAATTAACCAATTCGGTCATTTTGTCAAATCGGCGCGCCGCGGTCGACGGCAATCTCGGCACCGACTGGTGCCATGCAACGTTCGCCTTGATTGCGGGCATTGTTGACGTAGGTGCTGACCGGCACGACCGTCAAGTCGCCGGGCAGGTGGCTCACCATCAGGTCATCGAGGGTCACTCGCTCGGCATGCGGATCGAGCCAGCGGCGACCCTCCTCGCGCGACAACATGACCGGTTGCCGGTTGTGCACGAACTCGAGCTTCGGATGCACCTTCGTGGTCACCACCGCGAAGCTGTCGATGGTGCGGTCGTCGCCGCGCCAGCGATCCCAAATGCCGGCAAGCAGCAAGCCAGCGTCGTCGCGCGCGCGAATGTAATACGGCTCTTTGACGCTACCCTTGCGTACCCATTCGTAGAAGCCTGCGACCGGCACCAGACAGCGCCGGCGCGCAAACGGTTCGCGGAATGCACGACTATCGGCCAACGTCTCAGCCTTCGCGTTGAACATGCTGTACTTGGTCGACACTTCCTTCGACCAGTACGGCGTCAGCCACCAGCGCGCATCCGCACATTCGAGTGCGCCCTCTTTGGTGTTTCTGAAGATCGGCAGCGATTCGGTGGGTGCGACGTTGAACCGATCGTCACCGGTGTAGCCGACACCCAGCATGTCCATGAACAAGAGTGTCAGCGGCCCCGAGTGAATGTTGATGCGCCCGCACATACACTTGGAAGCGTTAAGCGCGCTTCAACACCTCCGCGAGCGCCACCAGCTCGTCCCAACTGAGCCGCCACGCGGCACCGGCTGTTACGTTCGCTTCGATTTGTGCCGGCGTTGTCGCACCTGCAATCACGCTGCCGACGACGGGACGGGTCAGCAGCCAACCGAACGCCAAATCGAGCAACGTCTTGCCATATCCGACAGTGCCGCTTTGGCGCGCCTGCCGACATTGGCGAGCCGGGTATTCGGCGGCGGCGGCTCGCCGCGTTTGTACTTGCCGGTGAGCATGCCGCTCGCGAGCGGGAAGTACGGCAGCAGCGACAAACCGAAGCGTTCGCATGCCGGCAGCACCTCGGTTTCTATGTTTCGGTCGAGCAAGCTGTACGCATTCTGCGCGGTGATGAAAGGCGTACGGTGTGTGCTGCGGGCGCACCAAGCGGCATCGGCGATCTGCCAGCCGGCGTAGTTGGAGCAGCCGATGTAGCGCACCTTGCCTTGCGTCACGACGTCGTCGAGTGCGCGCAAGGTCTCGTCGATGGGGGTCTCAGCATCGGGCATATGTATCTGATACAGATCGATGTAGTCGGCCCCCAATCGGCGCAGGCTGCCTTCCACCGCGCTCATGATGTGGCGCCGCGATCCGCCTCGCTCGTGTGCGCCTTCACCCATCGGCATGCCGAACTTGGTAGCAACGACCACGTCTGGCCGGCGCGCGCCGAGTGCGGCACCCAAGAATTGCTCCGATCGGCTCTGACCGTAGACATTCGCGGTATCGAAAAAGTTGATACCCGCATCGATCGCAGCATCGACCACGGCCTTCGCGCCGGTTTCGTCGACGCGGCCGCCGAAGTTGTTGCACCCCAAGCCGACCTCGCTGACTCTGAGTCCCGAGTTCCCCAAGCGTCGCAGCTGCATCGGATCGTTCCTGCGCGAAAAGCACACCTTAGCGCCCCGGCCGGCGGTTGGCACGTGACCGACGCGTTGGCCATAATCCCCGCCCCCTGATCAATCGATTCACTTCCACAACCTAGAGAAGGGAGAAGACTAGAGATGGCAGAAGCATTCATCGTTGGCGCGGTACGCACTGCGGGTGGCCGCAAAGGCGGTCGATTGAAGGATTGGCACCCCGCGGCGTTGGCGGGCAAGACGCTGGATGCGCTGATGGAGCGTACGCAGGCGGATCCGGCGTTGATCGAGGACGTGATCATGGGCTGCGTCGGCCAAGTCGGCGAACAGTCCATCAACATCGCCCGCAATGCCGTGTTGTCCTCGAAACTACCGGAGAGCGTGCCCGCGACGAGCGTCGACCGCCAATGCGGTTCGTCGCAGCAAGCGCTGCACTTCGCGGCACAAGCGGTCATGTCCGGCACGATGGACGTGGTGATTGCGTCCGGCGTCGAGAGCATGACCCGCGTGCCGATGGGCCTCGCGGCAGCGCTGCCAGCAAAAGAAGGCTTCGGCATGCCGTATGGCCCCGCCATGGCCGAACGTTATCCCGGCATTCAGTTCAGCCAATTCACCGGCGCCGAGATGATGGCCAAGAAGTACGATCTGTCGAAGGACGAACTCGATCGCTTCGCGCTCGAAAGCCACCAAAAGGCCGTCAAGGCAGCGCAGTCGGGTGCGTTCGAACGCGAGATCGTGCCAATCGAAATTCGCGCCGAAAACGGCACCGATGTGCACAACGTCGACGAAGGGATTCGCTTCGACGCCAGCCTCGAGGGAATCTCTCAAGTGAAGATCCTCGCCGAGGGCGGTCGGTTGACCGCTGCCACGTCGTCGCAAATCTGCGACGGCGCATCGGCGGTGATGATCGTCAACGAGCGCGGCTTGAAGGCGCTCGGTGCCACACCGCTCGCGCGTATTCACCATCTGACCGTGGTCGGCGGCGACCCAATCATCATGCTCGAGGCGCCGATTCCGGGCACGCTGAAAGCGCTCGAAAAGACCGGCATGAAGATCGACGACATCGATCTGTTCGAGGTCAACGAAGCGTTCGCTTCGGTACCGCTCGCATGGCTGAAGGAGACAGGCGCCGACCGCGCGCGCCTAAATGTCCACGGTGGTGCCATTGCGCTGGGTCACCCACTCGGGGCGTCCGGCACGAAGCTCATGGCGACGCTGGTACATGCCCTGCATACGCACGGCAAGCGTTGGGGACTGCAGACCATGTGCGAGGGCGGCGGCCTGTCGAACGTGACGATCGTCGAGCGGTTGTAGTCGCTCAGACCGGCAACATCGCACTTCCTGCGCGCAGGCGCGGCTCCGCCGCGCCCACGCCAGCAGGCGTGCCTTCGCAGATGAGGGCCGCAGAAGCGGAAACCGACCCCACGCTCCGCGTGAACGGCCGGGTTCGAATTTCATTTGGAGCATCCGACTCATGCGCGAACTGACACTTTTCACGCTCTTCCTGATAGGGCTCACAGCCTGCTCGGAGCCCCAACCGCCCGCATCGCCACCAGCAGCCAACGAACCCGCGGTACAAGCGTCGACCCGATCTGCACCGAATCCCGATCGCAATGCCTACTACGGCGATCTGCACGTGCATACGCGTTACTCCTTCGACGCCTTCATCTTCGGCACGCGCGCGACACCCGACGATGCCTATCGATTCGCCAAGGGCGAAGCCATCTCCCACCCCGCTGGATTCGAGCTGCAACTGCGCGCACCGCTCGACTTCCAAGGCGTGACCGATCACGCGATGTTTCTCGGCATGATGGCCGCCGCTAGCGATCCCGCTTCACCGGTGTCGAAAATTCCGGTGATGAAAGCATTCGCGGACGCCAAGACCGTAGCCGAACGGCGCGCGGCGTACATGGGTATTCGTCCCTACCTCGACGGCACGCATCACAACGAGATCCTCGATCTCGACGTGGTGAAATCGGCCTGGGCAGACATCCAAGCGGCAGCCGAGCGGCACAACGACCCCGGCCGCTTCACCGCCTTCATTGCCTACGAGTACACCTCGGGGCCGGAGTCGCAGAACCTGCACCGCAACGTCATCTACCGCGGCAACACGGCCCCCGCAATTCCGTTCAGTCGGCTCGATTCGATGAACCCGGAGAACTTGTGGGATTGGATGGACGCACAGCGCGAAGCGGGCTTCGAGGCGCTCGCCATTCCGCACAACTCGAACGGTTCCAACGGTCAGATGTTCGCGCTTACCGACTTCGAAGGTAACGCGCTCGACGCCGCCTACGCCGACCAGCGCCTGCGCAACGAACCGCTGGTGGAAGTGACGCAAGTCAAGGGCACCTCGGATACGCACCCGGCCCTCTCGCCAAACGACGAGTGGGCAGACTTCGAGATCATGCCCCTTCGCATCGCGAGCACGCTCGCCAGCGAACCGGATGGCAGTTACGTTCGCCAAGCGTTGGGGCGCGGGCTTGCGATGGAGGCTGCAAACGGGTTCAACCCCTACCGATTCGGCTTGATCGGCTCGAGTGACACACACGTCGGCGCCGGTTCGTTCGACGAGGACAACTACTGGAGCAAAGTGGGAACGCTCGACGCCACTGGCCAACAGCGTGGGTCCGTGCCGCTCGATCAGCCCAATGCCGATGGCAGCCGCTTCGATTCCGGCTATTACCACTACTGGAGCGCGTCCGGTCTCGCCGGGGTGTGGGCGGAAGAGAACACGCGCGAATCGCTATTCGATGCGTTTCGTCGGAAAGAAACGTTTGCCACTACCGGACCGCGCATGCGCGTACGGTTCTTCGCCAGCCACGACTTCGAAGCCGACTTGCTCGATCGACGCGACTTGGTGAAGACCGCCTATGCGCAAGGCGTGACTATGGGAGGTGATCTAATGGCACGCAACGGCAGCATCCCGAAGTTCATCGTGTGGGCAACGGCCGATCCGGGCAGCGCTGCCTTGCAGCGTGTACAAGTAATCAAGGGCTTCATGCGCGAAGGACAATCGCAAGAGCAAGTCTTCGATGTTGCGTGCAGCGACGGGCTCACGGCCGATCCCGGCACCCACCGTTGCCCCGACAATGGCGCTACCGTCGACCTCACCGATTGCTCGATCACACGAGAAAAGGGGGCTGCCGAGCTCAAGGTGCTGTGGCAGGACCCGACGTTCGATGCCGGCGAACGCGCCTTCTACTACGTCCGCGCGCTGGAGAATCCGACTTGTCGCTGGTCGACGTGGGATGCCATCCGCGCCGGTGTCGCGCCACGTCCTGATTTACACGCCACCATTCAAGAGCGGGCGTGGTCGTCACCCATTTGGTACCGACCGTGACGCGGCCGCGACTGCGTCGGAGGGTCGGCGACGCTGGCACGGCACATCTCGGCCGCGACGTTTAGAATGCAGCATTGCTGTGTCACTCGAATGTGGCGATGGTGCGTAAGCTTCTGGTTGGGTTGGGTGTCGCGCTCGGCATTGCACTGAGCGCGCTGCTGGCGTATCTGCTGCCTGCCCACGTCCAGGTGCGCGGCGTGACGCCGTCCTTGCCTACAGCTACGGACCTACGCCGGCTGCAGAACGTCGTCGGCGGTCCGATTGCCGTGTACTACTTGGTGACCTCGCATCAGTCCTCTCCGCAAGGCACGCTCGGTCACGACGTCATCTTGATCGAGTGGCCGGACGGCGATCTGTTCATGATCGACGCCGGCATGGACCGCGACGCGGCGACCGCGTTCGGCGAGACGGTGCAGACCATGTTCGGCGGCGACCCCGCAATCGTCGATGGCACCGTAAGCGAGCTATTGGGCGATGCAGTGCGGCGCGTGGCGGCGGTTGGGTTCACGCACCTGCACATCGATCACACCCAAGGGCTGATCGACTTCTGCGCTGCGCGAGGTTCGGGTGCTACGCTGCTGCAGACGCGCTACCAACACGAGCTACATAACTTCAATACCAGCGAAGGCGCTGCAATCGTCGGATCGAGTTGTCTAACCCGCTTCGAAGTTGCCGCCGACGGTCTCACCACATTCGATCGCTTTCCAGGGCTCGGCATGGCGCCGCTCGGCGGCCACACGCCGGGATCGACGCTGTTCGCCGTCGGTTTGCGCGACCGACTGTTGCTGTTTTCCGGAGACATCACCAACTCTCTCGCGGACATTCGCGACGACCGCGGCAAGGGATTCGTCTACAGCTTCCTGCTGGTGCCCGAGCACACCGGTCGTACGGCTGAGCTGCGCACTTGGCTCGCGGCACTCGACGCCGCGCCCGACATCGACGTCGTGGTTTCCCACGATCTTGCCAACGTTCGGCAAGCACTCGTGCCGTTCACCAACTGATATTCCGCAACCCGCGCGCAACGACCCGCCCCCGCTTGTCCAGGGAAGCGCAGCGTCGCGGCGGTGAGTTGTTGGGACGGCGAGCTTCGCGCCGTTATTTCTTCTTCGACTTGTTTCCGAGGCGAATGTGGCGGCGTCCGGCCATCGGATCCTGGCCGCTCTGGCCGGTGGGGATCTTCTGAATGGTTTTGCCGGACTTCAGATACGCGGCAACGTGATCGCGGATCTCATCGCGCATCGCCGCGTTCGAGACCGGCGCTGGGTTCTTCTTCATGACAACTCCTAGAAAGACAGCCGCACACCTTACACTACCTGCGTCGAAAGCTCGACTCACCGCATCGATCCACCCCGCACGCAAACGAGGATTCGCCTTTGTTTTCCTAGGGTTGCAGTCGCTCCACCGTCCAGCCGTCGGCACCCCGCCGCCACTGGGCGCGATCGTGGGCGCGACCCGTCGAGCCGACCCAGAGTTCGACGCGATCGGCCACCAAGTCGTAACCGCCCCAATGATCCGGCCGCGGTATCGCGACGCTGCCGTCGATGCCGCCGAACCGCGCCGCCTCGGCCGCAATCGCCTCGAGCAAGGCGGCCCGCGATGCAATGGGTTCGCTCTGCTGGCTCGCCCGCGCGGTCAGCTGTGACAAGCGCGGCCGGGTCCGCCAATAGGCGTCGGAGATCGGCTCGGGCGTAATTTCGATTGCGCCGCTGACCACCGCTTGGCGGCCGGCGCGATCCCAGTAGAACACCGCCGATGCGCGCGCCATGCGCGCGATGTCGTGGCCCTTGGCCGAGCGTCGGTTGGTGTGAAACGTGAGGCTGCCCCGTGCGACGTCCATCGCGCGGCACAGGACGATGCGGCTACGCGGGCCGCCGTCCGGACCGATCGTGCTGAGACAGAACGCATCGGGATTGATGTAGGGCCCACCTCTGGCATCGGCAAGCCATTGCGCGAGCACGGGAAACGGATCTGCCGGTAAGGGATCTGCGAGCGCCGGGTCGCCGACGCTGTCACTGAGGTGCATATCGACTCCTAGTCCGAGGCCAGTTTGGCTAAATCGACCGCGACCGCGCATCGGCATACAGATACGCCGGCAGCGCACACGACAATCCGATCAGCAGATTGATGGCGATGAAGAGCCAGGGTTTCGGTGCGGCCGGTCGCGAGAACATGTACAGCCAGAACACGAATGAGCTCAACTGCAGATCGGCAAACACGCCCGCGGCCGCATCGTTTTCGAACACCGCCGCCATGAACGCGTTGAATCCAAAGCCGTGCACGTCGACGAACGACGAGAAGAAGACGAACGGCACCACCGCGCCGGTGATCGCAAGTACCAGATAGACGGTCTTCATCTCGATATCTCCACTGCATCCTCGTCGAGATGTCGCACGGAACACGCCAATCCCATGTGTGCGCCGTCGCGAGCGGACGCAAGCGCAGGCACTTCGCTCGCCGCGCGCGGTTCAACGTGCGCCATCGCAATCCTCGCGGTGATGGCATTCGATGATACCGCTATTGAGTTTTGACGGGCCATTCGCGATCCTTGCGCGGTTGAAACGAAGGGGACGACGATGGCGGCACTCGAAGCTTTTCGCAGAGAAACACGAGCGTGGCTCGAGCAGAACTGTCCCCCTGGTGCGCGAGGTCCGGGTCAGGTCGCGACGGGCAGCACGAAGATCAAGATCGAACATCCCGACGTCAAATTGTGGCTCGAACGGATGGCCGAGAAGGGTTGGACCGCACCGATGTGGCCGAAGGAATACGGCGGCGGCGGTCTGTCCCGCGACGAGTACGCGGTGCTGCTCGAGGAGATGCGACGCATCAACGCCCGCTCGCCGCTCATGGGCATGGGTACCAGCATGATCGGGCCGACCATTCTCGAGCTCGGCACCGAAGATCAGAAGCGCCGGCACATTCCGCCGATCGTGCGCGGCGAAGTGGCTTGGTGCCAAGGCTACAGCGAACCTTCCGCCGGTTCCGATCTCGCAAGCCTGCGTACGCGCGCGGAGGACCACGGCGATCACTTCGTAATCAACGGTCAGAAGATCTGGACCTCGGGCGCCCAATACGCCGATTGGATGTTCGCGCTCGTGCGCACCGATCCAAACGTACCCAAGCACGAGGGCATCACTTTCCTCTTGCTGTCGATGAATCAACCCGGTGTCACTGTCAAGCCCATCCGATTGATCAGCGGCACTTCGCCGTTCTGCGAGACATTCTTCGACAACGCCATCGCCAAGAAGGAAGACGTAATCGGCGAGGTCAACAAGGGTTGGACCGTCGGCAAACGCCTGCTGCAGCATGAGCGATCGGGCATCACTAGCCTCATGGGCGGCGGCCCGCGCGATGCCGGCCCGAGTTTGGTCGACGCGGCGCGAAAGTATGTGGGTCAGAAGAAAGGCCGTATCGCCGACGATGCCATGCGCGAGAAGGTGCTCGTGCATCAAATGAATTCGCAAGCATTTCGACTGACACAGCGCCGCACCGTGGAGGAAACCACGGAAGCTCGCACGCCCGGACCGGCAACTTCGATCTTCAAGATGTATGGCACCGAGTTGCAGCAGGGTCGTTCCGCGCTGCTCGTCGAGCTCCGCGGATTCAAGGGACTCGGGTGGACACGGCCGGGATTCGGCAGCGACGAATTGGAAGGTACGCGCAATTGGCTGGGTGAACGCGCGGCGTCGATCTACTCGGGGTCAAACGAGATTCAGCGCAATATCATCGCCAAACGCGTGCTCGGCCTACCCGACTAGCTTCAAATGTTGCATCGTTGGCTGGCGCCGCCGCTGATGGCGGCGCTCAGCGCTTGTACGCCCATGCCACCGGATCCGTCATCGCCACCAAATCCGCCAATCGCGGCGCGCAAACCGTTCGTCGCGACTCACCATGGCGAGACCCTAGACGATCCTTATCACTGGTTGCGGGATGCGGCGTTCCCGCGCGTCGAAGATCCCGAGATCCTCGCCTACCTGCGCGCCGAGAACGACTATTTCGAAACGGCGATGGCCCCGCACCGGCCTCTGATCGACACGCTCTACGCGGAAATCAAGGCGCGCCAACAACCCGATGAAGCCGCGGTGCCATGGAAAGACGGCAACTACTTCTACCAATGGCAGTTCGGCGGCGAAGACGCCGAGTATCGCATCTGGTCGCGCTGGCCAATCGGCTCACGGGCTGCGGCGACCTCTATGTTGGACGAGCCCGCACTCGCGTCCGGTCACGAGTATTTCCGGCTCGGCGCGCTCGCCGTCAGCCCTTCGGGCCGCTACCTCGCCTACGCAACCGATACCGACGGCGGCGAGCGATACACGCTGAAGATCAAAGATCTCGAATCGGGACAACTGCTCAGCGACGAGATCACAAACGTCGGTGGCTCCCTCGCCTGGTCGAACGACGACTCGACGATCTTCTATACGCTGTTGTCCGACAATTGGCGGCCATATGTCGCCAAGTCACATCGGCTCGGCGAACCCATCAGCAGCGACCGTGTCGTGTACCGAGAAACCGGCCGCTTCTTCGTCGGTATCGGCAAGACGCAATCGGATGCCTACATCGTCATCAGTGCTGGCGACCACGTCACCAGCGAAGTTCGCGTAATTCCCGCACTCCGCCCCGACGCAGCCCCAACGCTCATTGCGCCGCGGCGCAGCAATCACGAGTACGACGTCGAGCACCACGGCGAGCATTTCTACATACGAACCAACGACCGGCACGAAAACTTCCGCCTGGCGCGTGCCCCGGTCGCCGACCCTTCGGAATCGAACTGGGAGACCGTCGTCGACGGCAGCGATGCGGTGTACCTGACCGGGCTCGTCTGCTTCCGCGATTTCTTGGTGCTCGAAGAACGGATCGACGGGCTCGATCAGGTTCGTGTGCGCAACTACGACGGCGGCGAGCATCGCATCGAGTTTCCGGAAGATGCCTACGATGCCGGCCTGGGCACGAACGCCGAGTACGTCACCGACGTGTTGCGCCTCGACTACGAGTCGATGGTGACTCCACAAACCGTCTTCGACTACCACATCGGCGAGAAGCGGCTCGAGACACGCAAAGTACGCACCGTGCCAACCGGCTACGATGCGTCGCGGTATGCGACGGAGCGCCTGCTCATACGCGCGCGCGACGGTGTCGACGTGCCCGCCTCTATCGTCTACCGCCGCGACTTCCGACGCGACGGCACGGCACCTTTGTTGCTCTATGGCTATGGCGCGTACGGCGTGGCCATGACACCGTACTTCTCCTCGGCACGACTGTCGCTACTCGACCGCGGATTCGCGTTCGCGATTGCACACGTTCGTGGCGGTGACGAGCTGGGGCATCACTGGTACGAAGACGGCAAACTGCAAAAGCGAACCAACACGTTCAACGATTTCATCGACGTGGCGAAGGGCCTGATCGCAAAGCGCTACACGGGACAACAGCGCATCGCGATCATGGGCGGCAGCGCCGGAGGTACGTTGGTCGGCGCGGCGGTCAACGATGCCCCCTCCCTGTGGGGTGCGGCGATTGCGCAGGTGCCATTCGTCGACGTGCTGAACACGATGCTCGATGCCGAGTTGCCGCTCACGCAACTCGAGTGGCCCGAATGGGGAAACCCAATCGACGACCCTGCGGCATTTCGCTTCATTCGTAGTTGGTCGCCGTACGATCAGCTCCGCCCGCAGCGCTATCCACCGATGCTCGTCACGGCCGGGCTCAACGACCCGCGTGTGCCTTATTGGGAAGCGGCCAAGTACGTGGCGAGGCTGCGCAGCGTAAAGACCGACACGCAACCCTTGCTACTCAAGGTGGACATGGGCGCCGGCCACGGCGGCAAGTCCGGGCGCTTCGAGGCACTCGAAGAAGTGGCCGAGGAGTATGCCTTTCTGCTGACGACGCTCGCGCCCGGCCCACCGTAACGGGCGGCGCAGACTTGCCGCGGTGTGATTAGCAGTTGCGCGCTTAGACCAGAACGTTCGTACGCGCACGTTGCCGCGTCTCGCAGACGCGGTCGAGAATGCAGAGGTAGCGAATTTCGCGAGCGAGGCATTGCCGATGCAGCGACACTTCTTCACCAGCGACGATTTGAACGATTTGGAACGCTTCGAGGTGGAACTCGAAGACAAGGGCATCCACAAAGAACAGATCCATGTGCTGAGCCTCGACGAAACGGCGGTCGGTCGCCATCGCAACTTGCACGAGGTGGCCGCGCTCATGAAGAAGGACATGGTGCGCGCCGGTTGGTGGGGCTTGCTCGCCGGCGGCATCGGCGCATTGCTCGTGGTCGGCATTGCCTACGCCTTGGGTGGAACGCAAACGCAAGCCGGTTGGCTACCCGTCGTGTTCCTCGCGCTGATCGTGCTCGGCTTCCTGATCTGGGAAGCGGGGTTGTGGGGCATTCAGAAGCCGAACGCCCACTTCGAGCGGTTCGAACGGGAGCTGGCCGCGGGGCGGCACGTGTTCTTCGTCGATCTCGATTCGCGCCAAGAGCCGATTCTGAACCAGGCGGTCAGATCACATCCCGCCATTGCCCTCGCGGGCACCGGCACCGCGAGCCCGCACTGGCTGGTGAATTCCACCCATTGGTTGAAGCGCTTCCTCGGCGAGACGATGCCGTGAAGAACGGGGAGAGCTTTCCAAGCGGGTCCTGGATTTCCGCCTCCAGCGGCAGCGAGGGAAATAGGTAAACTGTCCCCTCTTTCCCCTCGCGACATCGCGAATCTCGGCAGGGCGGTCACGGCATCGGTAACTGTCACCGATTTCTCAGCGCACCACGCTCGGTACGAAGCGCGCATGCTCGGCGCGGTGAGCCTCACGCATACGTCGGCGAATGATGTTCTGCACGATGTTGACGGTCGTCCAGTCGTGCTGGATGGGGCGACCGCAGCCGTCGCAGCACATGGGCACCTCGTCGAGCACCTTGTCCAAAAGCTCGCTGTACGGTAGCCGCACGATGTGCCGGCAGGCCGTGCATTCGAGCCCGACCGTGGGATCCAAACCTACGTAGTCCATTACCGGCCTCCTTCGTCGTTTTGCGACGCAATGGGTCAGCGTTCCTTGCCGAATCACCATTGCGCAATCGCGTCGCCGAGGAGGTTGCGAATCCCGTGCCAGCTGGCGTCGGTGGCCCGTGTGCGACGACCCCCGAGTGTGACGTAGGTCGTGCTATCGGGCCCGCCAACCGGCGCGCAGAGCATCGCGGAACGCCGGATCCGCGATGTCGATCAGGGCTTGCGCACGGGCCTCAACGTCGAGATCACGTAGCTCGGCCACGCCATGCTCGGTGACCACCGTGTCGACGTCCGTACGCAACGCCGTTGCCAGCTCGACCCTGGTCACGACCCGCGAAACCGCGCCGCCACGGGCAGTGGCCGCCATCGCGACAATGGAACGGCCGCCCCGTGACACCTTCGCCGCCCGCATGAAGTCTACCGAGCCGCCCGTGCCGGAGATCTGCCTGCCGCCTGCAAACTCCGCATTCACCTGGCCGTGGAGGTCGACCTCGACCGCCGAATTGATCGACACGAAATTGGGAATCTGGCGGATCACACTCACCTCGTGCGTATAGTTCGCGCCGCGCAGGGCCACGTCCGATCGATCGGCGAGCGTATCCAGCAAGGCGCGGCTGCCGATCACGCTGCCTGCCACGTGCATGCCGGTATCGACCGGCTTGCGCGCCGACGTCATGACGCCGCGTTCGATGAGCCGCATGCCCGCATCGTCGATCAATCCGGAATGCATGCCGAGGTCGTTCTTTTCGGCAAGTGCACCCAAGATCGCCGCCGGAATGGCACCGATGCCGGTCTGAACGCAATCGCCATCGGTAACGAGATCGGCCACTCGCCGCGCGATCGCACGCGCAACGCCGTCCACCACGGCCGTTTCGTACGGTGCGAACGGACGCGACGAGCGAACGGCATGCTCGATGCGCTCGACGGGCAGCTGTGGTGCGCCGCGGGGCGCCAAAAACGCATCGTTGATCTCGACCACGAGCGCACGCGCGCGCGTCATTGCGGCACCCACGAAGTCGACGTTGGGGCCCATACGCAGCACCCCATCTCGATCGTACGCCGCTTGGGTGAGCACCAGATCGAACGACGTACGCGCGAGGTGATCGTAGATCGCCCGCATCTGCATCGGCACGAACCGCACGCGCCCCGAAGCCAAACCCTGCCGAAGGGCGGGAGTAGCGAAGAACGTTTCCATGCTCGCATCGGGATGCAACGCCGAGAAATCGGTCTGATTGACACCAGCGAGCGGGAACTGCACGAACGTCACGCCGGCGGCACATTCAGGTGCCCCCTTCAGGGCATCGACGAGCATGGCCGGCTCGTTGCCGCTACCAGTGACGAACACGCGCATTCCGGGCCGCAGCAGCCTGGGCCAATCGGTCGCGGCAAATTCCCGCATCGTCGATCTCGGTATACTCGGCCGCCCAGTGTAATCGAAGCCTGTCGTGGCGAACGTTGGCAGTGCGGTCCTAGCGGACTTTCACCCCGGAGTGCGTGAGTGGTTCGAGTCCACCTACTCGGCGCCAACAGATGTACAACGTCGCAGTTGGCCAGTCATTCGTGCGCGCCGCCATGCATTGATCACGGCCCCAACAGGCAGCGGTAAGACACTCACCGCTTTTCTCACCGCACTCGACGACTTTGCAACCGGCAAACTCGAAACTGGGGCAACGCGTGTTCTCTACGTCTCGCCACTGAAAGCACTCAATAACGACATTCGACGCAATCTCATCGAACCTCTCACTGCGTTGCATGGCGCATTTACCATGCGCGGTGACGTCTATCCCGCGGTCCGTGTCGCAACGCGGTCGGGAGACACGCCGAGCGACGAGCGCCAGCGCTTGCTGCGACGTCCGCCGGAAATACTCGTCACCACACCAGAAAGCCTGCTGCTCATGCTCACGACACAGCGCGGGCGGCAGGCGCTCGCGCATGTCGCCACCGTCGTGATCGACGAAATTCACTCGGTGGTCGACAACCGCCGCGGCGTCGTGCTCGCTGCGGCACTCGAGCGGCTTGCACAAATCAGTGGCGAGTTTCAACGCGTTGCGCTCTCCGCCACCGTGCGGCCCCTCGGTGCGGTCGCCGAATTCGTTGCGGGCCGCGACGACGACGAGCCGCGAGCAATCGAGATCGTCGACAGCCCCGCTGCGAAACGAATCCACTTCATCGTTCGATTTCCGGCCGACGTACGCGAGCGCACCGATGCAGGCGAACCGGTCTGGCTACCGCTTGCCGATGCCTTCCGTAGCCACATCGCCCACAATCGATCGACGCTGTTCTTCACCAACAGTCGCCGCCTCGCCGAAAAGATCACCCTCAACATCAACGACGAGGCCACCGAGCCGCTCGCATATGCGCATCACGGGTCGCTCGCCCGCGACATTCGCACTGAGGTGGAAGCGCGGCTGAAGCGCGGCGAGATGCGCGCCATCGTCGCCACCAATAGCCTGGAGATGGGAATCGATATCGGCCATCTCGACGAAGTAGTGCTCGTGCAGTCGCCGCCTACCATTGCATCGACGCTGCAGCGCATCGGCCGGGCCGGCCATCGGGTCGGCGAGGTGAGCCGCGGTGTGCTGTATCCGACCCATGCCAAGGACTTCGTCGAAGCAGCTGCACTTGCATGTGCCATCGACGAACGCGACATCGAGCCGACTCAGCCGATGAATGCGCCGCTCGATGTACTCGCGCAACTCGTGATCGCCTTCACGACCAGCGAGACCTGGCACACCGGCGACCTATACGACATGCTGCGGCGCAGCCATCCGTTCCGACGCTTGTCGAGAGAGTCGTTCGACCTGGTCATCGAGATGCTGGCGGGGCGCTACGCCGGCACTCGCGTGCGCGATTTGAAGCCGCGCATTGCATTCGACCGGATCGGCGACTCGATCCATGCCAACAAGGGAGCGGCGCTCGCGTTCTATGCATCCGGCGGCACGATTCCCGATCGCGGCTACTTCCAGCTCCGTCACGCGGATACGGGTAGCAAGATCGGTGAGCTCGACGAAGAGTTCGTCTGGGAAGCGACAATCGGTCAGCTGTTCTCGTTCGGTAGCCAGCAGTGGCAGATCCAGCGCATCACGCACAACGACGTGCTCGTCACGTCGGCGCGCGTGAGCGGTAGCTCGCCGCCGTTCTGGCGCTCGGAGTCGGCCAACCGCAGCTTCCATTACTCGAATCGAATCGGCGCGTTCCTCGAGGAGGCCGAGTCGTTCCTGGCACGCAGCGACTCGGAGGGGCTCGCAGTCCGGCTCGCCGAACGACATCACTTCGAGCCAACCGCGGCAACGGAACTGGTCGCCTACTTGACGCAACAGCGCGAGCATACCCATGCACCACTGCCGCACGCGCATCATTTGCTCGTGGAGCAGATCGACGCGGCACCGGGCGGGTACAAAGGGAGCCAGCTCGAGCATCAAACAGTGCTGCACGCGCATTGGGGAGGCCGCGTCAACCGGCCGCTCGCGCTCGCGATCGGCGCGGCGATCGACGACCAATCGTCCATGCCATGCGAAATTCACGCGACCGACGACGCCATCGTGGTACAGACCGAGGCGCCGCTCGACATCGTGTCGATCCTCGATCGGTTGCTGCCCGCGGCCATCGACGGCCATCTTCGCAACGCGCTCGAATCGTCCGGCTTCTTTGGCGCGCGCTTCCGCGAGTGCGCGGGGCGCGCGTTGCTGTTGACACGTTCGCGGTTCAACCAGCGCCTACCCTTGTGGCTGTCGCGCATGAACGCCAAGAAGTTGATGAGCACGGTGAGTCGATTCGAGGATTTTCCGATACTGCTCGAAACCTGGCGTACTTGCCTGGAAGACGAGTTCGACATTCCAGCGTTGCGCCGCTGCCTCGACGAGCTGCGCAGCGGTGAAATCGAGGTCGGCCGATCACACACGTCAAATCCGAGCCCGTTTGCATCCGGCATCGCGTGGGGCCAGATCTCGAGCACCTACATGTATGCGGACGACAGCCCGCAAGTGAGCGGCCCGAGCGCTTTGTCCGACGATCTCATCCGCGCCGCTGTATACGACGAGAGTCTGCGGCCGCGCATTGATCACACCATTGCCGAAGCCTTCGAATCCAAGCGCCAACGCCGTGCGCCCGGTTACGAAATGCTCGACGCCACGGACGTGGCGGAATGGCTGAAGGAACGCGTCTTGATCGCGGCTGCAGAATGGCATGCACTCGACGATCACGGCATCGAACCCATCTGGCTCGCCGCGGGCGATCGCCGTTGGGCCTGCCATCACGAGAACGCCCGGCACGTAGCCGCGCGGCTGTTCGGCGCCGAACGCGACGACCTGCCCCATGTTGCCGACGGCCGCGACGCGGCCGACCTGGCACGCGAAATCCTGAGCTTCTATGGCCCGCGCACGGCGGCTGAACTGCGCGCGCTGTTGCCGCCCGCGATCGACGAGTCGGTGCTGGACCTCTTGCTCGACGACGGCGCGTTGGTCGTCGGGCCTCTGCTCCGCGACGACCCCGCGACGCAGTATTGCGATGCTGAGAACCTCGAAATTCTGCTGCGCCTGCAGCGGGCGGCGCGCCGTGCCACGGTGGAACCCCGGCCGGTCACTCAGCTACCCGCGTTCCTCGCCGCTTGGCACGCGCTCGGCGCGCCCAGCGAATCCGCCGCGATCGCCGACAGCTTCGAGCGGCTGCGCGGCTTCGCGGCACCGTGCGCGATTTGGCTCGACGACGTACTCGCGGCCCGGCACGTCGAATTTCAGGATCATCATTTCGATGCCGCATTGCGCGATGGTTTCGTCTGGCTCGGTGCCGGCCAAGGCATGCTCCGCATCTGCGCCGCCGAGGAGGCCGAACTGTTCGCACCATCGCGTCCAGACGATGGGCTCAGCGGCGCGTTCCGGGACCCGCGGGCCCGCTATTCCTATCTTGCGCTGGCGGACTTGAGCGGCACGGATCTCAGGCAGTTCAACGGCACGTTCTGGAGCGCGGTGTGGCAGGGATCGATCAGTGCCGATTCGGTAGTACCGCTGCGGCAGGGACTGGCGCGGAAGTTCGAGGTGGTCGTCACACCCGCGCGTCTGGCCGCCACGTCGCGGCGCAGGGCGCGAGCGAACATGGCGTCGTTTGCCGGCAACTGGTTCGTCAACGCGTCACCGAGCGGCGACCCGGACGCGCTCACGGTCTTGGAGGACGCCAAGGTTCGCGCGCGCATGTTGCTCGACCGCTATGGCATCGTCAGCCGCGAGATCGCCAATCGCGAGGGTGGCGAATTTCGTTGGGCCGCACTGTTCAAGGCGCTGCGCTTGTTGGAACTCGCCGGCGAGGTGACGGTGGGCATCTTTTTTACCGAGCTGTCGGGGCCGCAGTTCGCACTACCGCGTGCCCTGCGCCGCCTCGAACGCGATGGCCCGGCCACCGCCTGGTGGGTGAGTGCGCACGATCCCGTCGCGCCCTGCGGGCTCGGCATCGATTGGCCGCAGCTGCACTTGCCGCAACGACGAGCTGGTAACTACTTGGCATTTGTCGGTCACGATCTCGTGCTGGTCGCCGAGAACAATGGCAGGCGCCTCACGTTCGCGCCGAATGTGGATGCGGCCGGCTGGCAAGCGGCGACCGCACTCCTCACACATCTGCTCGAGCGTGAGCGCCGTATCGCCCTCGACACGATCGATGGCGCGGCCGCCGCCACCAGCGCACGACTCGCGGCGCTCGCCGAGCGGTTCGAGCTGCACCGCGATCACCGCGCAATCGAGCTCACGCTGTCATTGGGACGCCGTTAAAAGAATTTGCACGGTAGGTGGATACCTTAGGGGGATGAAACCCCTCGCGCTCAAGGTCGCCTTCGCGTGTGTCGCCGACACAGTCGTGCCGGTGGACCTGCTCAATCACGTGGTTGCGACCTGGCGACGCATCGATGTCGCGGACGTGCCGCACTTGCTCAGTGACGAAGACACCGAATTCGACGTGCTGCTGCTCTGCAACACGGCGCCTCCGATCGATTCGAGCCGAACCATGCTGCCGGTCGTCAGGCTCGAAACCAGCGACGTATCGGCACTACGTGCGCGATTGCTCAGTGCGGCGAATCTAGCCACCGCCCGTGCGATGCGCGATTCGGTCCGCCCACGCGCCGGCTCGGACATTGTGCAACTGCGCCCCGAGCCGCCGCGACTCGACGACTTCAAGCTGCATTTCCAGCCGCAGTGGAGTATCGACGG
>QJXZ01000026.1 GCA_003248125.1 Gammaproteobacteria bacterium | reverse complement strand
ATTCTCGTCGCGCGGACCAATTGGGACGTACCGAAGCATCAAGGTATCAGCTTCTTTCTGATCCATATGCATCAGCCGGGTGTGGAGGTGCGTCAGCTGAAGCAGATGAACGGACATGCGTCGTTCAACGAAGTGTTCTTGACGGATGCGATCGTGGCACCGGAAGACTTGGTCGCTGGCGAAGGAAACGGTTGGGCGGTGGCGAAGACGACGTTGTCGTACGAACGTCGATTGGGCGGTGTAGCGCGCGCGTTCGCGACCGCGCAGGGCGAGCATCGCGGCCGCGTCTACGATGAGTACGCGCGTGAGCTGGAGATCGCCAACGAGCCATATACCTGGTATCCGCAGCGCCAGGGGCGCGTCGATTTGGTACTGAGTCGCGCGCGTGAGACGGGTGCCATCGAGGATCCGGCCGTGCGCCAGGAAATCGCAAGGCTCTTCTGCATGCATCGCGGTGCCGCGCTGGCGTCTGCCGCTGCAGAAGCGCAACGCAAGTCCGGCTCCAACGAAATCATTCCCGCCGGCTCGATCGGCAAGCTCGCCGCCAGCGTTGTCGCCCGCCAAGCAGCGCACGTACACACGATGATCTCCGGTGCCGACGCCATGCGCAGCGGCCCGGATTCGGCTGCGGCCGGCATGATCGCGGAGGTGCTCGTTTCCGTGCCGGCGATCTCGATTGCCGGTGGCACGGACGAGATTCAGCGCAACATCATCGCCGAAGGCGTACTGGGCATGCCGAAGGAGATGCGCATGGACACCGGGCCGTTTCGCGATATCAAGCGTGGCCCGACCGCAAAAGAATAACCCGCTAGCTTTGGGTGTATTCGTGGGAGCGGCCTTGGCCGCGTTTGATCGCGAGCAAGCTCGCGCCCACCTGGCAAGGCAGCGGTACCCATCTCTTGCAAACTAGGAGAAACGTAGCGGCATCATGAAGTGGATCAGCGTCTACATTCTGCCGGGCGCGGTGCTGCAGTCGGTGATGATCGGCGGTGGCTACGGTACCGGCCGTGAGTTGGTGGAGTTCTTCACGCGCTACGGCATTGCCGGCGGTGCCTACGGCATCGTACTGGCGACCGTTGGCATGGCGGTGGTTGTTGCGCTCAGCTACGAGCTGGCACGTCGGTACTCGGCCTACGACTACCGCAGTTTCTTTCGCGTGCTGCTGGGGCCGCTGTGGCCGAGCTTCGAGATTCTGGCAGGACTTCTTTACCTACTTGTGCTCGCGGTCATCGGCGCCGCCGCGGGGAACATCCTCGAATCGGAACTCGGCCTGCCAAACGCGATCGGCATCGGCATCATGCTCACCGCGGTAGTCGTGCTCAACTTCTTCGGCCGCAATGTGGTGACGCGTGTGCTCACGGTTTGGAGCGTGGCCCTTTACGCGGTATTCATCAGCTTCCTCCTGCTGGTCGCGACGCGCCTGACCGATGCCTTTAGTGAAGGTTTGGCCAACGCCTCGTCGGCTGAAGGCTGGTCGACGAGCGGCTTCCAATACCTGCTGTACAACGTGGCCGGCTTACCGGTGCTGCTGTATGCGGCGCGCGCCATCGAAACTCGAAGACAAGCGGTGCTCTCGGGATGCATTGCAGCGCTGATTGCGATGATTCCGGGCGCGCTATTTCACTTGAGTTTCGCGGCGCACTTTCCGGACGTGCTCGACGAAGCAATGCCCGTGTACTCGATGTTGGGCTTGCTGGGTGCCCCAGTGCTGACCATTTGTTACGTGATCGTGCTGTTCGGTACGTTCATCGAGACCGGTGCTGGTGCAATTCAAGGTTTCATCGAGCGGCTGGATGCTTGGCGCGCCGAGCGTGGTCTCGTGCCGCTCAGTCGGACGAAGCATGCGGTATTGGCGGCCGGTCTCATGACATTTGCTGGCCTCATGTCGACCGTGGGTATCGTCAGTCTCATTGCGGATGGCTATGGCACCATTGCGTGGGGCTTCCTGATCGTGTATCTGATTCCTCTATTCACCGTTGGTGTGTACCGATTGAGGCAGTGATGCATCCGATTCCCGTGCGCAAGATGGAATTCGAGATCCCGAGTCCTGAGGATTTCGATCCCAAATGGGTGGCAAACAACATCGTGCTGTCGTATGCGACCACGGGCGTAAGTTTGTACGTCGCCTACTTGGAACCGTTTCTCGTCAAGTCGCTACGCCGGGTGCTCGATCAGGTAACCGATGCAGAGCTCAAGGAGAACGTCGATCGCTTCTGCCGCCAAGAGGCGCAGCACTACATGCAGCACGAGCGCTTCAACGAGGCGATCCTCGGCAAGGGATATCCGGGGCTCGCCGAGCGCTTTGCGCGAGTGAAAGCTGACTTCGATCGCTTTCTCAAAACCAAGGACGAGCGCTGGTGCGTGGGCTTCGTGGAAGGATTCGAAGCGTACACCACACAGTCAGCGCTTGGTTCCTTCAAGGGTCGCGTGTTCGATCATCCACGCACCGACAAGCGCTTCGGTGCGCTGTTTCGCTGGCACATGGCGGAAGAACTCGAGCACCGGCTCGTTGCGTTCGACATCTACGAGCACCTGTACGGCGACTATCTGTTCCGCGCCAAGATGTGCGTGATCGCGCAATCGCACATCTGGAAGTTCATTCTCGATTGCATGCGCATCATGTCGCCGGTCGACACGGCGCGATACGGCGACAGCTATCGAGTCTCGGCGCCGATGCGTGCAATGGCCGTGGCGATTGTGCTGCCAATGTGCCTGCGCACGATCATGCCCTGGTACAAGCCGCATAGCCTTGTGGTGCCGGACAGCATTCGGGCGCTGTCGGAAGAGCTGACGGCGGCCGCGAAGTCGGCCGCCTAAGTCGGCTGTAGCGACTTCATGAACTCCTCACCCGTCAGGCGCGGGTGATCCCCTGCGAATGCGTAGCTCGCGGGCTTCTCGTCGATGTAGATCTCGCCTGCGAGCTCGAACGGCGTTTGATTGTCGAACGTGCCGAGCCACATGATGTAGCGGTCGGCTTCCTTCAAGTGATAGAACAAATTCGTGCCGCACTGTTTGCAGAAACCGCGCTCGGCCCACGCCGACGACTGGTAGCGACCGATCGATTCAGGGCCGTTGAACGTCACCGAATCGACGGCGGCGGCGAGCCCCGGTCCGCCGGACCAGCGCCGGCACATCGAGCAGTGACAGCCATGGATGTGCGTGTCGACACCATCGGCGGTGTACGTGACTGCGCCGCAGAGACATTGGCCGGTGGCAGGCATCGTTCGCTCCTTCCCGAAGTGACGACATCATAGCGCGGTCTAAAGATGCGCCTCCGGCGGCGGCTCCGGTCGCGTCCAGAGAAAGAAGCTCACGCCGACGAGCGCACCGATTTGGGCGAGAATCAGTCGTGCATCGAATTCGAGCGCCCAACTCAGCAGCACCAACGCCACCATACTGAGCGTGCCCGTCCACTTCGCGCGCCTGGAGATCGCGCGATACTGGCGCCAACGTGCGATGGGTGGCCCGAACACGCGGTGGTTCATGAGCCACACGTGCAGTTCGTTCGAGCCGCGCGCGAAGGCAAACGCCGACAGTAGCAAGAAAGGTGTCGTCGGCAGCAAGGGCAAAACGACGCCCAGCAGGCCGAGCGCGAGACTCAGCCAACCGATGCCGAGAAATGTCCAGCGGACAACGAGGTTGCGATTGGTGTTCGGCATTTTGTGGGTGGGGCCGGATGCGGCTCCGATCCCGTTTGGAGAAATAGGTAAACTGTCCCGGATTATAGGGGGGAGACGATGGACGGTCGTACCGGGCCGCTTTCGGATATCACAGTCATCGACTGCACCATGGCGCTGGCCGGCCCGTTCGGCACGGCGTTGTTGGCCGATCTCGGCGCCAATGTCATCAAGGTCGAGCCGCCGAAAGGCGATGGTGCGCGCAGTGTGCCGCCGCTGCCGCCGGACTATGCCAATCCCAATGCGGCAGAACCCGCAGGTGCCGATTACGGCGGCTACTTCGCGAGCATCAACCGCAACAAGCGCAGCATCGTGCTCGATCTGAAGGCAGTCGCCGACAAGGAAGTGCTACTCGCGCTTTGCGGGAACGCCGATGCCATCGTCGAAAACATGCGCGTCGGCGTGATGGACAAGCTCGGTGTCGGCTACGAAGTGATCAAAGCGCGCAACCCGCGCATCGTCTATGGTGCATTGCGCGGATTCGGCGATCCGCGCACCGGCGAAAGCCCTTACGCGAATTGGCCAGCGTATGACATCGTCGCGCAGAGCATGAGCGGTCATGCGCACATCACCGGTCCCGAGGGCAGCATCGGCTATCCGAGCGGTGTCAGCGTCGGCGACATTTATCCCGGCACATTGATGGCGTTGGGACTCGTCTCGGCAGTGCATCACGCGCGCGCCACGGGCGAGGGACAGTTCTTCGATGTCGGCATGTACGATGCCATGCTCGCGCTCACGGAGACGGTGATCGCCAACTATGGCTATGAGCGCAAGGAACTCGGGCCGCGTGGGCAACACCATCCGAACCTGATGCCCTTCGGCATCTTCCCCACCCGCGATGGCGGTGTGGCGATTGCCGCACCCACACCAGGTCATTGGCAGGCACTGTGCGAAGCAATGCAGCGCCCCGATCTGCTCGACGACGAACGCACCCGCAACACCTACGTGCGGCGCCGCAATCAAGCCTTCGTGGAAGGCGAGATCAGCGCGTGGACGGCGGCGCGCACCAAGCAAGAAGTGGTCGCGGCAATTGGCGGCAAGGTGCCTTGCGGGCCGGTGAACACGGCCGCGGACATCTTTGCCGATCCGCACGTGAAGGCGCGCGACATGATTACGGAGTTCGAGCTGCCAGGCGCCAATCCCAAGGTCGCCATCGTCGGCAGCCCGATCAAGTACACGGCGACACCGACCGGCTTCTATCGCAAGCCGCCCGGCCTGGGTGAGCATACCGATGAGGTTCTCGCCGAGTTCGGCATCGACAGGAGCGCACCATGAATCGGTTCGTTAACAAGAGCGTCATCGTCACCGGCGCTGCGTCCGGATTCGGCAAGGCGATTGCCGAAGGGTTCGCACGCGAAGGCGCATCGGTGGTGGTCGCCGATGTGGATCTCGACGGCGCTCGTGTGGTGGCCGATGCGCTCCCAAAGGCAATTGCGGTTCGAATCGACGTGGCCGACGAAGCGCAAACGCGAGAAATGGTCGATGCCACGATCGCAGCATTCGGCAAGATCGATGTCGTGTGCGCGAATGCGGGTGTGCCGCATCGCGCCAAGCGCATGATCTACATGGACACGGCTGATTTCGATCGCATGTTCGCCATCAACGTGCGCAGCGTGTTCCTCGCTGCCAAATACTGCGTACCGCACATGCCCGAAGGTGGCAGCATCATCAGCACAGCATCCATCGGCGGTAAGCGACCGCGCCCGGGACTCACACCCTATAACGCATCCAAAGGTGCGGTAATCACACTCACCCGTGGGCTCGCCGTGGAGCTCGCGCCAAAGATCCGCGTCAACTGCGTGTGCCCAGTATCGTCCGCCACTGGCTTCGACTACACGATGAGCGGCCAACGGGAAATGAATCCCGAAGTGGAGAAATCGGTGATTGCCGGCATACCGATGGGGCGGCGCGCAACACCCGCGGACGTCGCCGACGCGTTTCTGTTCTTGGCCTCGGACGAAGCGAAGTTCTTGACCGGTGTTGCACTCGACGTCGACGGCGGCCGATCGATTCAGTAGGGAGGAGAGATGGTGTTGTCGTTGCCAACTGCGGAATCTTGGGCGAAGTCGTGCGCAAGCGACGGCGAATTCAAGTTGGCGGCCCGCCATTGGAACGGCAGCCTCACGCTTCGTATCGGCGATCGAGCGCTGGGCGTCATTGTGCGAGACGGCGTGCCGGAAGCCGGCTCAGGTGCGCACGAGAACGCGATCGAGTTGTCGGGGCCGAGCGAGGTGTGGGCGCGTGTGCTCGCGGCAACACCGCCGCCGTATCACAATGACCTCATGGCCGCGCTCACGACCGGTGTCGGATTGTCTTTATCGGCTGATCCCGTGGCGTATGCGCAGTACTACGCGGCCGTGATGCGTGCCATCGAATTGCTGCGGCCGGCAAGCGATGGGAGGCCGGTGCGAGAACCGGCGCGCAAGTTCGATTCACCCATCGGCCGGTACGTGCATCTCACACTCGGTGGCCACGATCACCGCATCTACTTCGAGGAAGCCGGCGAAGGCATTCCGCTCCTCATGCAGCACACTGCCGGGTGCCACGGCAGTCAGTGGCGGCACCTGTTCGAAGACGAGTCGATCACCCGTCGCTTCCGACTCATTGCCTACGACCTGCCGTATCACGGCAAGTCGATGCCGCCACCGACCAAAGCCTGGTGGTCGGAGCCTTACCGGTTGCAGGGTGAGTTCTTGCGCTCGGTGCCGGTGGAGCTCGCCGAGATGCTGGAGCTCGACCGGCCCGTGTTCATGGGCTGCTCGGTCGGTGGTCTGCTCGCACTCGATCTCGCCTATCGGCATGCCGACACGTTTCGCGCGGTGATCTCCGTGGAAGGTGCGCTCAAGGTGGAAGGCGACCTGACGCGGCTCAGCGAGCTGTGGCATCCGCAGGTCAGCAACGAATACAAGGCCCGTGCGATGGAAGGTTTGGTGTCTCCCACGTCGCCGCTGCCGTATCGCAAGGAAACGGGCTTTGTCTATTCGACCGGCTGGCCACCCGCATTCCTAGGTGATCTGTACTACTACATTGCGGATTTCGATCTGCGCGATGTTGCGACCCAAATCGATACGCGCAGAGTTGGCGTGCACATCCTCTCGGGCGAGTACGACTGGAGTGGACGCGTCGACCTCGGCCGCGAGGCGCACCAGGCCATTCGGGGCTCGACGTTCGCGGAGATGAAAGGGGTGGGTCACTTCCCCATGTCGGAACATCCGGCTGCATTCCTGTCGTATTTGAAGCCGGTGCTCGCGCGGATTGCGTAATGGCGGTGGTCTGCTTGGATCTGGACGGCACGCTGCTGGATGGCAGCCATTTCCCGCAAGCCATTGCCAATACGTGCCGGGCGTTGGCACAGGAGCGCGCTTCGCTCGATGCCGATCAGCTGCTCGTTGCCAATGCACGTATCTGGCAACGATACTTCCCGGCGATCGAATCCGCTTGGCAGCTGGGCGCCATCGACGGCCGCGGCGTGAGCCGCGAGGCTTGGCGGCGTACCTTAGCCGATTGCCAATGCCACGATGCCGCCATTGTCGAGCGGGCGCTCGCCCTACACCTCGAGTTCTCCCGCGCGACGTATCGATTGTTCGACGATGTCGAACGTGCGCTCGATGCACTGACAGCATCGGGTGCACGACTGGCACTGGTGACCAACGGCTCGTCGGACACGCAGCGCGAGAAGATCGAAGTGCTCGGGCTCGAGAAGTGGTTCGATGCCATCGTGGTGTCGGGGGAACTCGGGTACGCCAAGCCTCATCCGGCAGTG
Source organism: Gammaproteobacteria bacterium (assembly GCA_003248125.1). Lineage (GTDB taxonomy): Bacteria > Pseudomonadota > Gammaproteobacteria > Pseudomonadales > Azotimanducaceae > SZUA-521. Next base: position 56,669 of record QJXZ01000026.1, on the reverse strand, counting down.
TTCGACACCGCGTTCGAGATGCTCGGCGGCACGCGGGAGCATGCAATGCATGTCGGCGACAGCCTCGGCGCCGACGTGGCCGGCGCGCAGGCAGCGCGAATCCGGGGGATATGGCTCAACCGCACCGGTCGTGCGCGGTCACCGGATGAACCCCACCCCGACATCGAGATCGCGTCGCTCGACGAACTTTTGTAGTCTCGCTCGGACGCAGGGGAGAACCAGGATGACAGAACTCAATCGACGCAATCTCGTCAAGCTCATTGCGATGCTGGGTGTCGGCGGCCAGACGTTGCTCAAGTCCGGCAGCCTGCAGGCGGCCATCGCCGAAGCCAAGCACTATGCGAGTATCGGCGAACCGTGGCCTGAGATGACTTACACCACGCTTGGTCGTACCGGTTATCGGGCCAGTCGGTTGGTGTTCGGCTGCGGCGCTGCGCTGTCCAGAGCTCGCGCCGACGAGTTGCTGGAGACGGCGTTCGCGGCCGGCATCAACGTATTCGACGTTGGCGGTCGACGCTACTACGACGACGCCGAGATGAACCTTGCGCCATTCTTGAAGCAGCATCGCGATTCGGTGTTCCTGATCTCCAAATCGGGCCTGTATGTCGACATCGAGGAGAACGCGATAGCCACGGCCGCACAGTGCCGCGAGGCCGCCGCGACCTGGTCACAGGCGCTCGATCTGAGTCTCAGCGAACTCGGCGTGGATCACGTCGATGCTTACTACATGATGGCCTCGCACAATCCCTCGCTGGTCGGCTGTGAGGAGATGCACCTTGCCTTCGAGCGAGCTCGGGAGGCGGGCAAGGTCAAGCACTTCGGCGTCAGCACCCATCAGAATGCGCAGCGCGTGTTGGAGAAGGCGATCGAGGTCGGCTACATCGATCTGGCGATGGTTGCCATGACCCCCGCCGGGTTCTACGACTGGAACAACAAGTCGATTCAAGAGGGCACCGCCAGCATGCGCGATCTCAAACCGTTGTTCGATCGTGCGCGGGCGGCGGGGATCGGTCTAGTCGGCATGAAGGCCGGACGCTACATCGCCGGTCGCCGGTTCTTGGGCTGGGGCAATCCGGATGCGTTCGATGGGTTCTACAGCGCGGAATTCTTGCGCTCGGCGCTGAATCCATTTCAGCGCAGCTATGCCTACGTCGTGAACCACGGCATGGACGTCGTGAACGCCGACATGCAGACGCTCAATCATCTACGCGAGAATTTCGTTGCGGTGGCAACCTCGCGCAGCTACTTCTCGAATGTGGCCTGAGGTCGAATCGTGAAGCTTGGACTCCTGTTCAATACCGACCCGTTGCCCGCGCATGACATGCCGGGCGTCGCGCGTGATGCCGAGCAGGCGGGTATGGCTGCGCTGTGGGTACCGGAGCTGTTTGGCCGCGAACCGTTCGTGACGGCGGGCGCGCTGGCGCACGCCACTCGTACGATTCGCATCGGCACGGCAATCGCCAACGTTTACGCACGCGACCCTATCGCCACCAAGGCAGCTGCGGCGACGTTGGGTGAGTTGTCCGGCGGGCGCTTCGAACTCGGACTAGGTGTGTCGAACACGGTTGGCAATACCGTGCGCGGACATGCTTGGTTGCCGCCAGTCGAGAAGCTGGAGCAGTTTTTCACCGCCATGGACAAGGCCGAACTCATGTTCAAGACGGCATCGTCGGTGCCGGTGTATCTCGCGGCTCATGGACCGAAGCTGTTGGCGTTCGCAGCTAAGCGCGCGAATGGCGCGTTCACCTATCTGAGCACGAATGCCTACAACGCAGATGCTCGCAAGCGTCTTGGACAAGACAAGCGCCTCATGGTGATGCGGCCGTGCTTGATCGAGGAGAGTCCAGAGATCGCGCGCAAGATCGCGCGGCGAGCGATTCGCATCTATTTGTCCCTCGCCAACTACCACCGCGCGTGGGCTGCGCAAGGCTGGAAGCCCGAAGATTATGGCGATGGCGGGAGTGATCGCTTCGTGGATGCGTTGGTGTTGTGGGGCAGCGAAGTCCAAGTGCGCGAAAAGTTGGCTGACCACGCGAACGCCGGCGTGGATCAGGTAATCCTCATCGCGCTGAACACCGACGCGGCTGGCCGACCCCGACTCGACATGCTCGCCAATCTCGCCGCGCACTAGGCCGTACCGACAGAAATTGCCACGCGCGCGACTCAAACGTCGCGGACGGCCCGGTTCGATAGGGTGTATCTTGCTCGGCATGAAGCGGTTGATGGGCTTCGGCACGCTGGTGCTCGGCTGCACGATGTCGATGCTCGCGGTGGCGGAGATGCGCCTGACACTGCGCAGCGAATATCGTGCTCGAGGTGGCAGACGTCACGCCGGCAACGATCGACCAGGCTCTGCATGCATTCGATCTCGCGTTGACCCAGGACGGCCGCTTTTGGATCGTTGTCCCGCTTGCGCGTGAGCCTGAACCCGACGAGCGGCCAACACCTCCAGCGCCGCATGCCTCACTCGAGACGCTCATCGTCACCGGTACGCGCCATCAGCTGCCGAAGGGGCTCAATTCGGGAAGCGCAAAAACGCTCACGGCGGAACAGCTGGAGTCGATCCCGGCATTGGGCGGCGATTCGATCCGGGTGGTGAATCACTTGCCGGGCATGTCGTCGGTCGGCATCTCGGCCAGTCCGCTGGTTCGAGGCGGACTGCAAGACGAAACCCTGATTCGCATCGACGGCGTCGATTTGATCGAACCGTTTCACCTCGCCGACTTCCAGAGCATCTTCAGCGCAGTCGACGATCGGACGGTGGAGTCCATCGATGTCTACACGGGGGGCTTCCCGGCGCGATACGGCAACCGCATGAGCGGCGTCATGGAGATGTCGACAGTCAAAATGCCGCCGTCGAAGGGGAGTGAAGTGGGGCTGTCGATGTTCGCCGCGACTGCGAACACGCGCGGTCACAACGACGATGCCTCGACTTGGTGGCTCGGCTCCGCGCGTAGAGGCAATCTGGATCTCATGGTCGACCGCATCAACTCGCGAAGCGGTAGTCCGAAATATTGGGATGCCCATGCCTCGATTGGGCATCGATTGAGTGATGCGACGTCATTGTCGGTCGGCGCGCTCGTCACCGAAGACGACGTGGTGTTTCGCGACGACGTCGAGGAAGCGCACTCCAGAATCGACAACCGCTATCTGTGGCTGCGATTGGATGCGCGTCTCGACAAGCGATTGAGCAGCACCACAGTGCTCGCATTCGTCGACTCTTCACGCCGCAAGACCGAGCGTAGTCCCGATCCCGACCAGGACACCGCGGGATTTCTCGATTACTCGCGAGACGCGCTGCGGGCATCGTTGCGCACCGACTGGACGTGGTCGTCTGGCGAGGTGCTGCTCGAGTTCGGCGGGTTCGTGGAGCAGGCCGAGACAGACTACTTTGCGGCCGGATTGGTCGACCGCGGCACGATGGGCGTTTTGCTCGGCCGGCCGGAGGTCGAAGAGATCGACATCCTTCAGCACGTCGCTGGGCCATCTTGGGGCGGGTACGCCTCGGTCGATGTGCCCATCGCTGATCGAATATCGATACAGCCAGGGCTGCGTATCGACAGTCAGGATTACGATCCCGAAGGGCGCTCGCTTCACGTGTCGCCCAGGTTGGGCGTGGAATGGCTGCCGATTGAGGACGTCACGGTGCGGCTGGCTGCCGGACGGTTCCATCAACCCGAGGCCATCTACGAGATGCAAGTCACGGACGGTGTCGATCATTACTTTGCGACGCAGCGCGCCGACCACTTTGTCGCCGCCATGGAATGGCAGCATGGTGTCTGGTCCATCCGAGCGGATGGCTTTCATAAACGTTACGAGAATCCGAAACCGCGCTTCGAGAACGTCTTCAATCCGTTCGTCATACTGCCCGAGCTCGAGGCAGACCGTGTAGCCATTCGGCCGAGCGAAGCGCGCGCCAAGGGTTTCGATCTGGAGGCGCGAGCGAACTTCGACAACGGCTGGGCCGCTTCCTTCGGCTACGGACACCTGGACGCGGACGATCGCGTCAACGGCGTTTGGGTGCCAAGGCGTTGGTCGCAACGTCACACGCTGCGCGGGCTCGCCGCTTGGCAGGGCCGAAGCACACAACTTGCCGCGACGTTGACCTGGCATTCCGGCTGGCGCACGTCGCAGCCGCCTTCGTTCACGAGCACGCCGCTCGACATCGAGACACTGCTCAACAACCGGGAACTCGATGACTACATCGCAGTCGATGTTCGCCTTGCGCGCACATTTCGCATCGGGCGCAGCCAGCTGACCCTGTTCGCGGATCTCGCCAATGTGCTCGATCGAAACAATGCGGCGGGCGTCGATTACGACGTGGCCGACGTGGGTGGCGGCTACGCGTTCGTTCCAGACTCGGAAACGCTGCTGCCGTTCATTCCATCCGTTGGCCTGCGGCTATCGTTCTAGACGGCCGAGCCCTCACGTCGATTCGAGTGAGACGTGGATCGCGTGGTCATCACCGTCCGTGATGCGTAGGCGCGTCAAGTGCCGAACGATGACCAGTACATCGTCGAGCGACGTCGCGCGAGCGGTCTCGTTGCTCGCTAAACGGGTGGATTGCGCGTGCGCCTTTGCGGCGGGCGCATCGAACACGAGGGCGCGTCCCGACTCACGTGCAGCCCATGTGAGCGCGTCGAAGGCCGATTGACCTGCGATCGCAAGTCCGGGTGTAGCCGACTCGATCCAGCGCCAGCGCGCGTCCATGATCGATTCGAATTCGCTGGTGATGCCGTGCGCGCCGACCGTCAGCACGGCGGCGCGACCGGGTCGCGCGCTCACCTGGCGCTGCGCGCGCGCCGCACGCAGGGCAATGGCGCCTTCTCGAACCGCGGCAACAAGCGCCGTATCCGATGCTTCGACGAGAAATTGCGTACCGACATGGCTCAGCGTGCCCCAAGGTGTTTCGACCACGATCGGTATGGCTGGCGCAACCCCGGAGACGCCGGTATCGACGTACAGGCTGCCGCGCGTCAGCTCGAGCGTGGCTTCGCCGATCGTCAGCACGGAGTCGCGGCCCAATCGCACGTCCGCATTGCGGTATGCGATACCGAGGTAGCCGTCTCGACCGGTATGAAGGGTGGCGCCGACTCGCCACTCGGAACCGGCCGCTACGTCCGCGCCGTGTTCATCACCGCTCGTACCCGTGGCATGCACGACCTGGGCGACCACGGCGGACGGCGCTTTCGTAGTCGTGCGATCGAGCAGCAGGGCACCGAACGACACGGCCGCGAGCGCCGCAGCCATGGCGGCTGCGCCGAACCAGCGGCGCCTACGTCGCCGTCGAGCGATGGCGAGCAATTCGTCGGTAAACGACGCCCGCCATCGTGCCGCGAGCGCGGCTGGCAGCTCGCGACGGGGACCGGCCGCGCGCAACACCCGCGCGATCAACGCATCGGCTGGGGCGGACTCGGAGTGGTGATCGGTTCGATCGTCACTGGTCATGATTCGTTTTCCAATAGGTCGGCTTGGAGCACCGCTGCCGAGCAAATCTCGCGGAATGCCTGCCGCGCGCGGGCAAGTAGCGACTGCGTCGCGGCATCACCAATGCCCATGTGGGTGGCGATCTCCTGTGAGGTGAAACCGTGCACGTACTTCAACTCCAACGCTTCGGCATGTCTGGCGGGGAGCTGGTCGAGAACGACTTGCACCATGGCAATGACCTCGCTGCGCCGAACGCTTGCCTCCGGCTCGTCGGTCGGGGGTGCCTCCAAGGACTCAACCATCGCGCGCAGCACGTCGTCGTCGAACACGGCGAACGCCGTATCGCGCCGCGCACGATAGGCATAGTGCTTTGCGACCTCGTGGCGACAGATCTGCACCAGCCAAGTGAGCAGCGAGGCCTCGCCTCTATATGTTTCGATGCGCCGCGCTGCGTTCGTCAATACCACCTGAACGAGGTCGGCAACGTCGTGTTCATTACCGAGCCGACGCAATGCGTAGCGATAAAGTTTTGGCAAGTACTCGTCGCAGAACTCGGTGATGGCGCGCTCGTCGCCACGTTGCATGCGGCGGGCGAGTGCGCGATCGCGCGCAATCGAGATCCTGGCCGCGTCGTCGCGCTCTTCTCGGGTCATCGCCAGTGGCTGGTCCACGATGCCTGGGGTGCACAGTTTGAGGGCACCGGGTCTAGATTTCTGTCGATTCCGGTCGGGTGGTTCTCTACGACTTACCTTTCAATTGAGGCGCATCGCGGCCAAGGCCGCTCCCACAGGCCAGTAAATGGTTATCGACCGTCGAAGTCGTCCACGTCGACCTGCCCGGTGAGCCGCCGCCACAGATGCGACCACACCAACCCCACCGCGAGCAGTGCGCCGAGGCAAACCTCGACGATCCAGGTGTAAAACGATACGCCAGAGCCCGCGAGCACACCGAGATCGAAGAGCAGCCACACCAACGCGCCGAGCAACGCGGCGCCGAGCAGAAGGCCGAGCGGTCCGAGCGAATTCAACGTCGCCTGGATCAGCACGATCCAGCCGATGAGTAAGACGACCCCGGCGAGATAGTGCACCGGTCCCAGACCGTCGCCGTTCCAGGCGTCCCAAACCCAATCCGCGAACGAGTAACCCGAAGGGTTGTAGGTTGCGAGTACCAGCAGCGAGGCGAGGATGAACCGCAGTCCGAACCCGCCCCATGTGACACCCTCTGCGCGTCTTACGTCGTTAGCCATGGTTGCCCCAGACAGCAGGTGCGGAGCATACCTAGGCGAGGCGCAAATCGCGATGCGCTACACTGACGTCTCGATCGAGGGCGGATAGTCATGGCGGAGATGGCGCGGAGCCGCGGTGCGTCGGGTAGCCTTTACAAAAAAGGTATGTTCGAGTCGCTGCGCGTCCGCGATTTCCGATATCTGTGGTTTTCGAGCCTGGCCGCTACCTTCGCGATGCAGATGCAGATGGTCGCGCGTGGCTGGCTCATCTACGACATGACGAATTCGCCGATGGCGCTCACGTGGGTGATGTTGTCGTTCATGCTGCCGTCCTTCCTGTTCTCGCTGGCCGGTGGCGTGATTGCCGATCGACTACACAAGAAACCGATCATGATCGCGTCCCAGATTCTGAACGCCGTCGCCACGACGGTGCTCGCGGTGATCATATTTAGCGAGCAGGTCACGTTCGCGCACTTCATTTATTTCGGTCTGTTCAACGGCACCGTGCTGTCGTTCAGCATGCCCGCTAGAACTGCGGTGATTCCCGAGGTGGTCGATCGCGAATCGCTGGTAAACGCGATGGCGCTGCAGAGCGCAACGTTCAACTTGTCGCGTATCCTCGGCCCTGCCCTCGCCGGCGGTCTGATCGCTCTGTTCGCGGCGGGCGGCGCCAGCGGCATGCGCGGCGTTGGTACCGTGTTCTTCGTGATCGCGGGGCTGTACTTGGTCTCGGTCGTGGCTACCTCCTTGATGCATTACGTCGGTAAGCCGCAGGAGCGACCACCGAGTACGCCGCTCGAAGACGTTGCCGAAGGGTTTCGCTACATGCGCACCGAGCGGCTGATTCTCGGCCTGCTCATCATGGGTTTCTTGCCGATGACGTTCGGCTTTTCGGCATCATTTTTGTTGCCTGCGTTCAATAAGGACGTCATCGCTGGCGGTCCGGAGGACCTCGGCTTCTTGATGACGGCGATGGGCGTAGGCGCCCTTGCCGGTTCGCTTGCGCTCGCGCGGCTCGGCGATATCGGCAGCAAGGGACGCATGATGTTCGCCACTGCCTACTGCTGGGCCGTGAGCCTGGCCGCGTTTGCGCTGACCAAGACCCTCTGGCTCGCGATGGCCATGGGCGCGCTCACCGGATTCTTCGGCGCGGTGTTCGGCTCGATGAATATGAGCATCGTGCAGCTTGCAATTCAGCCCGAGATCCGTGGCCGCGTGATGAGCATCATGATGATGGCGCACGGTCTCATGCCACTCGGCATCATTCCGATCAGCGGCGCTGCAGAATCGATCGGTATACACGTGGCGTTGTTGCTTGCCGGCGCGCTGCTCGCGATCAGTATGCTCGGGCTGGGTGCCGCCTACCCGGAGTTGCGGCACATCCACAAAGGTCACGGCGAAGATGCGATGCTCCCCGGTCACGGCGCCGGGCCGGGCATGCCGTGAATTTCGATTTCGTGGTGATTGGCGCGGGCACGGCAGGGTGTGTGCTTGCGAACCGGTTGAGCGCCGATCCTGCGAACTCGGTACTACTGCTGGAAGCTGGTGGCAAGGACGACTATTTCTGGATCGACATACCAGTCGGCTATCTCTACACCATCGACAACCCTCGCACCGATTGGTGCTTTCGAACGGAACCCGTGCCCGGGCTGGCGGGGCGCGTGATTCAGTACGCGCGCGGCAAAGTGCTCGGTGGGTGCTCGTCGATCAACGCGATGATCTACATGCGTGGCCAGCGCAGCGACTACGATCAGTGGGCGGCGCTGGGCAATCGCGGCTGGGGCTGGGACGACGTGCTGCCTGTCTTCAAGAAGAGCGAGGACTACCAGCACGGTGCGAGCGAGTTCCATGGCGTGGGCGGCGAGCTACGCGTGGAGGAGCGGCGCGTCAACTGGGAGATCCTCGATGCTTGGCGCGAGGCCGCCGCCGAGTGTGGCATTCCGAAGATCGAGGAGTTCAATCGCGGCGACAATTTCGGCAATGCATACTTTCAGATGAATCAGCGTCGCGGCGTCCGATGGAGCGCGAGTAAAGCCTTCATACGCCCGGTCGCACACCGTACCAATCTCACCGTGATGACCGATTGTTTGGTCACGGGCGTGCGGCTCGATGGCAAACGCGCAACGGGTGTCGACATTCGTACAAAACGCGACGGCTCGCAGAGGGTCACCGCGCGACGGGGTGTGGTGTTGGCGGCCGGAGCGATCGGTTCACCGCACTTGCTGCAGTTGTCCGGCATCGGTCCGCGCGACGTGCTGGGGCGCATCGGTGTTCCGGTTTGCCACGAGCTCGAGGGCGTCGGTCGCAACTTGCAGGACCATTTGCAGATTCGCACGATCTACAAGGTGCGCAACACCCGCACGCTGAACCGGCGCGCGAACTCGCTGTTAGGTAAGGCCGCGATGGGGCTCGAATACCTCTTCTTCCGCACCGGTCCTCTGACGATGCCACCGTCCCAGCTTGGTGCGTTCGCGAAGTCGGATGCCGCACAACCTACAGCCAACATCGAGTGGCACGTGCAGCCGCTTTCGCTCGACCGGTTCGGCGAACCGTTGCACGCGTTCGATGCGATCACGCCAAGTGTGTGCAATCTGCGTCCCACCAGCCGTGGATTCGTGGCGGCGCGCAGTGCCGATCCAGATGATGCGCCGATTATCCAGACCAACTACTTGGCCACGTCGGAGGACGAGGCCGTGGCAGTTGCAGGACTGCGGTTTACGCGACGCATCATGGCGGCCACGGCATTGCAGCGGTTCGAGCCGCAAGAGTGGAAGCCGGGGGCGACCGTGACCAGCGACGCCGAGCTGCTGCAAGCTGCACGCGAGCTCGGTGCCACCATCTTTCATCCGGTCGGCACCTGCAAGATGGGCGCTGACCCCGAGGCCGTCGTCAGCGATCGGCTCGCGGTGCACGGCATGGACGCATTGTGGGTGATCGATGCGTCGGTCATGCCCACCATCACGTCCGGCAACACCAATGCACCGACCGTGATGATCGCCGAGAAGGGTGCCGAGTTCGTGCTTGCAGACGCCTGAGACATCGCGGCCAAAGCCGCTCCAACTAGACCCGGTGCGATGTCAAGAGGACTCGATCTCGCCGCGCCGTCAGAGCCGGCCCCCGCGCAGCGAGATGCCACCATCGACGGCGACCACCTGCCCGGTGATCATGCGCGCGTCGTCCGAGGCATAGAACACGGCCAGATTGCCGATGTCCTCGGGCGTTTGCTCGCCGCCAAGTGGCGTCATTTGTGCGACCACGTTGTCGAAGATCTGCCGCTGCGACAGATTGGCCAGTTCGGGTTGCCGTTGTTGCATGCGTGCAGTGAGCATTTCCCACGCCCGCGTCCACAGCAGCCCGGGGCAGATGCAGTTGACGCGAATGCGGCGCGGCGCAAGCTCGACTGCCAACGTGCGCGTGAGATGCACGACACCGGCCTTCGCCGCCCCATATGCGGGTAGCTCTACGGCTGGCGACAACGCCGCGATCGATGCGATGTTGACGATGCTGCCGCCGTCGTTCATGCGTGCGATGGCGGCGCGACTCGACGAGTAGGCGGTGCGAAGGTTGTAGACCAGCTGCTCGTCCCACGCGGCATCCGACATCACGGCGGGTCCTTCTTCGCCGACTTCGAACGCGCCCAAGTTGAGGCCGCCGATACCGGCGTTGTTGACCAGCACGTCGAGCTTGCCGAGTTCGCGCTGTACACGGTCGATGCATTCGCCCATGGAGGCCTGGCTGGCGGCGTCGGCGACGAGGCCGAGTGACTGGGAAGGCAGCGAGGTCGCGGTGTCGCGTGCAATCGTTGCGTCCAGGTCGGTAACCGCGACCTTCGCGCCGCGGTTCGCGAAGCAACGGGCAATGCCGGCGCCGATGCCTCGTCCCGCGCCGGTTACCAATACGGTTTTTCCAGCCAGGCTCATGTCGATCTCCTCTTGGGTGCGGTTGCCAACCGTGTGGTCGATAATGGGGTCGTGTCAATCGGGGAGGGCCGCAATGAGCTTGCTACCGAAATCCGTCGTGATCACCGACGACACCATGCGCGAGGGTTTGCAGATCGAAAGTGCGGACATCCCCGTCGATGCCAAGCTGCGTCTGCTAGATGCCTTGGGCGAAACAGGGGCAAAGGTGATCTCCATCGGCTCCTTTGCGCATCCGAAGTGGACACCACAAATGGCGTGTATCGACGAAATCGCGGAGCGGTTCGTCCCGAAACCGGGCGTGCGCTATACCGCCGCCGTGTTCAACAAGAAAGGCTACGATCGCGCCGACGCGTACTATCCGAAGATCGACATTCGCAGTGGCCGGCGATTCTCCACCCATGTCGAGCTGTGCGACACGTTTGCGCGCCGCAACTACAACCGCTCGCAAGCGCAACAGATCGCCGCCATGGATGCGACCATCGCCGGTGCTCGCGCGGCCGGCGCAGAAGCCGGTGCAGTCGCGATCGGCAACCCGTTCGGCTCGAACTTCGAAGGGCCGTTTTCACTCGAACAGCGCATGGCCTTGCTGGCATTGATGATCGACAGATGGCACCAAGCGGGATTCGATGTGAAGCGATGCTCGTTCCTCGAGGCCATGGGGTGGAACCTTCCGCACCAGGTGCGCGAGACGCTGACGGCCATTCGCGATCGCTGGCCGGAGATCACCGACTTCCATTTCCATCTGCACAACACCCGTGGCCAGACGATCGCGAGTTACTACGAGGGCTTGATGCTCGGTGTACGCGAGTTCGATACCTCGATCGGCGGGATGGGTGGCTGTCCGTACTGCGGCAATGGTCGTGCTGCTGGTCACGTGCCTACCGAGGATTTCGTCGACCTCTGCCACGAAATGGGCATCGCGACCGGTTATCACCTCGACAAGTTGATCGAGGCCGCTGCCATAGCGGAGGAAGTCGTGGGTCATCCGCTCTGGGGTCACGTGTCGAAGTCGGGACCGAGGCCTCGCGGGGAGCGGATCTATCCGGCGCGCATGCCGTTCGTGGAGACGCTCGAAGAAGCGGCGCACTTTCGTAAGGGACCTGAGGTGTATGCCGATCAACTGTCGCCATGGCGCGATGGGGATGCGCTTTCGGAGCTGACGAGTTCTACTTCATGAACTGTCGACCGAAAATACCGCCGAGCGTGCGCACTAGCCAGCGCGGCTGACTTTGCACCCAAAGCGTGGTCATTTGATTGGCGATACCAGGTACCCGGACCACTTCCCGTCGCTCGGCGGCCTCGAAACCTTCGTTCGCCACGGCTCGGACATCGCTGATCATGAATGTCGGAATCGCGGGCAACCCGCCATCGTCGGACACGCCGTCCACCATTGCTGTGTCGGTGAGGCCCGGGCACAGTGCGGTTGCGCTCACGCCCGTGCCTTTCAGCTCTTCTGCCAATGCTTCGGTGAACGACAGCACGAACGCCTTGCCTGCGGCATAGAGTGCGAATCCGGGTACCGGCTGAAACGCCGTGACCGACGAGATGTTGAGGATGCGGCCGTCACCTGCCGCGATCATGGGAGCCGCGAAGCGGTGGCTGAGTGCGGCCAGTGTCGACACGTTGAGCTGCACCATGTCGGTGACTTTCCCCGCGTCCATGGCAGTGAATTTGCCGTGGTACGTAAACCCAGCGTTGTTGACCAGCACATCAACGTGGATGCCGAGTCGTTGCACCGTGAGGAATAGCTCGTTCGCGGCCCCCGGCTGCGCCAAATCCTCGGCGACGACACGAACCTCGGTACCTTTGGCCCGCAATTCGCGAGCGAGGGACTCGAGGCGGTCCTCACGCCGGGCGACGACGATCAGGTTGTGATCGTGCTGTGCGTAGACGCGAGCGAGTTCCTCGCCGATACCAGACGAAGCCCCAGTGACCAATGCCCATTTACGCATGCGGCCTCCTGGTGGCCGTGTCGGAACGCGAGTAGAGCGCGTTCCATTCCCTGAACCAGCGCCGGTACGCGCTTGCGAACTCACCCGCGGACTGCATGCCGGCGCGTACGGAATCCATTGGCTGCAGCGCCGGGATGATCGGCATGGCACGGATCGACTTGCGGGCGAGTGCACACGCTTCTTTGCGTTGTCGGCTCATGGTTCTATCGATGACAGCGAGACCGTCGAGCAGAGTGCCGATCCGATCCATCGCCGAGCCGAGCGCTTCGCCAAATGGGCTCGATTCTGTCGTGACGTCGCTGCGGGTGCGTCCTTCGCTGACATACCGCACGAGGAGGGGGTATTTCGCGCTGTGATCGTGGTCGAGCGGATCGAGTGCGGCCGCTTGGCCGATCAACTTGTCCCAGTCGCGGCGCGTCAGTTCAATCCAGACTTGCGAATACAGCAGATCCTCTTCTTGCGCGATATGACTGCGCATGGAGCGCGCGAAGCGTTCGAGCCCCTTCGCCAATTGCTCTCGGCCAGCGCGCTCGCCGGGTGCGCGTGACACATGCTCGATGAGCGCCAGTAGTTCCTTGCCGGCGTAGGCCGTGCCGCCGTGTTCCTGAGCAAGCTTCTTCGCTGCGGCGGCGAGCGATTCGGATTTCTCGCCTACCCTTGAAAACATGATTTCTTCGCGCGGATGGTGATACACGTTCTGAAAGTTCACGACGTAGTCGACCGCTTCTGCGAACAGCGGCAACACGTCGCTTGGGGCATCCACCAGTCGACGCGCGTCGCGACCGATCATGGTCAGCACGCGAGAGAATCGGGCGTGATCTTCCAGCAACCCGCGCACGTATCGTTCGCTCGTTTCTCGCACCGTGTGCGTCCGATTCTTCATGGGCAGCATCGCCGCACGAAATCGCCGAGATGGTCGAACGCCTGATTGGCCTCGGGGAAAGGCATGACGTGCCAGACGTGTGGTTGTCCCTCCCAAACTTCCACTTCCGCATCCACGCCGGCGGCACGTGCCTTGTCGGCGAATAGCGTCGATTGATCGACCAGGAACTCGGCACCGCCGACTTGCAGCAGTAGCGGGCAGAGGCCGGCGAGATTGCCGCGTAGCGGTGAGGCATACGGATGATCCAACACGTCGGCGTTACCTCCCGTGTACAAGAGCCTCGGGTCTGCGTCGATGCGTCCCTCCACCTCCGAAATCAACAGATCGAATTCACGCATGGCCATGCGCGCACCGCCTTCCTCGAGACTCATGTCGGTGCAGGGCGACAGTGCGAACGCGCCGGCAGGTAGCGGTGCATTGCCGTCGCGCAGGGCCAGCAACGTCGCGAGTGCCAGGTTGCCGCCTGCGGAGTCGCCACCGATCACGATGCGCGACGGCTTCACGCCGTCACGTAGCAGCGTCTCGTATCCTTCGATGCAATCTTGCAATCCGGCGGGAAACGGGTGCTCGGGCGCTAGCCGGTAGAACACGAGCAAGACGTCGACGTTCGCCGCCTTGGCGAGTTTCGCAGCGATACCCCGGTGGGTGTTCGGGCTACGCAGCACCCACGCGCCGCCAGGCAAGTACATGACGACGCGGTCGGTGTTCCTGCCGGTGCGTATCCATTCCGCTGCACAGCTGGACAGATCGCGGGATTCGATTTGCACTCCGGTCGGTGCCGGGTTGAGGCGATCGATCATGGCCAGCCGGCTGCGCGCCTTGTCGACGTTGAAGTCGCGGAAGATGGTTTTCATCGCCTGATCGGCGAGCCTGCTCAGCAACTGCGATTGAATGCTTGGCATCTACCACCGCGTTTAGTTGTCCATCGACTGGCCTAACTCACTAGGCCGCGCGTGCTTCGCTTGGTGCCTCCGTGCTCGCATCGCGAACCGTTCGTTTGCGGTCGTCGCCCGGGCTGGCCGGCAGCACCAGGGTGACCATGTCCTGGTACTCGGCGAGAAGGTCATCACGCAGTTCCTGCGGCTCGTCGAGCGCACACGCCGCGGTGGTGAAGGCGAAATCCATCGATCCGCGGTAGCTGATCACCGTTAAGTTCACGCCGCAGCCGTGCGTCGGCACAGACACCGGATACATCGCCACCATCTCCGCGCCATTGCTGTACAAGGGACCGCGCGGACCGGGAACGTTCGAGATCGTGATGTTCATCGGCATGGAAATGCGTCCCATCACGTGCGTACGTTCGGCGAGACGCATGGTGGCGCGCATGAAATTCGGCAGGCCAAAGGTCCGTAGATCCACCGAGCCTGCGCCGAACAATTCGGCCGTCACGGCTTTGCCGATCCGGGCCGACTCACGGATGCCGGCGAGCCTAGCGAGTGGATCCGCAACGTGCGTCTCGAGACTCACCATCATCACGGTGACTTGGTTGTTCGTAGCCGTGTCGTCGCTGCTGCGCACCGATACTGGGCAGCCGGCAATGAGCGGTTCGGCGGGCAATTCGCCGCGGCGTCGGAAGAAGCGGCGCAGGGCACCGGCCGCCATGCACATGAAGACGTCGTTCACGGTGCACCCGAGCGTCTTGCTCATGGCCTTCACGGTAGCCAGCGGCATCTGGCCGAGAGCCAATCGGCGTGCGGTGTCGATCTCGACGTTGAACGAAGTCTTCGGCGCGCCCATTGCAAGAGCACCGAAACTCTTGTTCGGATCGATGGCTCTGCCGATCACCGCGCGCGCCGTCTTCAATGACTTGGGCACCGACATCCATTGCTCGACGTTAGCCCGTGCCAGCTTGTTTATCGCGTGCAGATACAGACCGATGGCGGACGGCTCCCGCTCCGGTGCTCGCGCATTGGGATCGAAGTGCCGGGGCTCGGGTGTCGGATCGGAGAGCAGATTGAGCGGTTGTTGGCCGCCCATGCCGTCCACACAAGCGTGGTGTACGGCGCTGTAGTGCGCGACGCGTCCACCCCCTAATCCCTCGACGACCACGATGCGCCACATGGGGCGATTCAGTGGTATGCGCTGCTCGTGCAACCGTGCAACGGTGTCCTCCAGGTCGCGCAACGTGCCTTCGCCGCCGAGGTCCACCGACTGCACGTGAAAATCCGGATCGAACGTGCCGGAATCCACCCACACCGGATGGTCGATGTTGCCGGGCACGAAACGCAGGCGACGCGTGAGATAGGGCACCAGGTAGCGGCGGTCGTACATCAGGTGCTTGAGGTCATCGACGTAGGACGCTCGTTTTTCTGCCGGCACCTCGAAGACCTGGAGCGTCGCTGCGTGAGTGGGGGCCTTGTCCGTTTCCATGTACAGAAAGGCCGCATCGTTGAGAGACAGGTCATCCATCGCGCTCACCCCTCTCGCAGGCTACATCGGCAACGCTAGTTCACGGGCCAGTCGGGCCCCATAAGGAATAACCGCTATCGGTGCGGTGTTGCTAAGACGACAGGCTGCGCAGCATCAATCCCTCGGCCGGCAGGCCGAGCAACACACGACCCGCATCCTCCATGTGGTGGATCGCAACGGTTGCGTGTTGGCGCACCACGCGCACGTCGCGTGCGACGCGTTCCAACGGATGGCCCTTTGCATTCGCAGTGGTGCCGGCGGCCTCGGCGACCCCATCGACTGCTTCGGCGCAGCCAGAGACGGCGTCCGAGCAAGCCGCCTGGAACAGCGCGAGCGTCTTGCGCGGTACACGCGCTTGGTCCACGACCTGTTGCCAGATCTCCTCGACCGACTCGAACAACAGGGCGCGTGATCCGCGAACCCGCACCTCCGCGGCCGCAATGGCGCGCTGCGCGCTGGGCCGCATGCGCAGGGTCTGCGACGTGAACCGAGGCACCTTGTTTTCCGCCAAGTCGACGAACGCATCGAGAGCATGACGCGCGATGCCGAGCGCGACTGCGACTTTGTTGTAGGCAAGCCGTGCTCCAAGGGGGAATCGCAGCAAAGGGGAATCGTTCGTGAAGCCGCCGATAGGCGCCACGATGCGCGCTTCGGTCACGAACGCGTCTTCAACCACGACATCGTGCGACCCCGAGCCGCACAATCCTGCCACGTGCCAAGTGTCCAGAATCTGCCAATGGGGACGCTCCAGCATCGCGTAGACGTTGGCGGTGCCGGCGATCGGCTCGCCGTTGCGGTACAGGCGTACCGTGGCGCCGAACACAGCGCTGTTGTGGCAGCCGCTCACGAACGCCCAGCGGCCATTGACGCGGTAGCCACCCGGCACGGCGTCAGCACGCCCGACGGCGGCGGTCGAACTGCAGAGCACGACGTTGGGATCGGCGATGAGCTCGCCGCAGCGCGCAAACGCGGGTGCGATGAGACCGAAGGTCTCGATGCCGATCATGAGATTCCAGCCCGCGCTGCCATCCGCGATCGATGCGGCTTCGATGGTTCGAATCTGCGTTGCCGGATTCGCTGACTCGCCGCCACATGACTCCGGCGCGCCGATTCGATACAGGCGCTCGGCCGCGAATGCTTGCGCCACCGGCACCGGCAAACGACGCTCGGCCTCGGCAGCATCTGCATGCGCACGGATGAGCGGATGTAGTGCCGTCACCCGTTGTACGGGATTGGGTGGATTTTGCATGCCGTCCCCTCGAGTCTCTAGGCGACGATAGGCGAACTTGCATGTGGCTGGAAAGGGGACCAGGCTTCGCGCGACCAATTGGAGGAGATGCGAGCTGTGAAGGGAATGCTGTTCGTTCTGGGTGTCTTGGCCGCGCTGCCGTTACGCGCCGAGGTCGACTCTGCTGCGCTCGCAACTGCGCTCGCGAGCGAGCTACGGCCCGCCGAAGACCGTGCGCGCGACGCCAGTCGCAAGCCAGTGGCGGTCATGCAGGTACTGGGATTCGGGCCTGGCATGACCGTGCTCGATGTGATTGCCGCGGGTGGCTATTTCACGGAGGTGCTGTCGCATACGGTCGGCGCCACCGGCAAGGTATACGCACAGAACAGTCGCTTCGTGCTCGATATGCGCGATGGCGCCAACGAAAAGGCAATCTCGGCACGTCTCGCCGGGGGGCGCTTGGCCAACGTCGAGCGGCTCGACCGCGATATTGCCGATATGGGCTTGGCGCCGGGTTCGATCGACGGGGCGATCACGGCGCTCAACTTCCATGACGTCTACAACGGCCAGGGTGTCGATGCCGCGCAAGGCTTTCTGGCTGCCATCTACACGGTATTGAAGCCGGGCGGTGTATTCGGTGTCATCGATCATGTCGGCGCGGCAGGTCAGGACAACGCCAAGCTCCATCGTGTCGAGAAGTCGATTGCCATCGAACAAGCCAAGGCTGCGGGCTTCGTGGTCGAAGCGGACTCCGAGGTTCTGAACAATCCGGCGGACGACCACACCAAGGCGGTATTCGACCCCGCGGTGCGAGGGCAAACCGACCAGTTCCTGCTCAAGCTGCGCAAACCCGGGTGAACTAGAGGATGTAGCCGTCGCCGGAAGCGCGCACGGTGATGTCGCCGATCGATACGCCCCAGGGCTGATCGATCGCGTAGACGATTTGATTCGCGAGATGCTCGGGCTCGAGCGCGTAGTACTCGATGTGATCGGCCGAGGTGTGCTCCGCCGGGAGTTCTCCGGCGACATGCGCGGCCATGAGCTGTCCATAGCGGGCGGCGTTCTGACCGAGGATGCCGACGATCGCTTCGCGATTGACGATGCCCGCCGACAGTCCCGTGGTCGGTACGCCGGTTGGACGGACAATGGTCACTTTGATCTTGCCTTGCGACTCGACGCGCAATGACTCGGAGAGGAAGTTGACTGCCGCCTTGGTGGCGCCGTATACGCCGGCGCCGACCACCGGGAAATTGCTGTAGATCGACGACAGGTTGACGATGTGGCCTCGACCTTGCGCGATCATCGTGTCGTACACGGCGACGATGCCGTTCAGCACACCCTTGATGTTGATGTCGATGCAACGCTCCCAGGCCGCTGCCGCCTGAGCATGATCGGCGTAGAAGGCGAGCGGCATGATACCGGCATTGTTGATCATCACATCGATGCGGCCGAATTGGCCGCGGGCGCGCGCGGCGAGTTCATGCATCTGCGCGGCGATCCTGACGTCCGTTGGCACGGCGATCGCTTCGCCGCCAGCGCCGACGATGGTCTCTACCGTCGCTGCCGCGGCGCCGCCATCGATGTCCGCGCACACCACCCGCGCCCCGCGCGCCCCGACTTTCTGGCTCACCAACCGGCCGAAGCCGCCGCCGCCGCCCGTCACCACGATCACCTTGCCCGCGATGTAGTTCGCCACGACTCGACCTTGCCCCACTAGTCAGATTGATCGGCCAACCCGCATCGCCAAGAACTCGGCAGCTTCGACGACCGCGGGATGGTGGGTGTCGAGCGCCGCTACCTTGCGCACGACCAGGTCAGGCGCAGCGCGATCGAAGAGGGTGATGTTCAGCCACTGCGCCTCGTATGTCGACCACCAGACACGTGAAGGTGTCGGCGCGCTCCGCGCGTATGGCACACATGAGCTCTTCGGCGCGCCGGGGCCGGTCAGCGGTTACACTGCGGCGAGCGGCAATCAGAGGACGACCGATGAACAAAGTGGCGGGCTTGCATCACTTGGCGATTTGCACGGCGAACATGAAGGAACAGATCGAATTTTTCACCGACAAGCTCGGCATGGAGCTGGTGGCCTTGTATTGGATGCATGGTGTGCCGAACACGTGGCACGGATTCTTGCGCTTGAACGACGAGAGCGCCATTGCCTTCGTGCAGAACCCCGACATCGGCAAGATTCCCGTTACGCTCGGCGTCTCGCATGCCGGCAATCCCGGCGCCAACAGTGCGAAAGGCACCATGCAGCACGTTGCTCTGAAGGTGAAGGACGAACGCGATCTGTACGCCATGCGCGATCGTTTGCGTTCCAAGGGCGTACCGGTGCTCGGTCCGCTCGATCACGGCATGTGCAAATCCATCTACTTTGCCGGCCCCGAGAAGTTGGCGCTCGAATTGTCCTGCTCCGAGGCGCCCATCGATGCGGAGGCGTGGATCGATCCCGAAGTAGTTGCGCTTGCCGGAATCAGTGCGGGGGAGCTCGCGCGCTACAAGAAACCGTCTGACTATCGAGATCAGGGCGGTGGTGTAAAGCAGCCGCCGCCGGATGCACCGGGCCCACACATGAGCAACTATCCGCCTGGCGGCTACGAGCGGCTGATCACGCTTTCCGACGAAGCTGTGCTCGCGATGAGCGAGAACGAGCCGCCGGTGAAGGTGGCCTGATTTCAAGGCCGCTCCCACGAGGGGCGTGGGCAGGTACCTGGCGATGTGGGAGCGAGCTTGCTCGCGATCCGACTAGACCTCTACGTCACCCTTCAGCAATCGCTGCGCGATCGTGCGGTTCAATATCTCGTTGGTGCCGTCGGCGATGTTGACTATGCGTAGCGAATGCCATGCCTCCGTGAGCCCCAGTTCGTTGGTGAGGCCCATCGCGCCGTGCGTCTGCATGGCGCGATCGACGGCGCGATATCCCACCTGCACCGAATAGGCCTTCGCCATGCTGAGTTCCTTGATCGCGGCGTCACCTCGATCGAGCAACGTAGCGGCGTTGAGTCCCATCAGGTGCGCGGCGTGAAGCTCGGTAGCCGATTCCGCGAGGGGAAAGGTCACACCCTGATAGTCAGCTATCCGGGCACCAAACGTTTCGCGCGTCTTGGCGTAGTCGAGTGCGAGTTCGAGTGCCCAGCGGCCGTATCCCACCGCACGCGCCGAGTTGTAGATACGACCCAACGAGACCCCGTACAGGGCAGCGCCGAATCCTTCGTCGAGCTTGCCGACGACTTGCCATGGCTCGACGTATACGTCTTCGAGCGCGAGTTCTGCTTCGTCACCGCCGATGTGGCCGAACAGCTTGATGACGCGCTGGACTGTGAAGCCGGCCGCATTCGTAGGCACTAGAAACGCACTGATCCCGCCCTTCTTGGCCGCGGCACGCTCGGCATCGGTGACGGCGAAAACGATGCAGTAGTCGGCAACCGGTGCGTTGCTGGTCCAGATCTTACGACCATTGATGCGCCAGCCGTCGCCTTGCTTGGTAGCACGGGTCTTGATCATGCTCGCATCGGAGCCGGCGTTCGGTTCGGTAAGTCCGAAGCACATGGATTCGGTGCCGGCCATGAGGCCTTTGAGGATGCGCTCACGTGCCTGCTCGGTGACTTGCGTCAGCAGTCGGCTAGGTCCGAACGCCCAATGAGCCAGCGCATAGAGCATCAGCCAATTCTGCGGGCCGCAGCGGTGAAAGAGCGCCTGCCAAGCGGTGTAGTACGCAAGGTGACCGAGGCCGCCGCCACCGAGCGACTCGGGCACACACATCTGATAGAAGCCGGCGCGCGCGGATGCCGTGCGCACTTCGCGGATGAGTGCGAGCAAGTCGTCTGAAAATCGGCCATCGGTGCGGTACAGCACGCGCGGATCGTCGAATAGATCGCGATTGGCCGCGTGGCGTGGAATCACCTCGGCTTCCGCGAACGCAACGATACCGTCGCGTGCGGTCGCGACCTCCTCCGGCAACGGCATGGCGATGGCAGTCATGCGAACCCCGCACGTTTGAAGTTGACGTACCATACGATCGCGACGGCCAGGGAGGTGTCAATGGCCAAGATCAGTGCGCTCGAGGCGGTGAAGATTCAGGCACGGGCGGTGATTCCCATCGTTCGTGCGTTGGAAGCGAAGCTCGGCAAGCCCGATGCACATCGATTGGTGGGTGATGCGATCGCCGAAAGCTGGGCCGCGTTCATTGCCAGTCGAGATGAAGGCAGCGGCCACCCACGTGACGACAACATGAGCTATCCGGTCGACTCGGTGATCGTCAAGGACACCGACGACGAGTACGCGGTAAACATGACGCGCTGCGAATTCGCGCAGTACTTCCGCAACATCGGTGAGCCGGAGATCGGCGCGCTTTTGACATGCGGCGTCGACTTCGCCGTGACACGCCGCGTCAATCCGGGCTGGACCCTCGAGCGCACGCAAACGTTGATGATGGGGGCCGACCATTGCGACTTTTGCTGGCGACGTAGAGCCGGTACTGGATCGTGAGATTAGGTGCGCTGCTGGGGCCGGTGGGCGACGGTCGCGCCGCCAAGTTCTTGGCCAATCAGGCCCATGCCTTGGAGTCGGTCGGTTTCGACAGCCTTTGGTCGGTGCACGCCGTTGGTCGCGGCTTCATGTTGAGCGACCCGCTCATTGCACTTGCGGTTGCGGCCGCGGCGACGGAACGGGTGGAGCTTGGTACGGCGGTGCTACAACTGCCGCTCTATCAACCCGTCGACGTCGCGCATCGCGCGTTCTCGTTGGCGCAAGCATGTGGTGGTCGTCTGATTCTGGGTGTGGGACCGGGCTCCACGGCCAAGGACTTCGATGCCTTCGGCGCCGACTACGCAGAACGCTTCCGAACGTTTCGGGCGAGTGTCGCCAGTCTCCGCGAATTGTTTGAAACCGGACGTCTCAACGATGTCAGCCTCGACCCGTGGCCAGCGGTACGAGGTGGAACCCGCATCTTCTATGGCACGTGGGGTAAAGGTGTGGCGATTGCCGCGCGTGAGTTCGATGGTTGGATCGCCTCGGCGCTGCACCGTTCGCCAGACGAGGTCGTTGCGGCCATTGCACACTATCGCGCGGCAGGCGGAACGCGTGCCGTCGTCTCGTCCATCTTGCTCGGTGCACAGACCGATCTAGGCGACTTGCGCGAACTTCTCGCGCGGTTCGCCGAGGCGGGATTCGACGACGCCGTGGTGATGTTTCAGGCGGGCGCGCCGAAGCCCGAAGCAGTCCGCGCGCTGGTCGTGTGATGGATCGGCGCCGAGTGCTCGTCAACAGCGCTAGCGGAAGTCTGCGGCGCTGTGACGCTCGACGACGCGGGTTTCTTCGGACCCCCACGGACGGTTGACTCGACGGCCGCGCTGCACGGCTGGGCGTGCCTCGATGACCTTCGCCCACCGCACGACGTGCTCGTACGAACCGACGTCGAGAAATTCTGACGCGTCGTAAATGTTGTGCAGCACTAACGCGCCCCACCAGGGATAGTTCGCCATGTCGGCGATGGTGTACTCGTTGCCAATCATGTACTCGCGCTCGGCGAGATTGCGATTGAGCACGTCGAGCAGCCGCTTGGTTTCCATGGCGTAGCGGTCGATGGGGTATTCGAACTTCTCGGGTGCATAGGCGTAGAAGTGCCCGAAGCCACCGCCCAGAAACGGCGCACTCCCCATCTGCCAGAACAGCCACGAGTAGCACTCGGCTCGGGCAGCCGGATCGGAGGGAATGAACTTGCCGAACTTTTCGGCGAGATACAGCAGGATGGCGCCCGACTCGAAGACGCGGGCTGGCGGGTTGACGCTGCGATCGACGAGGGCAGGAATCTTGGAGTTTGGATTGATCGCGACGAAGCCACTCCCGAATTGTGAGCCGTCGCCGATGTTGACGAGCCAGGCGTCGTACTCGGCGTCGCCCACACCTACCGCAAGAAGCTCCTCGAGCAAGATGGTCACCTTCACGCCGTTCGGTGTACCGAGCGAGTAAAGCTGCAGTGGATGGTCGCCTACGGGCAGTTCTTTCTCGTGCGTTGCACCGGCGGTTGGTCGATTGATGTTGGCGAAGCGGCCGCCGTTTTCTTTGTTCCACTGCCACACTTTGGGCGGCGTGTATGCCGTCGTCTCGGTCACTGGTTCCTCCGTGCGAAAACGAAATGCTTGCAGCGGACTGTAGCGGATTGCGCGCGAGATTCTACTGCCACCGATTCCAACGCAGGATCTCAGTGACGTCTTTGCGTACGGTGGGTCCGAAGTTTGCATCGGGAAAACCGATCGGGATGAGCGCGACCGGAGTAGCGTCGCCAGGTAGATTGAGGATGTCGCGCAGTGCCGGTGCAATCAGGTTGTGCGCCGTCGTCATCACCGTACCGAGTCCCAGTGCGCGGGCCGCGAGCAGTAGATTTTGAACCGCGAGGTAGATCGAGCTGCCGGCCAGCAACGTCGACGTATCGGTCACCGGCGATGCCAGGTGGTACAGACACGGCACGATCAAGGCGGGTGCCTTTTCGAGTTGCGAGAAGAAGGCGCGCGCCCCCTTCAGCATCAATCGCTGCGTCTTGTCGTCGGACTTCTCGCCTGCCGCGATGAGGTTCTTGAGCGGTTCCGCGGCTTCGTAAACCCGTCGGAGCGCGGCACCAATCGCGTTGCGCTGCGCATCGTCGTCGACGACTACGAACATCCATGGCTGCAAATTCGATCCGCTTGGTGCTTTGGCGGCGGCTTCGACGACAAGTTCGAGGAGTTCGCGAGGCACCTTCTCCGGTTGCCAGTAGCGAATCGCGCGCTGCGTGAACATTGCCTGCCAAATGTCGTTGGTCGGGTCGCGACCTACGGGTAGCGCGCGCACAGTCTGGTTGCTCATCGTCGGTATTCCTCGGTAGTCGATCTGCGGCTGGCGTGGCCGGGGTTCGGCGCAGTCGGCGCTTGCTGATAGCAGGCGGTATCGTAGAAATCGCGCAGCGCCGCGACCTTGCCGTCACGTATCTCCACGATGCCCGCGATGTGCGGCGTCATGAGGTCGCGGCCATCGCTGTCCCAATGGTGGTCGATCCGCTCGGTGAACACGACTTGGCCACGACTGGCGATATTCAGGACATCCGCGCTGAACGACGTCATGGTGCGCAGGATCGGCACGTGAATTGCGAAGCCGCCGTTCGTTAAGTGCGCCTCGATCGCATTGAGTCCCATGAGTGTGGGTAGACCGCTATTCGACCACACGAAGTCGTTCGTGCAGAGTTCGCTCAGCTGCGCGATGAGATCGCCGTCCTCCATCGCCTTCAGGAGACGAAGCGCCAGCCGCTCGTTGTCATTGGCAGCGATGTCGAGGTCGATCAATGTGGCTTCCCACCGCGTTGACACACTTGCGCGGACCATGGTCCACTGCTCGCGAACTGTAACGCGTTACTGGTTCTGGCGACAGTCGGGCGGGGAGGACTGTGCATGTCGATGCGAGGGAAGATTGCACTGGTGACCGGTGGCGCGACAGGGATCGGGGCCGCGGTCGCGACGCAACTTGCCGAACGCGGCGCGCGCGTGGCGGTGTGTGACATCAATGAGCGGGTTGGTCGAGCGACCGCAAGTGAAGTGGGTGGCGAATTCATTGCGTGCGACGTAACACGGTTCGAGTCCGTGGTGCAGGCCGTGAATTCGTGTGTCGGGCGAATGGGCGTACCGGACTATGCGCACTTGAACGCCGGTATCATGACCGTGCCGACCGGCGAGCCGTTCCTCGCCATTGAAGACGTCTCGGTCGAGCAATACCGCCGCATCATCGGCGTCAACCTCGACGGTGTGTTCTTCGGTATCAAGGCGTTGTTGCCGGGTATGCGCGAGAAGGGCGGCGCCATCACCATCACGGCCTCGGTGGCTGCGTTCGGAATGTTGTCGATCGATCCGCTGTACTCGGCAACGAAGCATGCGCTGGTCGGATTCGCACGTAGCGTAGCGGCCGCGAACGATGGGGGCAGAGTGCGCATCAACGTCATCTGTCCGGGCGTGGTCGACACCGCGATCGTGCCCGACTCGTTCAAGGGCGAGCAATTCGGCGTGATGCCGCCATCGATGATGGCCGCCGAGGTGGTCGATTTGCTCGAAAGCGGGGCGAACGGTGAAGTGCGCGCCAAGCTCAAGCACAAACCCGCGTTCGTGGTGCCGCCGATCGACGTCAATCGGTGAAAAATTGGTGACAGTTACCTATTTCGCTACGAGGTATGATGGCAATTGTCTGACACCCCATGCGGAATAGGTAACTGTCACCAGCTTCAGCGCTTGCGGCCTATTTCCGGCGCCAGGGTCATGATGTGGCGGTTGCCGCGGCTCCAGAAGACGTTGAGCGTCACGGCGGCAATGCGCCAGCCGGTATCCGTGCGTACGAGTCGGTCGTCGTAGTAGCCGCCGAGCGCGAAGTCGAAACTGCCCGCGTCGTTCTTCAAGAAGTGTTCGGCTTGCATGTACATCCGGCACCGTGCGCGATCGCCATCGACCTCCACCAATGGATTCGACATCGTGTGTTGTGTCGCATCCAGGCCCATGAACAACGATTTGCATGCATCTACCCAAGTATCCGCCGACATCGTTGTGACCGGCGCGGCGTTGTACGACGAGAAATCCATGGTGATCTGGTCTGTGAAGATGCTTCGGTACAGCGCCCAATCCCTCGTGTCGATGCCGTATGCGTACTCATAGACCCTTGACGTGATGTCGGTGAAGTCCGACACGCTACCTCCTAGAGCAGATGGGGCGCGAGCTTGCTGTGGGAACCGGGCACCAACTCGGTGAGTTGCACGCGGTCGATGCCGAGTTCTGTCAGTTCGTCGAGTGCCGTGGCGACGTCGGCGGGCGCGCCCAGAAAGCGACCGAGATAGCCGTTGCCGAGGGCGCCTTTGATGGCTGCGACGGCGGGATCGTCTGCCCCGACGCCGGTGAGAATGAAGATGCCTAGCGGCACGTTGGCGCGCACGCGCCGCACGCGCGCGGCCTGTTCGCGTACTTCGTCCTCGGTGACGCTCGCCATGATCGAGAAGTCGAGATGACCGGCGCGGGTCGCGCGGGCACTGGCTTTGATCTCCACACGATCGACGAGTGGCGCGACTTCGCGCAGCGCACGCGGCCCACCGGCCGACGCGATCAGTGGCGGCGGCGTTGGGCTCACCTGCGCAAGCTGTTGCTCGCCTTGGATGTCGACGCGATAGTGGTCACCGCTGAAGGTGCACTGTCCAGTTGCGAGCAGTTGCCGCACGACGGCGAGCGCTTCGACGTATCTGGCAACACGCGTTGCCCCATCGGGATACCGCTCGCCCATCGCCTCGATTTCATCACGCGCCCAGCCGGCGCCGAGCCCGGCTTCGAAGCGACCCTGTGATGCCGCCTGCAGCGCGAGCGCCGCTTGCGCGAATTCGACGGGCGAGCGAAATAGGTTGTTGCAGAACGAGGTGGTAATGCGCATGCGCCTGGTGGCACACGCCATTTGCGTGGCAGCAACGAACACGTGCGGATAGCGCGTCGCCCCAACCCAAAGATGATCACTCGCACACACGCCGTGCCAGCCTTCGCGTTCCTTCTCCGTGGCCCAAGCACCGGGATCTGTGACGCTGCCTGCTGGAAAGTTGACGAAATATTCCATGACGGTATGCGACGTCGCTCCTTGGTCGGCAGGTTTTGTAACATACTCCACACCAGGGCAGGGAGATGCATCGATGCAGGCAACGCTCGAGCGCGCCATTGCGGCGACTCGTGAGGCCGAATTCGCGACGCTGACGCCGAGCGGTCAGCCGATCGCCAACCCGCTCTTCCACTACTTCCAACCCGGTGATCCGTCGATCGATGTGGCGACCGGGCTCGCGTACCCGGCCAAGGCAGAACGTGCCCGCGCCAATCCGAAAGTTGGATTACTCATCAGCCCCGCAGTGCATGCGTACGATCCGATCGCGATGCTCGAACAAGGACCGCCCCGAATGGACGCCCTCGCAGACTCGCCCGTGATCGTGATCGCGGCGTGTGCTGCGGTTCGCGATGCCGACATTCAGTCGAATACCGATCGTTACGTGAAGTTGTTCATCGCCGAGCACCCGAAGATTGGGCCGGCGTGGGAAGACGTACGCGGAATGCTGCACTACTGGGCGCGCATCTGGGTGGAATGTGTGCCGGCGAAGATCCTGTATTGGCCGACTGGACGCGTCGATCGCGAAGCGCCACGGGTTTGGCGTGCGCCGGAAGATATTTCCTATCCGGTATCGGATTCTGCCCCTACCGCACCGCCCACACCGATGGCGCGTTGGCCATCGGAAGATTGGCGAACGCGCGCCGCGCGTGTGCTCGAACAATTTCCGCAGCCGGTATTGACGGCCGTTGACGAGGAGGGATTTCCACTGCCATTCCCGATGTTGGCGGCGAAGCTCACAAAGACCGGCTTCAACTTGCACTTGCCGCTGCACAAGCCGTGGCCGGCATCGGGTAAGGCATGCCTCTCGTTCGGGGCGTTGGCGACGTTCGTCGGAACGCTTCGCGGCGAGGCCTTCGACGTTGCGCGAGTACTCGGCGACCTACCGAACATCTTTGCTGCGAACGACGATCAACTCGCTACATTGCGTGGTCGCCTCGAAAGCGAGCTTCAGCGCCGTGGCCAATCCATGCCCGTGGCGCGCAGGAGTTCGGCATGAGTACGCTCACGCCCCGGCAGACCCAACGCCGGCGCTCGATTCTGAAGGAAGTCCGCGACCAGCTCTCCAGTGCGGGTTACGACGGCTTGAGCATGCGCGACGTGGCCGCCAATGCGGGCGTTTCGCCCACCACGCTCTACAACCTCTATGAGAGCAAGGACGGGCTCGTGCTTGCAGCGCTGGAGGATCTCCTGGCCGAGTTGGGTGTCGCGATTCAGGCGACGCACACGGCAGGCCTCGAGCGACTCGTTGCGCGTGCGCGCGCCATTGCCACACAGATTACCGAAACGCCACGCTATGCCGAGGCGATGGCGCGCATGCTGTTTGCGGCCGGGCCGACCGATGCGATCACGCGCATCTTGATGACCTCGGCGGTAAGAGACTTCGAAGATCTGCTGTTCGAGATGCAGCGCCGTAAAGAACTGCGTGCCGACGTGAACGTCGATCGCTTCGTACGGCTGTTACTCGGCAATGGTTGGGCGACCATTTTGCTTTGGCTCAAGGGCTTTATCGCCCTGCACGACTTGGTCGATGAATACGTACGCGCGCACGTATTGACCGTCATGCCGGCGATGACGCCGAGCGCGCAGAAGAGATACGCAGCGCTGGCGAACTAAGTATCGAAGGCGCGCATACCAAAATTCGCTGTATCATGTTTCACAAATTGAGCGAATCGTCGAGGTGGGCCAGCGTGGTCGCGACGCACGAGCGGGAGGCCGAATGAATCAGCAAGAAATCCACACGCTGCGGCAGCTCATGGAATACGAAGCGGGCCGTACAGCGCCGCCGAAATCCTTCCCGACTCTGCCGGACATTCCCGGCGGGCGATATACCGACCCTCGCTTCTTCGAACTCGAGAAGCAGCACATCTGGCGCAAGACATGGCTACTCGCTGCACACATCGACGAAGTACCGGAGCCGGGTTGTTTCATGCTTTGGGAGAAAGCCGGCCAGCCGGTGGTGATCGTCCATGCAGAAAGCGGGACGATCAACGCCTTCTACAACACGTGTAGTCATCGTGGCGCACCCGTGGTCACAGAGCCATCGGGCAAGCGAGCTCGACTGACCTGCAAATATCATGGTTGGAGTTACACGCACGACGGTGAACTGGTCGGTATGCGCGACCCCGAAGACTTCCGCGACCTCGACTTCTCTTGCCGTGGCTTGAAGCGTGTGCGGTGCGAGCGCTTCGGCAACCTCATCTTCATCAACTTCGATCCGCACGCACCCACACTGATCGAGTGGCTCGGTCCGATTGCGAACGAGTGGCAGGAGTTTCAGTTCGACAAGTGCCGGCTGGCCGGCCGCCATATCTTCGACTTGAAGTGCAATTGGAAAATTGCGATGGAAGCGAACACCGAGGTCTACCATGTGCCGAGCATCCATCCGAAGACCGTTGCACAGATGCTCGACCACCGCCGCAATGTGAATACGCTTTATGCAAACGGGCACGGCCGAATGATCGCGCCAGGCCGTGATGCTGGCTCGCAGCTGCGCGAAACGATGACGCCGAAGAACATCCGGCTCATCGACACCGTTGGTGTGATCGGCCGCACCTGTACGCAGTCCTACGGCATCTTTCCGAATTGGGTGTCCCCTTTGAGCGATCGTTCGATTCCGCCACTCCTGTTCTGGCCAACGTCCATCAACACGTGTCGGCTCGAGACTTGGACCATGGTGCACGATTGGGGTGACGGCCCCGCGCCTGAGCTCACCGACATGTGGACGGTCGAGACCGACAGCGGCGTGGAACTCGGCGCCGTGCTTCAGGAAGACACACAATTCGGTGAATGGATTCAGAAATCGATGGAGTCGTACGGCTTTCAGGGTGTGCCACTGAGCTATCAGGAGGCACGCATCTATCATTGGAATCAGTTTGCCGATCGCATGATCGGCATCGACAACATCCCGCCGGAGCTGCGTGTTGCACAGGTGATTGGTGAGGAATGGATCTATCCGAACGATCCACGTATTGCGCTAATGCGGGAGGGGCTTGCGGCGGCCGGGTAGTGCCGCAGTGGCAGCGACTTCAGGTGCGCGATTGCGCACTCGCGGCATCGACCTCTTCGGCAATCAGCCGAGCGACTTCGTCAGGAATCTCCATGGGAATGAAGTGGGTGAGGTGCGGGTAGTAGATCTCACGGCCATGCTTGAATTCTTGCACCAGGCCTGGCGCGGTTGGTGAAGCTGCGAAATTCATGGCGCCGCGTGAGGGTTCGGGCTCATGGGCGCGCAAGATGAGCGTTGGGATGTCGATCGCGCGAATTGCGTCGTAGATCGCACCGTTCGAACGGCTCGTCATGTACACGCTGGCCTCGATTTCGGGCGGGCAGGCGAGCACGAAACCGTCGCCCGAGGGATCGGGCAGCAGCCCGTGTTCGCAGTAATCGTGCAACATCTGAGCGTCGAATTTCGCGAAGGATCCCTTGCCGAGTAACCGCGCGGCCATCGACTCGGCTGACGTGAAGTGATTGTGACGCCGACTGGCGGGGTGCACGCCGCCTTCGGGTAACGGCGCCGATGATTCCCCTTCGTACGACTCGCGCGGTCCGATGACGGGGTCGATCGCGATCAGGCGTGCGAAACGATGGGGGCAAAGGGCGGCGGCACCAATGATGGCGTGACCGCCCATGCTGTGGCCGATCGCCACGATGCGCTCGAGGTGCAGTGCCTCGACGAGCGCGGCGATGTCCTCGATCAATTGCCGCCAATGCGTAATGCGGCGTTTTTCGCTTCGGCCGTGGCCGCGTTGATCGACCGCAATGCTGTGGTAGCTCGGCAAGCGCGCGATGATGTGATCCCAAATGCGGGCGTGATAGCCGTTGGCATGCGCGAACAGAAGCGTCGGATGTGCGCCGCGTGCGGTTGGATTGCGCTCGAAGTAGGTCAAGCGGACGCCGTTGACGAGTGCGTCGTGTTGGACGGGTGTCTGCTTCGTCACGTGCGGGCCTACAGCAATAGCCAGCCGCCATCCACCGGCAAGTAGGCTCCGGTGACGAAATCGCTCATCGCCGAGGCGAGAAAGACAGCCGCTTTCCCTTGCTCCATCGGGTCGCCCCAATGACCGGCTGGCAAACGCGCAATGCGATCGGCGACGGTGTCGGCAAGCGGATCACCACTCGGCGAAGGCGGTCTGCCGTCTACCTTGGGTGGCGCTCCGC
Source organism: Gammaproteobacteria bacterium (assembly GCA_003248125.1). Lineage (GTDB taxonomy): Bacteria > Pseudomonadota > Gammaproteobacteria > Pseudomonadales > Azotimanducaceae > SZUA-521. Next base: position 25,825 of record QJXZ01000026.1, on the reverse strand, counting down.
CTTGCACCCAGGTTGGGCCCGGTGCCAGCGCATTGACGTTGATTCCGTGCGGGGCGAGTTCCAGCGCGAGTGCCTTGGTGATCTGCAAAACGGCCGCTTTAGAGCCATCGTAGGTCACGCCCACCCCCGGCGTAACCGATTGCGTGGATGCGATGTTGATGATGCGGCCGCGCGTGCCCGCTGCAATCATGATTCGGGCCGCCGCACGACAGCAGTAGAATACGCCGTCGACGTTGATCGACCAGAGCTTGCGCCACATCTCGTCGGTGATGTCGCGCACTGGACCGCCCAAGCCGATGTAGACGCCGGCGTTGTTCACCAGGATGTCGAGCGCGCCATGCTCCGTCGCCGTTTGCTCGAGTGCCGAATCGACTGCGTCACGATCGGCGACATCGAGCACCATACTCGCACCGCCGATCGCAGCAGCGACTTTCGCCGCACCCTCGCCGTTTACGTCGCTGACCACGACCTTCGCACCTGCCGCCGCGAGCGCAGTAGCGATCGCTTCACCGATGCCGTGTGCTGCGCCGGTCACGTGCGCGACTTTGCCAGTCAGATCGATCCAATCTGAGGGGTGAATCATGGTTTGCCTTCGCTCTTGGTCTCGCGTGCTTCCTTGAGCCGTTGCGCCAAGTGTTGCTCGCGCATCGAGCTATGGCCGAGATGTTGAAGATTGAACGCCGCCTGTTGTGCCGTCCAGAAACCTTGCGCGTCGAGCGCTTGGTTACACGAGAGCTTGGCGAGCTTCAAGGAAAAGCTTGGCCGCTTGGCGATCTTTGCCGCGAGCGTGTGCGTGAACTCGGCCAGCTCGGCGCGTGGGACGACGTGGTTGATCATGCCGAGGTTGTACGCTTGCTGGGCGGTCACGGGCTCGCCCGTGAACAACATTTCCTTGGCCTTGCGGATGCCGAGTTCCCAGGGATGGGCGAACCACTCGACGCCGTTGACGCCGAAATCGACGGTTGGATCCGAAAACACGGCATCGTCGGCTGCAACGATCAAATCGCACACCCACATCAACATGAGACCGCCTGCAATGGTCTTGCCATGCACTTGCGCGATCGTCGGCTTCGGTAGCTGTTGCCAGCGACGGCACATGTTGAGGTACACCTCTTCCTCGAACGCCATGTGGCCTTCGGCGCCGGGTCTACCCATGCCGCCGGAGATACCGATCGGTTTCATCTCGTAGGGCTCACGGTCGCGCAGATCGTGACCGGAAGAGAAGTGTGGACCGTCGCCGGCCAGCACGATCACTTTCACGTCGTCGTCGAACGCAGCTTTTGTGAACGCGTCATTCAGGTCGTAGGTCATGCGGCGGTTTTGCGCATTGCGCACGGCTGGACGATCTAGCGTGATACGAGCAATGTTGCCTTCGAGCACTTCGTAGCGAACGGTCTTCTCGGCTTGGGTCATGGTGTGCACCTATCCAATGCTGCGCTCGGTCGGCCAGTATGGCGCGCGCAGCTTGCGTTTGTTGATCTTGCCCATTGTGTTGCGGCCGATGTCGGCGACGAAGTCGTATGTACGCGGACATTTGTAGCCCGCCAAGTGCTCACGGCAAAATGCGTCGAGCGCTTTGGTGGACGGCTCTGCGACACCAGGTTTCAGTACGATGAGCGCCTTTAGTTCTTCGCCCATGTCCTTGTTGGGCACACCGATCACGGCGCAATCCTCGATCGCAGGGTGCTCGATCAACACCTGCTCGGTTTCGGCCGGATAGATGTTCACGCCACCCGACACGACCATGTCCGACGAACGGTCCGTTATGTACAGGTAGCCGTCGGCATCGAGATAGCCGATTTCGCCAAGCGTGAACACGCCGGGCTCGCGGTGCGCGGCCTTGGTCTTCTCGACATCGTTGTGATAGACGATGCCGCGCCCGGTCGTGTCACGGAAGTAGATCTGGCCTGACTGGCCCGCGGGCAGTTGCTTGCCATCCTCGTCGAGAATGAGGCATTCGAACGGCGGCAACGTCTTGCCTACAGAGCCCGGGTGTACGAGCCACTCTTCGGAGGTGATGGCGTTCGTGCTCCCCGCTTCGGTTGCTCCGTACGCCTCGAAGAACACCGGTCCGAACCAATCGATCATCGCTCGTTTGACGTCGACGGGACAGGCTGCGCCGGTGTGGCTTACCAACTCCAAGCTCGAAACGTCGTATTTCTTGCGTACCGTTTCGGGCAGTGCGAGCAGGCGCGCGAAATGCGTTGGCACCATCAGCGTATTGGTGACTTTGTAGCGATCGATCGCTTGCAGCACGTGCTCGGCGTTGAAGCGGCCCAGGATCACCAGCGTTTGTCCTACGCCCAGCGCGCGAACGCTGCCGAGCGGACCGGTGTGGTAGAGGGGGCTCACCACAAGCGATACACCGCGGCCAGGTAAGCGTGGATTCTGCCGTACGCGGTCGAAATGCTCGGCGATCGTTGCACCACCAACGAACATGGTAGGGGGCGTCTCGGCACCCTTTGGCCGGCCGGTGGTGCCAGAGGTGTAGTGCAAGAACGGCCGCGGTTTGCGGTCGGTCGGCGGCTCCTCGTCGCGGCCGCGTGCCAGGAATTCTTCCCAGGTGATCACGCCTGCAGTGGCATCGCAGCGCCAGCCCACAACGAGCGGTACGTCGGCGGCTCGCGCAGCCTCGACGCCAATGGTTGCCGTTTCGGGCCCGACGAACAGGATGCCCGCCGCGGAGTCTTCGAGGATGTATTGAAGCTCGGTCGCAGTGAGATGGAAGTTGATGGGCACGGTCGAGATACCGGCTTGAATGCCGGACAAATGCGCGATGACCGTCTCCGCCGCATTCTCGGCGAACACCGCGACGCGCTGCTGTTCGTCGAGACTCGAGGCGAGCAGTGCGTTGGTGGCGCGATTCAGGATGCTGTCGAGCGTGTGCCATGTGATGACGCCGCGGTCATCACACAAGGCAGCGGCGTCTGGAGTTGCGGCGGCAAACGTCGCCGTGGCAATCGACATGGTGACTTCCTCGTGTCGTTAGCGTTGGTCGCAGCGCGAGCAAGTCCTGACGTGCATCGCCATCACCGTCGTCAGCCAACCGCGATGATGTTGTCATCGCGGGGCTTCGGATCCGACTCGTCGCGATTGCGTACCGTATCGGCGATGTGAAACAGCGGTGCCTTCAGCAGCGCGCGCAAATCCGCGCTTGCGTCGATACGCGTGAGTGCCTCGTCCATGCACGCGAGCCAAAGGTCGCGTTGCCTTGGACCGATGTGGTACGGCGCGTGCGGCTCGTTCAAGCAGACAGTGCCATTGACTGCGAGATATACCGGCGGCCCGCCCATCCATCCGACCAAATACATTGCGAGCTTACGTTTCATGGGTGTGAGATCAGCGCCATGCATGGCACGGATCTCCCGAAACTCGGGTGCCTCATCCATGACGTCATAGAACGCAGCAGCGAGACGCCTGATGCCGGCGTCGCCGAGGATCTCGAAGGGCGAACGAGGTTGTTGCACGGTTTCGGTCATGAGTCAGATACGGTGTCGGTGCGGCCGCAAATCCAGCGCATTCGCGCGGTCGAAGTAGCGTACCGCAACGCTGCAAGGCGGTACCAACGCATCGATGCGGCCGCGATCGTCGGCGGTGATTTCGACATCCACCGCGCCGAGATTGTCAGTGATTTGCTCGAGCGTACGCGGGCCGACGATGGGCGCGGTTACGCCGGGTTGCGATGCGCACCAGGCGAGCGCGAGTTGCGACATCGAGCAGCCTTTTTCTGCTGCCATGCCGGCGAGCATGTCGATCGTGTCCCAGGCGAGGGGCGTTGCCTCGCGCGCGAAGTTGTCCTTGCCGTCCTGCCAACGGCCGTCAGCCGGGCCTTCGCCACGGCGGTATTTGCCGCTCAGCAAACCCCCGCAAAGAGGCCCCCACGGAATGATGGCGAGTCCGAAGGTCTGTGCGGCCGGAATCATCTCGCGCTCTGCAGTGCGATCGAGCAGGTGATACGCGGGCTGCTCGCAGACGAAGCGATGGAGGCCGAGCTCCTTCGCAACCCAAAGCGACTCCACCATCTGCCATGCAGGGAACATGCTGCAGCCGATGTAGCGCACTTTGCCGGCGCGAACGAGATCGTCGAGCGCACGCAGTGTCTCGTCGATCGGCACATCGGCGCTCGATCGGTGCATCTGATAGAGATCGATCCAATCGGTTTTGAGCCGCGCAAGTGAATCGTCGCATGCCTTCAGCAGATGCCTGCGCGTTGGGCCGCGGTCGTTGCGATCGTCGCTCTGCGGCATGAACGCCTTGGTCGCGAGCACCACATGCTCGCGCTTGCCATCCCGGGCTAACGCTTCACCGAGGATGCGCTCGCTTTCATTGCGGGCATAGACATTCGCGGTGTCGATGAAATTCACGCCTTGGTCGAGGGCGTGATCGATGATGGCGATGGAGTCGACTTTGTTGGTCTTGGCACCGAACATCATGGTGCCGAGACAATATTGGCTGACCTGCACGCCGGTGCGGCCGAGCGGACGGTATTGCACAGGTGTCCTCCGAACCCGATGGATGGGCTGTTAGGGGAAATTACGGATGAATTCGCCTTGAAACAAGTTTCATATTCACCGAGTTCGCGTTCGGAGGAACGAGCCCATGGTCGAGACTGTCACCGGCACCGATCGGTCGGCCGGTATTACGTATCAACAACTACTCGATGAGGACAGCCACCCGGTCCCGAAATTGTTCCGGGTCGAGTCGCCCATGCCGCCAGGGCCGACGGTGGTTCCCGCCGAGCAGTACTACTCGAAGGCGTTCCACGATCTCGAAGTGGAGAAGGTGTGGAAGCGTGTCTGGCAAATGGCCTGCCACGAAGACGACATTCCGGAGGTAGGTGACTATCTCATCTATGACATCGCGCACCTGTCGTTTCTGATAGTTCGTACCGGTGACGACGAGTTCAGGTCGTTCTACAACCAATGTTTGCACCGCGGGCGCATGCTGAAGTCGCACGGCGGTAAGCGGGCGCGCGAGTTTCGCTGCTCGTTTCACGGCTGGGCATGGAACACCGACGGCTCGCTGAAGGAAGTGCCGTGTCAGTGGGACTTCCCGACCGTCTCACAAGAAAGCCACAGCCTGCCGCAGACCTTGGTCGGCCGGTGGGGCGGCTTCGTGTTCATCAATCCCGACCTCGACGCCGAGCCGCTTGAAGACTTCTTGGGCAATCTGAGCGATCAGTTCCCGCACCTGCCCTATGAGAAGCGGTGCAAAGTCGCGCATGTCGCAAAAGTGCTTCGCTGCAATTGGAAGGTGGCGCAGGAAGCGTTTAGCGAGGCCTATCACGTCATTGCCACGCATCCCACCATTCTCGAGACGATCGGTGACGCCAACACGCAGTACGATGTATTCGGCAACTACAGTCGCGCCATTTCGCCGGCGTTGACGCCGAGCCCGCACCTGATCGGCGCGAAGCAGTGGCCAGCGCTCGAAGGGGCGCGCATGTATACGCGACTCAGACATGCGCTGACGGGACACGTCTACGAGAAGATGGAAGACGGCCTCGTGCACGTCACCAACGGCCGAGGTGAGGTGAGCCGCTTCCATCCAGACGGCAGCTACGTCGATGGCTCGCTCACACATGCCGACCCGAACATGCTGAATTGGGTGGGCGGCAAGCAATTGCCGGGCGGCGATGCGCTGCCGCTCGCACCGCCGCCGGTTGTGCCGCGTGGCAAGAATTTGCGTCAAGTCGCCGCCGAGCCGATTCGCGAATCATTACGCGGCATGCTCGGCGACGAGATGGACAAGGTGAGCGATGCCGAACTGCTCGACTCCATCTATCTGACCGTGTTCCCAAATTTTCATCCGTGGGGTGCGTTCCACCGCATCGTCTATCGCTTTCGACCGAACGGCGACAACCCGGATGAATGCATCATGGAGTGCATGTATCTGGCGCCGTCGCCGACCGGCGAGGAGCGGCCACCCGCGGCGCCGATTCACCATCTCGGTGCCGACGACGACTGGGTGGATGCCACCGAGCTCGGTATGCTGGCCAAGGTGTTCAACCAGGACGTTGTCAACATGCCGGAGGTGCAACGCGGCTTGAAGGCTATGAAGAAGGGCGAAGTGATCTTCGCCAACTACGGCGAGACCAAAATCCGCCATTTCCACAAGTTGCTCGACGAGTGGATCGCAAAGCCCTAGTGCCTGCGCGACGCTTTCCATCGTGAGGGGAAAGCGGTAAGGTCGCGGTTTTGTAACGCGATCCATCTTTTGGGAGGCGCATGGCCGGGGACTTCGATTTCTTCGCCGAGGACTTCCAAAGCGACGTTCAAAGCCACTTCCGGCGCATGCAGCGCGAGTGTCCGCTCGCGCACACGGACGTACCGTTCGACTGGTATGCCGTCACACGCGAGGCCGACGTTGCGGAACTGCTTCGCGACTGGCCATTGTGGACCAGCAACTCCGGACCCGGGCTTGCGCACCAGGGCGGCGGTGTGCTGGTCAGCGTCGATCCGCCAGAGCATCTGTTCGACCGCCGGCTCATCAACAAGGCGTTTTCGCCCGCGCAGTTGCTGGCCATGGAACCGCGGATCACGGCCATGATCGATGAGCTGATCGACGGCTTCGTCGCACGCGGCGAAGGCGACTTGATGGCGCTCTTCGCCGTACCGGTTCCACTCATCGTCATCGCCTGGCTGCTCGGTATCGACGTCGAGCTCGCCACCAAACTGCGACCGCGCGCCGACATGGTCATTCATCCCGCCACGCCGCCCGGCAAGCTCGACATGGCGCCGCCGGTCACGGAGCAGACCATCTACTTCCAGCAGCTGATCGACGAGCGTCGCAAGATGGTTGCGAACGGAACACCGCTGCCCAACAACGTGCTCACTTCACTCGTCACCGCGGAGCTCGATGGGCGGACGCTGACCGACGACGAAGTGATGGGGTTCATGGGTTTTCTTTTCATCGCCGGCAGTCAAACGACGACGCAGTTGATCGGCAATTTGATCTATCGCCTTCTCGAGCATCCAGATCAGATGGCGAAACTGAAGGCGAACGATGCGTTGTTGCCGAATGCCGTCGAGGAATCGCTCAGATACGATGCACCGGTGAACGGCCTGTTTCGCACCAACACGCGCGATACCGAGCTGCATGGCCGGAAGCTACCGAAGGACACCAAGGTGCTCTGCATGTTCGGCGCCGCCAATCACGACCCAGAGTTCTGGGACCATCCTGAGCGTTTCGATGTCGAGCGGCCGTTTCAGTCGACCAAACGTCATTATTCGTTCGGCAAGGGCATTCACTATTGCATGGGCGCGCCGCTTGCGCGCATGGAGGCGCGTGTTGCCGTGAAGGCGGTCCTGGATCGATTGCCCAATCTGCGTCTCACGGGTGAGCCGAAGGAGATTTCGGCGCACGTGTTGCACGGTGTGGACACGCTGCCCGTTGCGTGGGACGCACCGGCCGGAGGAGCGTGAGATGCCGCGCATCGTCATCGACAGAGAGCTGTGTCTGCGATCCGGCCAATGCGCCTATCTACAGCCCGAGTTGTTCGAAATGGACCTGGAAGGCGATGGCGATCCGATCGTGCTGGTCGGCGACATCGGCGATCCGAAATTGATCGCCAAGGCCGAAGACGCGATCACCATGTGCCCAGGACAGGCAATTCGACTCCAGAACGGTAGGTGACTCGCAACTGAAGTGGATGCGCCAAACGGCTGCTTCGACCGTCGTCGAGCGGTGCGGTCAGGACGGAATCGCAGACTTCAGCAAAAGCGTGATGTCGGCGTCGATCTCTTCGACACGCGAAGCCAGTTCCGACGTGTTGCTTACGAACGCGAAGTGGCCGATGCGTGCCTTGATGTCGGCGGGAAAGTCCGTATCGACGTAGCGGAAACCGAAGTCGAACCGCTCCGGTCGAGCCTGCATGCCGTGTAGCTCGATCATGGCGCGAATCAGTGCTTGGTAGAACCCGAACGCTTCGAGCACCCGACCCCGGGCGAGTTCCTTTCTGGCCAACATTGCATATACCGGCGCAGACTGCGCGATCTGTGCCCGCCGCTTGCGCAATTTGTCGTGGTGCGCCGCGCGATCCAGCGGCGTTGCAGCGATGTCGACACCATGGTCGAAATACACGACCGGCTCACCGTGCCGTTCGCGCTCTAGAAGGGCGCGGGTCGAGCTCGGCTCGATCACTAGGCAATCGAGCGCAAAATACGGCGGCGCATCGTTCGGAATGTAGAACCGTTGCGCGGTACCCGAGAACGGCGCGGGCTCGACGTGCCAACTATGGGCGATGGTGCCGATGCGGCCGAGTCCACGCTCGACCGCGTCGAATATCACCGCCGCGTCGGAGAGCTTCGCTGCGATGCAGAGGTCGATGTCGGAAAATGCATCGACCCGGCCCGTCGCCGCCGATCCGCCCTCCCAACATGCGCGCGCGCAAGTCACCTCATGCAGTTCGTGAAGCACTGCTTCGAGCGCGGCTCGCCGGTATTGGTCGGGGGTGACCGTCACGTTCGGTGTTCTACGTATCGGCGTTCAGTTGCACTCGGCTCTAGAATGGAACGTCCCGCAGCGTGGAGAGTGATTCATCATGGCGGACGAATCCATCGATCTCGGCACCATACGGCGCGTCGATGCCGGCTACGAGGCGCGCCTCACGCGCCATCTCGATCACGATGTGGACGCGGTGTGGGCCATGTTGACGGAGCCGGATCGTTTCGTCGACTGGCTGGCGCCGGGCACGATGGAGCTCAAACAAGGCGGTGCGGCGAAGCTCAACTTCACCGATAGCGGCATCGTGATCGACAGCAAGGTATCCGCCATCGATCCGCCGCGGTTGCTCGAATACTCCTGGAGCGGGCCCGGTGAGCCGCTGCGACCGGTGCGATGGCAGGTAGCAAGCGAGGCGGGCGGTAGCCGCCTGACGCTCACGCTGAAGGTGCCGGCCGACGAAGATGTTGCGCGATCCGCGGCGGGCTGGGAAGCGCACCTCGAAATGCTGCTGGCCGCGATCGAGGGGGTGCCGATCAAGTTTCCGTTCGAGCGATTCAAGTCGACCCGCGCCGACTACCAAGCGATGGTTGCCAAGCTCTAGTACGCCTGAAATCGGTGACAGTTACGAATTTCGCCGAAATCGGTAACTGTCACCGTGCGTGCACGCGTACCGGCAGGTCGGTGATGCCGCGAATGAAGCTCGAATTGAGATACTTCGGCTCGCCAACGACTTCGACGTGAGAGAAGCGCTTCAGTATCTCTTCCCAGATGGTACGTAGCTGCATCTCTGCCAATCGGTTGCCCACGCAGCGATGGATACCGAAGCCGAACGACAAATGCTGGCGCACGTCGGGCCGATCGATCAGAAACTGATTGGCGTTCGGAATCCGCTCGTCATCGCGATTCCCCGATACGTACCAGATCGCGATCTTGTCCCACTTCTTGATCTTCTGGCCGCGGATCTCGGTGTCCTCCATGGCGGTGCGACACATGTGTGCGACCGGTGATTGCCAGCGGATGATTTCCGGCACCATGTTGGCAACGAGGCTGGGATCGCGCTTCAACTTGTCGTACTGATCGGGATGCTCATTGAGCGCGAGTACACCGCCCGAGATCGAGTTGCGCGTGGTGTCGTTGCCGCCGACGATGAGCAGCAAAATGTTACCCAAGAACTCGTTCGGCGGCATGTTCTTGGTGGACTCACCTTGCGCCAGGAATGAGATCAGATCGGTGCCCGGCTCGTCGCGCGCAACGCGCTCCTTCCACACGGCATCGAAGTATTCCCAACACTTCCACAACTCTTGAAAGGCCTGCTGCGGTGTTTCGAAGTAGCGCGGGTCACCGATGCGCTCGACCGTGTCAGACCAGTGAATGAGCTTGTGACGGTCTTCTTGTGGCACGTCGAACAAGGTGGCCAGCATTTGCCCCGTGAGTTCGACGGAGACGCGACGCACCCAATTGAAGTCCTCGCCAACGGGTAATCCGTCGAGAATGTTACCGGCCCGCTCGCGGATGAGCTCCTGCAGCGTGTGCAGGTGACGCGGCGCGAACATCGGCGCGATGACCTTGCGCTGGTCGTCGTGCTTGGGTGGGTCCTGCATGATGAACATCGGCAGGTAGAACATGGGGTCAGGTTCGCCCTCTAGCGGTTGGCCGCCGAGACGAATGCCGCCGTTCTTGATGTCGGACGAGAACAACTCGTGATTCTGATCGATGGCCTTGACGTCGTCGTATCTGGTCACCGACCAATAGGAGCCGAACTGACTGTTGGCGCAGTGGTGCACCGGCGCCTCCGCACGTAACCGTTCGAAGTAGCGAAGGGCCTTGTTGGCTTCGAAAAGGTCGCCGTGGGCGGGATTGAGCTCCTCGAGCGGGATGTCATAGGGATCCCGGTCGACATCGATGCGCCACGTATCGCGCCACTCTTGGTTGGTGACATCGCGCTCACGACCGGCATCGGTTTCCAGCTCGGACATGTCCACTACTCCGCAAGTCGAAACAAGCAGCCTGCCAAGGTCTGCATCGGATGTAAAACCCGGTGATGCACTACTCGTTCAGTCGGCGTGAACCGGCTAGCATTGGACGCAAGGATAGTAAGAAGGATCGATCTATGCGTCGGATACCGGTCGCGATGGTAGTGGTGCTTGTGTTGGCCGGCTGTACGGCGACCAGCCAAGTCAGCCAAATCGACAAACTCTCAGGCCGCGGTGATGCCAGCTCGGCGCGCATCCTGCTCGTCGACCCCGACATCAAGTTTTACGTGCTCACCGCCGGCGGCGTGCCCGAGCCCCAGCCGGATTGGACCGACACGGCGGAGCGAAATTTCTTGAACGCCGCGCGCAGCGAGACGGAACTCCGCGGCGCGAACATTCAGATCATGGATGAAAGCATCATCGACGAGTCGCTCGTAGCCTACGAAAAACTACACCAAGCAGTCGGTGTGACGATCCTCGATCACCATCTGGGGCAGTACAAGCTGCCGTCTAAAGGCGAGAAGTTCGACTTGTCGCTGGGGCCAGGCGTATCGGTGCTGAAGGATCGCTACGGCGCCGACTACGCGATGTTCGTGTTCTATCGCGACTATCGCTCGAGTGGCGGCCGCATGGCGCTGGCGATCTTTGCCGCTGCCGTCGGCGTCGGCGTCGCGACGGGTGGGCAGGGCGGCTTTGCCTCGCTCGTGGATCTCAATACCGGCGATGTGGTGTGGTTCAACCGCGTCTCGGTCGGCACCGGCGATCTGCGCGAACCCGAAGGGGCGAAGAACACGGTCGGCGTGCTGCTCGGGTCAATGCCACGAGGTTGAAGTCAGTGCGCCTGATGACGTTCGGCATGTTGGCGGTGGTGGCGGTCGCCGCGTTGGCCGGTGATGCCGCGTTCGAGGTACCAGAGCACGCCATTCCACCGGGCTACAAACCGGAAGTCGCGCGCGACGAGCGGGGTATCTGGCGCGAACTCGAGGACTTCGAGAAGGAACTGGAGCGGTCGCCGCTGCGCATCACCGACCCGGCGCTGAACGACTACATCGACGACCTAGTATGCCGCGTCGCACAGGGCTACTGCGGTGACTTTCGCCTCTATGTGGTGCGCAATCCTCACTTCAATGCGTCCATGGCGGCGAACGGCATGATGGTGATTTGGACGGGGCTTTTGACACGCGTCGCCAGTACCGATGAGCTCGCCGCCGTCGTCGGGCACGAGATCGCGCACTACACGCGTCTGCATACGCTCGCGCGATTTCGCAAGATTCGAAAGGGTATGACCGTGGGTACGATCTTCAGCTTTGGACTGGGCATCGCGACTGGCGTGTTGATGCCCATTGGCGAGATGGTGGCGATCGCCAGCGCACTCAAGTTCTCGCGCGAGCAAGAGTCCGAAGCCGATCTGCTCGGCGCCAAGCTAATCGCCGACGTCGATCTAGACCCGCACGCGGCCTATCGCATCTGGCGCAATCTGATCGAGGAGGATCAGCGGGCCGAGGTGAAGCGCGAGGAGCCCGGGTTGTTTACCCAGACACACCCCGATCCGGTCGATCGCGCCGAGGTGCTCGAACAGTTTGCCAGCGCCACCTACGGTCCACCGCCAGAAGCAGCACGCGACGAGGTTTTCTTGGCGGTGCTCGCGAACAACTACAAATGGTTGATGGACGATCAGATTCGAACCGCGCGCTACGGTCGCACGGAGTACCTGCTCGAACGTCACGCTGCCCTCGGTGTACCCGAGGGCTTGGTGCACTACTTTCGGGGTGTAATGTTGGCGCAGCGGGCTGGCGCGGGAGACTTGGCGGCGGCCCGCACTGCCTACGAGCAAGCCGCCGCCGCGCCGGAGCCGGTGGCCGAGGCATTTCGCAACCTCGGCTACGCGTTCATGAAGGACGGCGACGTGGAGCGCGCGCGCGAGCACTTCGGTGAATATCTGGCACGAGCGCCGGGCGCAACGGATAAGGCGATGATCGAGTTCTACCTGCAGGAGCAATGACGATGAGCAGACCCTTAGCGGCGTTCCTACTACTGATGGTCATGAGCGGATGCGTGCCGCAAGCGTTCACGTTGGTGACGCCAGGCGCTGTGACAGTGGGTTCTGTCACGATTCAGGTCGAAGCGGGGTGGAATGAGGTCAATCCTGCGTACGTGGCATATCTGCGCAAAGGTGGCGCGACATGGACCCGCGACGGTCTGTTGCTGAACCGCATCATCGTCGTGCCCAGCACCGCTGCCGGTGAGCCGCTATTCAAAGAGCCCAAGGCGTCGGCCGCCTACCCGAAGTTTCGGGCCGACATGTTGCCGCACGAGGTGGCAGCATTCGTCGAGTCGTCGCTCACCAAGATCGCCGGCGAAGGGGAAGTTTTGGCAACCTCGAGCAATCTCCGTCCGGCCCGCTATGGAGATGCACCTGGCATCGTGTTCGACATCTCGTTGTCGTTTGCGGACGCACCCGAACAGCGCGGCGTGGTAGGCGCGTTCGTGATCGACGATCAGCTTTCATTCGTCGCCTACCTAGGCGCCCATCCCTATTACAGTGAACGCGACCGGTCGCGCGGCGAAGCCATCGTGGCGTCTGCTCGGCGCATAGCGACGTGAGGGTGGTCCGTTTCGTCGCCGTCGCATGGCTCGCGGCCATGGCTGGTTGTGCGGGTACGCCCAGGGCACCGGCGGAGAGCCCGGCGGTGGAAGACGTAATCGCGAACATTCTCGCCGCGCCCGCGGAAGAAGCCGACTACGAGCAAGTACAACGGTGCCTCTCAGCCCACGACTACCGCAGCTTTCACGTGCTCGACGACCGTCGCATCGTGTTCGAGGGGGCACACGGTAAGCTCTGGCTCAACACGCTACCCATGCGTTGCCCCGATCTGCGCTTCGCGACGGCATTGCGCGTGAAATCGACATTCTCGTCGAGCAGAATCTGCGAGCTCGATCGTTTCGAAGCCGGCGATTGGTTCGATCTGACCTGGTACCGTCGCTGGCCATGGCATTGGGGTTCGACCTGGTCGTCGGGTGTGCCTTGCTCACTCGGTGAATTCCAGCCGATCAACGAAGGTCAACTCGAGGCGATCCGGCAGGCGCTGCGCAGCCGTAGCCACAGTCCGAGCCAATGAAGTGACGGTCTCGATTCGGCGTGCACAGCCTGCCGACCGGGACGGTTGTGTCGCGCTACTCGGCGTGCTCGCCGCGGCCACGGACGGATCGATGTCACCGCGCGCGGCGGCCGTGTTCGACGATTTGCTGGACGGCAAGCGTGGCGTGGTGCTGGTTGCCTGTGAGGCAGATCGGTTGGTGGGCCTCGCATCCGTCTCGTTCAATGTGGCCATGCGTTACGGCGGCGAGTACTGCCAGCTCGAGGAGTTGATCGTCGATCCGCAGGCGCGTGGAAAGAAGGTCGGTGCGCTGCTGGTGGAGGCGACGATTGCGGCCGCGCGCGAGCGCGGTTGCGCGGAGTATGGGCTCTACCTCGTTGCATCCACCGAGCACAATCGATCGTTTTACGAACGCTTCGGCCTGCGTGTCGTCGGCACGGAGATGCGCGCGTCGATCGACGAATAGCAAATGGCGGTCAGCTTGCGACGGTCAAGTCGATCTGCTCAGCCACTTGCTCCATCACGAACGCCAGCGGCAACCGCACGCTACTCACCACGTTGTTCTCCGTTCGATAGCAACGCACCCAGCGTGGGTGCCGCTGCACGGCAGCCACGCGGTACTGCACCTTGCCGAGCGTAAATGCGAGACGCAGCAAGTGCAGGTGGAAGTGCTCGATGCGCTTAGAGGCGGTGCGCCGCGTGACGTCGTGCGTGGTGCCGTCGATGTCACCGACGTTGCGTGGATGCGTCAACGGCAGCGACATGTCGCGCACCGGCATTGGCGTCTCCGCGACACCGACGACGCATTCGGCTTCAATCAGCACCTGCCGCAGATCCTGTTGGCAAGCCGCGATGTAATGTCGCAAGGCGCTCACGCTGCCGTTCGACAGGTACAGCACCGCGCGCAGCACGCGTGGCGTCTTGAAGTCCGCTTCGCGCAGCAGCGCATAGGCCTTGGTGATGTCGTTGCGATGAAAATGACGGGCGATGAACTGCACGACGTCGTCGGGGTAGCGTGCCATGGTCCCTCCCTGAACGTGGCTTGATTGCCGCGATCTGACGCGGCGCGGTCGTCGCCGCGCCGTCGTTGTCCCTTACCCGGCCGACGCTAATCCAATCGTGTGATCGAATCTGTAAAGATTCTGTAAGTAGCTGAATCTAAAGCGGCAACTAGTCAGAAATCTGCCATTGCAGCAGGGTGAACGGCGGCTCGGCATCCCGATGGTGCTCGAAGACGCCAGTGACCGCCGCACCGATCTCCACCGGCTGTGTGGCATCGCCGAGCAGATTCCCTACCAGCCGCACGTTGTCGGCGTGCGGCAACTCCACCAACACCACCAGGTAGGGTCCCTGGTCCTTGAGTGCGGGGTGCACCGGGTGCCAGACGCGCTCGAAACTGTAGATGCGCCCGCGCGGCTCGACCGCCGCAAATTCGACATCGAAGCTCGCGCAGCGATGACAGATCCACTCCGGACCCCATTGAAAGCGCGTGCACGCTCGGCATCGTTGCAGCAGCAACCGCTCGTCGCGGAGCCCTTCCCAGAACGGGGCATCCAAGCGGTCGCGAGCAGGGGCGGGCATCGGCAACCCGGGCGCCAAGTAGTGACTACTCATAGCGTCGACTCCGCACCGAAGATCACCGAACTCACCGGCGTGACCATGGGGCCCGCGATCATCATGGACACTTCGGCCCCGTCGATTTGGTTGCACGAGGTGCCGCGGACCTGCCGCACGGCTTCGATGGTGAGGCCAAGGCCATGCATGTAGCACTCGGCGAGATTACCGCCGCTGGTGTTCAGGGGCAGACGACCGTCGGGTGCAAGCAGGTTGTCGAGCACGAAGAAGTCGTTCACTTCCTCGGCCGCGCAGAAGCCATGCTCGACCATGGCCATGAGCACGCCGCCCGTGAAGTTTTCGTAGCTCTGCAGCACGTCGACATCATTCGGCGTGAGTTCTGCCATTCGATAGAGATGCTTCGCGACGGTCGTGAAGTGTGAGCTGCCATACAGCGGTGCATTGTGCACCGGTGCCGCCGATCGGTTCGGCCCGCCGCTCGCCGTACCGAGCACATAGCAGGGACGATGCGCGAAGTCCTTTGCGCGTTCGGCGGGCACGAGCACCATGGCCGCGGCGCCGTCGTTTTCTTGGCAGCAATCGAAGAGCCGGAACGGCTCGACGATCCAACGTGACGCGTCGTATTGTTCCTCGGTTAGCGGTCGCCCATGCATGATGGCTTGGGGGTTGCTCTGCGCATGGGTGTAGGACGCCAGCGCGATGGCACGCAAAGCTTCTTGTCGTATGCCGTAGTCGTGCATGAAACGCATTGCTTTCATGGCGAACATCTGCGCGGCCGACATGAGCCCGTAGGGCACTGTGTGTGCGGCGTCACCCGACACATGTCGAACTTGCGCACCGCGCCCGAAACGACCGAACTGACCTTGCGCGAGCGAACGGTACACCACCACGCAATCGGCAATGCCGCAGGCGATTGCAGCCGCGGCGTTCTCTATTGCACCGGCCGTGCCGCCGCCACCACCGCCCCAGAACATGTTCGAGTAGCGCAGCTCTTTGCAATCGAGTGCGGCCGCCAGCCGTGGACCGTCGTTACGGTCGTTCGAGAACGAGGCGAAGCCATCGATCTCCTTTGGTGAGACACCAGCATCGACACACGCGTTGACGATGGCTTCGAGTGCCAGCTTGCTCTCGGCATCCGGTGACTGGCCGTGCTTGTAATAGGTCGTTTGACCCACGCCTGCCACCGCGGCTTTGCCGCGCAAGGTACGCGTCATGCGTGCGCGGTCCTATAGCGCGCGGGAATGTCGAACTTGAAGACGCGCGCGGCGTTGAGACCGAGAATCTTGGCGCGCTCGTCGTCCGTGAGTTGGTTCATCGTTCGCTCGATGGCAGCGGCCGAGTGCGGCCAAGTGCCTTCGTGATGGGGGTAGTCGTTGGCCCACATGAAGTTGTCGATCAGATCGTGCTCGCGGGCGAGATCGAGACCCGCCTTGTCCTCCTGGAAGGTCGCGAAGCCGTTGCTCTTGAAATACTCGCTCGGCAGGCGCGAGAGCTTGGGACGCACCCACATGTGGTGCTTCTTGTAGGCCTCGTCCAGCGCGCCGAGCGCCCAAGCCACCCAGCCGATGCCGGCCTCGACGCTACCGAAGCGGATCTTGGGGAAGCGCTCGATGACGCCGGATGCACAGAGATTGGCAATCGGTTCCATGGTCGGTGCCAACGAGTGCACGGCGTAGTTGATGACGGCGCCGCCGTTGCCCCGCGAGGTGCGCGGGTCGCGGCCCGTCGAAACGTGGAACGTGATGGGTAAGTCGGCGTCTTGAATACAGGCCCACAAGGGATCGAACTGCGGCAGGTTGTAGTTCAGTGCCTCGTGATCGGGTGCACCCCAAACCGGCTTGCAAGGTAGCGACAGGCCGCGGAAGCCGAGCTTGGCGCAGCGTTCGATCTCCGCAATTGCGCCGGGGATGTCGGCGGCCGCGACGCATGCCATGGGCGACAAGCGGTCGTTGTAGGCACCGAACACCTCCCAGGCCCATGTGTTGTAGACGCGGCACATGGCCTGACTGAACTCGGCGTCGGGCGTGGCCCAGATCGTGAGGCCCTTGTTGGGGAACAGGATTTCGCAATCGATGCCGTCGGCGGCGTGATCGGCCAGCCGTTCTTCCGGGGTCGTGCCCGACTTGTTGCGCAGCAGATCCTCGCCCGCAAATGGAATGTCGCGCAGCCGCAGTGGCCGGAATCCTTCTGTCTTCTGGAACTTCTTACCGCTCGAGTCGACGACCACACCGGGTAGCCGATCGCGATATTTCTCCTCGATGCGCGTGCGCCATAGATCGGATGGCTCTTGCACGTGGCCATCAGTGGAGACCATGAAGTATTTGTGTGGATCGTCGGGTCGGGCCGTTCGTGACCAGCCATCGTGGCCTGGACTATCCATTCGCCAGCGATTGTGCTCGTCGGGCGCCGGGATTGCGGTTGCCATGGTGCTACCCTCTTGAACTTCGGTTCGAGCCTACTATGTCGGCGGCCGAGGGGGGTAGTTTTTCGATCCGCACGCGCGGCGTTTCAATGCTCGCTTGCGCGCCAGGCAGCAATGGCGGCTTCGTGTACTGTGGCCAGCGATACGCCGTGCGCGTCGCTCGCACGCCGGCAATCGTCGTGCTCGGGTGCGGCCCGCACGCTGCCGTCGGGTAGCGTCGCGATCTTGATCGTGATCTCGCCCCACGGGGTTGCGACGTTGCGGGATTCGCGCGGCAAGCTATGGCGATCGACCATCGTCTCGCGGATACCGAGCGTGGAGGTGTGTCGATAGATCAGCTCGCGTAGCGCCCGGCTCGCCGTTGGATCGCAGAGCACGTTCAGTGTGTGTGCGGGCCGGCCCTTTTTCATCAGGATGGGTGTCAGCCAAACGTCGCGTGCCCCGGCAGCGAGTAGGCGTTCCATGAGCGGCGGCAACCACTCCGGATTCATGTCGTCGAGATTGGTCGCGAGCAAGGAAAGCGACTGGTTGGCTTCGATGCTTGCATCGGGCGCGCTCCGTCCCACGATTAGCCGAAGCACGTTGGCACGCGGAAAATCCTTGCTGCCTGCACCAAAGCCGTTACGTTCGATGGTCATCGCACCTGGCGCTTGCCAGCGTGTGACGAGCACCTTGAGCAACGCTGCAGCGGTCGGTGTCACCGTCTCGCCGTCGATGTCGAGTGGATACGTCGGCAGTCCCTCCATCAGGTGCACCACGGCCGGCGCAGGAACCGGTAGCACGCCGTGCGCGCAGCGCACGGTGCCATGGCTGACCGGTATGCCGCGGCAACTGAGCTGCGCGAGGCCGAGGTGGGTGAAGCCTGCCACCACGCCGACGACGTCTGCGATGGCGTCTAGGGCGCCGACTTCGTGAAAGTGCACGTGGTCGACGGGGATGTCGTGGACTTTGGCTTCCGCGACCGCCAAGGCGCGAAACGCGCCGCATGCCGAGTGCTTGACCTCATCGCTGAGCGACGACCGCGTGATGATTTCGACGATGTCCGGTAGATGCCGATGCACGTGCTCGTGCGGTGCCACAACGTGCACTTTGGTCGCGGCGATGCCGAGCTTGTCCAGGCGCTCTACCGTGACCTGCAACCGATCGAGCCCGAGTGCCGTGATCGCATCGCGAATGATCTCGATCGGTACGCCGCAATCGACGAGTGCGCCAAGCAACATGTCGCCGCTCGCACCGCAGAAGAGATCTAGATGTGCGACGCGGCTCACGATGCAGCCGCCACCATCGCGCGAAGCATGCGATTCGCTGCGGCTGCGGCGCCGAAGCCATTGTCGATATTCACCACCGTGACACCGGGTACGCAGCTGGTCAGCATACCGAGCAGCGCCGAGATGCCCCCGAAATTGGCGCCGTAGCCGACACTGGTCGGCACGGCGATGACGGGACACGCGACACGACCGCCCAGTACGCTCGGCAGCGCGCCCTCCATGCCGGCGATGACGATGCACACCGACGCCGCCCGCAGCTCGTCTTCCACCGCCAGCATGCGGTCGAGGTTGGCAACACCGATATCGTAGAAGCGTCGAATGTCGATGCCCGCCCATTCGAGTGTTTGCGCGCACTCCTCGGCGACGGGCGAATCACTCGTGCCTGCGCAACAAACGGCGACACGGTGGCGCGACATGCCGGACGGTGGCTCGAGGCGGCCGACGCGGATGAGGCCAGACAAGGCGTCGTAACTGGCGGTGGGTACGCTCGCCTGCACGGCGGCGGCGTGCTCGGCATGCGCGCGCGTCGCCAGCGCACGATTCGATCTAGCCGTGAACTCAGCGACGATGGCCGCGAGCTGCGCCGGCGTCTTGCCGGACGCAAACACCACTTCGGGAAATCCCTGGCGCGCTACGCGATCGTGATCCAGGCGGGCGAACGGCTCGTTCACTGGGCAGCCGGCTCGAATTCCAGCACGGCATTCATGCTGCCGCTGCGGAAGCCTTCTAGATCCAGACTGACATACAGGAAGCCCAGCGCTTTCATGTGCGCGACAAACGCCTCGCGCAGCGCTAGAAAACGGTCGATCTCTGCGGTCGGTAACTCTAGCCGTGCTAGACGATCGCCATGCACGCGCACGCGTAATTGCGCGAAGCCGCGCTCGCGCAACCAGCGTTCAGCGCCATCTACCCGGGTCAGCCCATCGGCGTCGACGGGTACGCCGTAGGCGAATCGTGACGATAAGCAGGCCATGGCCGGCTTCGCCCAGATGGAAAGTCCAATCGACTCGGCGGCTGCGCGGATGTCGACTTTGCGGAATCCGAATGCCTTGAGCGGACTGGCGATGGCGTGCTTGCGACCAGCGTCCTGACCAGGTCGATAGTCGCCGACGTCGTCGACGTTGTAGCCGTCCATGACGTGCACGACACCTTCGGCGGCAGCCAGCGCGGTGACCGCAGACCACAACGTATCCTTGCAGTAGAAGCAGCGATTCGATGGGTTGGCGGCGTAGTTCGGGTTGTCGAGTTCGTGCGTGTCGAGCAACTCGTGGCGGCCGTTCACCTCGTCGGCGAGACCGGCGAGCGCTTCGCGTTCCCAGGATGCGAGCGACGGCGAAACACCGGTGACGCCGAGCGCGTGGTGGCCAAGTTCTTGCGTTGCTATCGCCCAGAGAAACGTCGAGTCGATGCCGCCGGAGACGGCCACGATCACGCGCTGACAGTCGCGCAAATGCGCGCGCAGCGCGTTCAGCTTTTCTGGCCAGGATTGCGCGTCCGAAGCGATGAGCTGCGTATGCGTAGGCGAAGTCACGGTCATGCCAACAGCGAGTGGGCCGGCCCGCACAGCTGGTCGATGCGCAGGTCGTGAGTGCAGGCTTCGCGACACGGTTGACCGCTACAGGACGCGCATGCGGCAGCGTTGACTGCGAGCTGCGCATACTCGCTACGCGCAAACTCGAGATCCTTGTAGTGCGTGGCATACATGCGAGTGCGCAGCACATCGGCAATGGGCACGCCATATGGACAGGCGCCCTCGCAATCGTTGCAGGCGTGCCGGCAGTAGCTGGCGCCGTTCAACCGGGCGTATTGCTTCAATAGCTCGAAGTCGCCATGGACCAGCGCAGTCGCGCCCGATGCGCCCAGGTATTCGTCGATCAGGGCATGACTCGTCATCGAGATGGTCACCGCATCGACATTGGCATTGGACAGCACCCAGCGGAATGCGGCCTGAGCGAAGGTCGCTCCACCAGTCTCGAAGGGGCGCATATCGTTGAGCCGCGCGCCCATCAGATTCTTCATCGTGACCACGCCAACTCCTTTGCGCTTGCCCTTTTCGAGAACGCGGGGGAGGTCGGGTTGGGTGGCGACGAAATCGAACGACTGTGTCAGTCGCTCGTAGAACTTCGGGTCTTGGCCGAAGTTGTAGGCAACCAACACCACGTCGACCATGTCCTCGTCGAACGCGTAGTCGAGGCATTCGACCAGATGCCCGGCGTGACCGGACATGCCGGTGAAGCGGATCTTGCCCTGGCGTTTGGCCTGTTCGGCGAACGCGTGCCATTCCGGGTTCGACATCTGCGCGACGGAGTTCACCGCGTGGTTGAAAAACACGTCGATGTAGTCCGTGCGCAGTCGGCGCAGGCTGCCTTCTAGCGCACTCATCATCTCGTCGCGCGTCGTCGACGGCCGCGTCGAGGTTTTCGATGCGATGACCACTTGATCGCGTTTGCCGAGCAGGGCATTGCCGATGACGGATTCGGATTGGCCACCGGTGTAGCCTTCGGCAGTGTCGAAATAGGTGACGCCGCGGTCGTAGGCGTAGGCGACCAGATCCTCCTCGCCGGTACGCAGTCGACTCGAGCCGAAGGTGATGTCGGAGATCTCGAGGCCGGTGCGACCCAGCACGACGTACCGTTTGACTTCCGCACGCTTGCCGGCCGTTGCACGCGACCTGGTCGGTAGCAGGCCCGCTGCAGCACCGGCCGCGCCCGCCTGCAGGAAGCTGCGTCGCGCAAACGCACCTTTCTCGTTGCGTGTCATGCCGGTAACCTCTGCCCAACGTGGGTCACAGTCTACTGTGGTGTCGGCACGCTCGCGACCGTCGATGACGCGGCGCGAAAGTTGCGGAGTAGGCTTGTTTGGGAGCGGGCTTACCGGCGCGTGCACTCGAAACGACCAGCAAAAAGGATGGTTCCATGGCATTCGATGCGAAAGCGGAGTGGCGCAAACGACCGTGGTGGATGAACCTCATGTGGTTCTTCTGTCTTTACATGACCTTCGTCTACATGCCGTTCGACCTGTTTTTGAAGCCCGTCGCGCAAGACGAGGAGGTGTGGTTCGGATTCGTGTTGCATGGCTGGGCCGCAAAAGCCACCGAGCCGCTACATTGGCTCATCTACGGTGCGGGTGCATACGGCTTCTGGAAGATGAAGGCATGGATGTGGCCGTGGGCTGCGCTGTACGTGGCGCAGATCGCAGTGGCGATGCTGGTTTGGAACTTGAGGGTCGGCGACGGCCAAGGTTGGTTCTCTGGCCTGATTGCCGCCGCAGTTTTCATGGCGCCAACGATTGCGTTATGGCGTGCGCGATCGCGATTCCAATCTACGCCTCAGACGCCATAGCGCTCCGATTGCGCAAACAGCCGCTCCAGTTGGTCGTCGTCTGTTTGGATCAGTCGGTCGACCCAGCCATGAAATCGATGACCGCCGCCTTCGTTGCGGCCGAACAGGATGTGCGACATCGCGCCAGTCATGAGCGCACGCTGTTGCCTGAGGCCCGTGGCGTAATCCTCTTCTTTCACCACGTATTCGAGTAGCGCGAATTGCGCCTTGGCCGCTTCCGCCGTGGCATCGTCGGGTCGCTTCTCCATCAGGTAGTTCTGCACGGTAAACGACGATTGCGGCGTATCGCCGGGAAACAGCTGGGAGATCATCACTCCGCGACCGCCGCCATCGAACGAGGCAATCGAAATGTGTGGGAAGATCGTCCACACGCCTTGCATGAGCATCTCGTCCGTCCATTCGGACTCGGGCATGTCTTCGAGCGCGGCGAAGCGCGGATCGGGCGAACTCACGCGCTGATGCGGGCCCCAAGCGGTGTACAGCGCTTGGCTTGGCATGTTCGGCCCGAAGGTGTTCTTGTGCAGAATCGGCAGATGGTACAGATCCATGTAACCGTCATAGGCGATCTTCCAGTTCGGCCCGTCGATGCGGCGATCGGCGAAGAAATGCCAGTCCTGAAAATCGAAATGCGCGAGCACCTTGTCGTAGCCGCATAGAAACGTGTCGATGTCGAGCGCGGCGTGCGGATCGAGATGCACCCAAATGAGACCTGCGCGTTCGGCGACCGGTAGCCGGATGAGGCCGTTGCACGACTTGTCGACGTGGCCGAATTCTTTTTCCTTGAAGACCGCCACCAACGCGCCGTCGCCGTCGTAGTTCCAGGCGTGATACGGGCAAATGAATCGCTTGGTGTTGCCGCGGCCGGCCGGCTGAATGACGGCGCCTCGATGTCGGCACATGTTGACGAACGCGCGCACGTCGCCGTCCTGGCCGCGGCTTATGAGCACCGGCACGCCGACCGCTTCCAGCGACTTGTAGTCACCTGGGTTTTTGAGCTCTGCGCTGGTCGCGAGCATCAGCGGCATGCGCTTGAAAACGCGGTCCATCTCCGCGCGCCAGCGACTCTCCTCGTAGTAGTGGCGGGCCGGCACCTTGAGGACCTCCGGCTCTTGGTCGATGGTGCCTGCTTTGGCATGCACGAAGCTGTGCTTGGCCATGCTGACGAGCTGCGCGCGACTGTCCATCCCCATTGGTGCTAATTACCGGCAGATCTGACGGTTTTCTTTTACCACGCCGCCGCGCGCGGTGAAAGGCGACCGATCACCGATCGAGAATGGCGTTCCACGCTTGAATCTGCTCGGATTGTGCATCGAGCAGCGCTTCGACATCACCATTGATCTCAATCGAGTCGATGCGGTCGCCTTGGGCAATGGCATCTACGACCGCTTGATCGGCTCTACTCTTCACGGCACCGAAGATGGTGTGATTGTCATCCAGCCAAGGTGTCGGCACGTGCGTGATGAAGAACTGCGAGCCGTTGGTGCCCTTGCCGGCATTGGCCATCGACAGCTTACCGGGCGCGTCGTGACGCAGCTTCTTGGTAAATTCATCTTTGAATTTATAGCCCGGTCCACCGGTCCCAGTGCCGTGCGGGCAACCCCCTTGAATCATGAAGTCCGCGATTACCCGGTGGAACTTGAGTCCGTCGTAGTAGCCTCGGCGGCTCAAGTTCACGAAGTTGGCAACCGTGAGCGGCGCGTCGTCGGGGTACAACTCGAGGTGAATTTCGCCACGGTTGGTCTTGATGGTGGCTGCGAGCATCGGCATGTCTCCGTCCATGGTAAAGCGCGCCATGGTACCCGATCCTGGCTTTGCTTCGCGCCGAGTTCGACGCGACCCGCCAAGCGATGTGCGCTCGACTACGAGCCCGGTGTGGGTACGACGGTCACCGCCATCGACTCGGGCTCGAGGCCGAGCGTGATGAGCACCTTGGCGAGCGCGATGAACAAACCAACGCCGAGACCCAACTCGGCAATCTGCTCGGGCGAGTAGTGTTCGAGCAGCGCGCGGCGCGTGTCGGCATCGAGCGGCGCCGGAACGCCGATGATGGCATCGGTGAGCACGAGCGCGGCCCGTTCGCGGCCATCGAAATGGGCCTCAAAGCCGTCCTCGATCAAGGCGGCACGATCTTCGGTGAGCCCTCGATCCCGCGCGCCGGCAAACCGTACCCGTTTGCAGAAGCCACAGTCGGTGACGCGTGCGTTACGAATACGCGTGATCTCCTTGGTTGGCTGGTCGATCAAGCCCCGTTGCCAGAATTGGCCGTAAAGTTCGAAGAAGGCGTCCGCCAACTCCGGTGCGTGGCGCAAGACCGATGCGAACTCCGCCGCTTGTCCGGGAATTGCCGAGCTGATACGTGGTGTGGTGGACATGGCAGCCTCAGTAAATGGGCCCGGCGGCGGTGGCCGGTGCATCGACAACCGCCGTACGCACGTCGACCTCGAATGTGAGCTTCAATCGGCAATTCGCGTCGAACAGCGCAATGCCCGTAATCAACGCTACCGTCGCGGCCTCACCCAAGGCATTCCGTATCGTCGCGATTTCTCCATCGGCGATGCTGTGATGCTGGTGGGTCATCTTCTCGGCTACTTCGAGCACCGTGGCTTCGAGGCCATGGAAGGACGCCACTTGGCCGCGCGCGAGGGCTTCGCGTTCCGCGATCGTCACCTCGCTTTCGCGATGTGAAATCGCGGCCTCGGCCGCGCATCCATGCACCCAGGCCACACGCAGACGTGCGATCTCCAAGAGACGAGGCGGAACGCGCCGTTGATCCCACAGCGCGCCGTAGAACCGTCGATAGCCCTCGAGCAGCTCCGGTCGCAGGCCGAGAACATCTTCGAAGGGCGTTGCGCCGTGCGATGTGCCGAGCCAGCTCATTGTTGCTCCCTTCTATACACGGTTCTTCCGTGGCTAATGGTTTCGATGATACTCAAATCGAGTAAGTCCTCCGTAGCCATCTCGAGCGGATCGGCATCGAGCACCACGAAGTCAGCGAGCTTGCCCACGGTGATGGAGCCCTTCTGGTTCTCCTCGAAGTACTGATACGCGGCGTCCCACGTCATGGCTTTCAGTGCTTCGAGCGTCGTCAGCCGTTGATCCGCTCCCAGCACTTTGTCGGTGCGGGTGATGCGATTGGTACTCGCCCAAAGCAACCGAATCATGTCCGGCGGCACCACGGGTGCGTCGTTGTGCACCGTGAAGTGCATGCCGCGATCGACCGTCGAGCGCATTGGCGAGATGCGCGCGGCGCGCGTTGGCCCGAGCACGGAATCGCGATGCCAGTCACCCCAATAGAACGTATGCGCGGAGAAGTACGACGGCATGATGCCGAGTCGCGCCATGCGATCGAGTTGGTCGTCACGCACCGTCTGCGCGTGAATCATCACGGTGCGGTGATTGGCGGCCGGTGCCGCGCGCTCGACGGCGTCGATCAACATTTCCGCAGCCGCGTCGCCGTTGGCGTGCGCAATGATCTGCACCCCTAGTCGGGTGTAGCGCGCTACCAGCGCATCGATGGTCGCCGCGTCTGCCATCGGATAGCCGCGATAAGTGGGCTCGCCACCCGGCGGCGGCACGAAATATGGCTCGCTCAGATACGCGGTCTTGCCCTGTGGTGAGCCATCCAGCAGCAACTTGACTCCACCGATCTTCAGCCGCCGCCCGTAGTGATCGAAACGTCTGCGATCGGGTAGCGCCACCTCGG
>QJXZ01000188.1 GCA_003248125.1 Gammaproteobacteria bacterium | reverse complement strand
GGAAGCCATGGAAGTGCAGTTGGCTGCCACCGAGGAAGAGGTGGATCGCATCAGCCGCGAGCGCGACGAGGCGGTCTACCAACTCGACCAGGCCAATGCCCGTGCCGAGCAGACCGCGCGCCAGATCGAGGTACGTGATCAACAGATTGCACAGCTGACCGCGCAGATCGAAGCCCTGCAAGAGTCGGGCGAAGCAAGCCCACCGGCACGCGCCACGACGCGCGCCAAGGTGAATGCAGACGATGGCCTGATGGCGTTGTTGACGTCGCCGATCGCAATGATCGGTGGCGCTGCCATGGTCGTGTTGCTGTTGGTCGCGGGATTGATTGCGGCGCGACGACGCCGGGCAGCCGCGCAGGCGGAAGCTTCGCCGTTGTTCGACTCTGCGGTGCGCAGCCGCAGTGGCGCTGGCGCGACCGGCACGGCGGCGATGGCGAGCGCGGTCGCCGAGGAAGCGCCAGAGACCGAGATCGAGGAGTTCTTCGAACCGGCCGAGACCGCCGAATTCGAGCCTGTCGAGGCCGACGAGGAGCCGGCCAGTGCGCAGACCAGCGACGTCATCGGCGAGGCCGACATCTACATCGCGTACGGTCGCTATCCGCAAGCATTGAATTTGCTGCAGAGCGCCTTGGAAGACGATCCCGACCGCGCCGATGTGCGGCTCAAGTTGCTCGAGATCTGCGCTGAGACCAAGGATCAAGAAGCTTTCGATGCGCACATGTCGGAGCTCGTCGCGCGCTGCAATGACAACGAGATCCTGCTCGAAGCGCAAAGCCTCGAAGCGAAGTTGCGCGGCGATTCCACGCCTTCCGTTGAACCGGCGACTGATGCCGAGGCGGATGCATTCGCGTTGGACGACGACCTCGATCTCGATGCCGACATCACACAGACACGTGCCCGAGTCGCGAGCGAGCCAGTGCACGAAGTCGACCAGGGCCACGGCGACGAGCTCGGCGGTGACCTCGGCATGGACTTCGATCCGGACGCGGGCGCTTCCCAAGCGGCTTCGGCGACGGCGGAGGACCTGTCGCTCGACGATGATACCGACGTTGCATTGGCGGCCGGCGACACCGAAGCCGAATTCGATTTGGAAGACCTCGAGCTCGAACCGGACGCATCGGCTCGTCCGGCGCGGCAAGCCGCCGCCGATGATGCTTTCGACTTCCTCGACGACGAGGATACGGCGTCGACCAAACTCGATTTGGCGCGCGCCTATATCGACATGGGCGACGAGGACGGCGCCAAGGAGATATTGAGCGAAGTCATCCAAGAGGGCTCCGGCGAGCAGCAGAAGCAAGCCCAAGAACTGCTCGCGAAGCTCGCTTGACCTAGGCGGATCGCGGAGGCGCGGTGCCGGCGCATCATTGGGCGCTGGGGCTCGAGTACGACGGCCGCGGCTATCACGGCTGGCAACGTCAAGCCGACGTACCCACCCTGCAAGCGTGTGTCGAAACGGCGTTGAGCCGCATCGCGGCTCAGCCGGTTCATGTTGCAGCCTCGGGTCGCACTGATACCGGCGTGCACGCGAGCGGACAAGTCGTGAGCTTCGCTAGTGCGGCGATGCGCACCGCGGATGCGTGGCTGCGCGGCACCAACAGCGTTATCGATGGCGGCATCGCAGTGCAATGGGCACACCGGGTACCCGCAGACTTCCATGCGCGTTTTTCCGCCATTGCGCGCCGCTACCAGTATCTGATCTTCGAGGCGGACGTGCCACCGACCCACCTCGAACGGCTGGTGACGTGGTCGCGCGTTCGGCTCGACGACGAGGCGATGCATCGTTCCGCACAACTGCTGGTGGGCGAGCACGACTTCACGAGCTTTCGTGCGGCAAGCTGCCAGGCGCAATCGGCGCACCGCCTGGTTCACGAAATCGCCGTGCGCCGTTTCGCCGCGTTCGTAGTCATCGATGTGACCGCCAACGCGTTCCTGCATCACATGGTGCGCAACATCGCGAGCGCGCTCATGAGTGTTGGCCGTGCCGAGCAATCGGTGGGTTGGGTGCGCGATCTGCTCATGGCGCGGTCGCGGCCGCTGACGGGCCCGACCGCACCGCCGGATGGCCTGTATCTGGTGGATGTCCGATACCCCCCGGCACTGGCGTTGCCGGCGGGCAAGGCGCCAGCTGTGCTCCGGGCAGTAGCCGAGTTCTGGTAGAATCGCGGCCTTTTCGCGAGGCGCTCCGTGCGGGTCAGGGTCAAGATCTGCGGCATCACGCGGCCACAGGATGCAGAGGTTGCGGCAGCAGCCGGCGCCGACGCGATCGGCCTCAACTTCTCTTCGCAGAGTCCGCGTTGTGTCACCTTGGAGCAGGCGTCGCTCATTGCGGCGCGCGTGCCGCCGTTCGTCACGATCGTCGGTTTGTTCGTCAACACGGAGCGCGCCGCGATCGAAAGGATCCTGGCCGCGGTACCGTTGGGTCTCTTGCAATTCAACGGCGAGGAACAAGCGGCGCATTGCGAATCGTTCGGTGTGCCGTACGTCAAGGCAGTGCGCGTTCGTGAGCGGATCGATACGGCGCGCTGGCGTGCATGCCATCCGCGCGCGACCGGGTTGCTGCTCGATGCGTACGTGCCTGGACGCGCCGGCGGCACGGGTGCGACGTTCGATTGGGATCTGTGGCCCGAGACGTGCGAGGTGCCTCTACTGTTGGCCGGCGGCTTGACGCCCGCCAATGTCGGTGCCGCCGTGCGTCGGTTGCACCCTTATGGGGTCGACGTCGCGAGCGGCGTCGAGTCGAGCCCTGGTGTGAAAGACGCAGACCGCCTCGAGGCGTTCGTCAGAGAGGTGCAGCGTGCAACGGAAGGGCACTAACGAACCCTATCGCGAGCCGACGCCGGATGGTCATTTCGGCGTGTATGGCGGCCGCTTCGTGGCGGAAACGTTATTCCACGCCCTCGATCAACTCGAGGCGCTATACCGCGAAGTCAGAGCCGATCCTGCCTTCGAGCGCGAATTTCATGCCGATCTCGCGCAGTACGTCGGTCGACCGACACCGCTCTATTTCGCGGAGCGACTCACGGCCGTGCTCGGTGGCGCAATGGTTCTTCTCAAGCGCGAGGACTTGAATCACACCGGCGCGCACAAGGTGAACAATACGGTTGGACAAGCCTTGCTGGCAAAGCGCATGGGCAAGCCGCGCATCATTGCCGAGACCGGTGCCGGTCAGCACGGTGTCGCGACCGCGACCGTGGCGGCGCGACTCGGACTGAGTTGCCACGTCTACATGGGCAGCGACGACGTCAAGCGCCAGAGCCTCAACGTCTACCGCATGAAGTTGTTGGGCGCCGAAGTGATTCCAGTGCATTCCGGCTCGCGCACGCTGAAGGACGCCATGAACGAGGCACTTCGCGATTGGGTGACGAACGTCGACAACACCCACTACATCATCGGTACGGTCGCAGGACCGCATCCGTACCCCATGTTGGTGCGCGACTTTCAATCCGTCATAGGCCAAGAAGCACGAGCGCAGTGCCTCGCGCAAACGGGACGCTTGCCGAACGCGCTGATTGCATGTGTCGGCGGCGGTTCCAATGCCATCGGCTTGTTCCACCCGTTCAT
The DNA here is from genome assembly GCA_003248125.1 of Gammaproteobacteria bacterium. Taxonomy (GTDB): domain Bacteria; phylum Pseudomonadota; class Gammaproteobacteria; order Pseudomonadales; family Azotimanducaceae; genus SZUA-521. Next base: position 1,781 of record QJXZ01000188.1, on the reverse strand, counting down.
GAACGATGCCGATGTCGAGATGATTGGCGTGGAGGCCGCTGGGCTCGGGCTCGAGACCGGCAAGCATGCCGCACCGCTGTCTGCCGGGCTCCCCGGCGTGCTGCACGGCAATCGTACCTATCTCATGTCGGATGCCGATGGCCAGATCCTCGACACGTACTCGGTGTCGGCGGGGCTCGACTATCCCGGTGTCGGCCCAGAACACGCCTATCTCAGAGACCTGGGACGTGCACGTTATGTTGCGGTGACCGACGGCGAGGCGCTCGCGGCGTTTCGCCGCTTGACGCAGATCGAAGGCATCATGCCTGCACTCGAATCCGCACATGCACTCGCATTCGCCGAGCAGGAAGCGTCGCGACGTTCGGCCGACGACATTGTCATCGTCAATTTGTCGGGGCGCGGTGACAAAGACATCATGACGGTGGCCGAGCTGGACGGAATTCGGTTGTGAGCCGCGTTGCCGATCGATTGGCAGCACTGTCGGCGGCTGGCCGCAAGGCGTTGGTGACGTTCATCACCGCGGGCGATCCTTTGCCGGCCGCAACGGTACCTGCCATGCACGCGTTGGTTGCCGGCGGCGCCGACGTGATCGAACTCGGCATGCCATTCTCCGATCCCGAAGCCGACGGCCCAGCGGTGCAAGCGGGTTCGGAGCGCGCACTTCGAGCAGGAACCACGCTCGCCGAAGTATTCGACATGGTTGCGCGCTTTCGTCTGGAAGATCGCGCGACACCGGTGTTGCTGATGGGTTATCTCAATACGGCCGAGCGGATCGGCTACGAGGAATTCGCTGCGCGCGCCGCCAAGGCGGGCGTGGACGGCACCATCTTCGTCAATCTACCGCCGGAAGAAGCCACCGATCTACGGGCGGCCTACGCCACGCACGGACTCGACAGTGTGTTTCTCATTGCCCCTACGTCTACACCCGAGCGGGTGACGAGGATCGCCCGTGCCAGCACGGGGTTCATCTACTATGTGTCGTTGAAGGGCGTTACCGGTGCCGATCACCTCGCGGTGGATGATGTTGCCGGCAAGGTCGCCGCGATCAAACGTGTGGCCCAGATTCCCGTGATGGTCGGCTTCGGCATCAAGGACGGTGCCAGCGCGGCGCGGGTGGCGCGTTACAGCGACGGCGTGGTGGTCGGCAGCGCGTTGGTCAACACCATGGGTGCTCATGCTGACGACCCCGAGTCGATTCCCGATTTGCTGAGTGCACAAGTCCGCGACATGCGTCTCGCGCTGGACGGCGGAACGTGACGATCAGGTCGCTCGATCAATGGCTCGACTACATCGGGGGGGTGCATCCGCGCAGCATAGACTTGGGACTCGAGCGGGTGCGCGTGGTTGCCGAACGGCTCGACGTTCTGCCACCGGCGCCAACCAACGTCGTGGTCGCCGGTACCAACGGCAAAGGTTCCACGACGCTGTATTGCGAGGCGCTGCTGCGCGCAAGTGGCCTGCGCGTCGGTACCACGATCTCGCCGCATTTGCACCGATTCAACGAGCGCATTCGCATCGACGGAGAGACCGCGAGTGACACCGCCATTACGCGTTCATTCGAGGCGGTGGAGGCAGCGCGTCAGGATGCGACGCTGACGTATTTCGAGTACGCGATCTTGGCGGCATTGACGGTGTTCAAGTCCGAAAACGTAGATGCGTGTGTACTCGAAGTCGGACTCGGCGGGCGGCTGGATGCGGTCAACCTGGTGGATGCCGATGTGGCGGTGATCACGAGCATCGGTCTCGATCACCAGGAGTATTTAGGCGACGATCTCGAGTCG
>QJXZ01000295.1 GCA_003248125.1 Gammaproteobacteria bacterium | reverse complement strand
CATCGCCGCCGGCGCGGCACCGAGCGGTCCGGTCGAGAACGACGCCTACGAATACATGGCGGAGAAGATCGTGGCGGCAGCGCGAGCCGGTTGCGACGGCATCTTGCTGGATTTGCACGGCGCCATGGTGACCAAGCAACATGAAGACGGCGAAGGAGAGTTGCTGTCACGCATCCGCAGCGTGGCACCGGGGATGCCCATCGCCGTCGCACTCGACATGCACGCCAATCTCTACCCCGCCATGATCGAGCACAGCAATGTGATCGCCGGCTATCACACATACCCGCACATCGACATGGACGCCACGGCGCGGCGCGCAGCCGTTCCGCTGTTTCGCATGCTCGCTGGCGAAGCGGAACCCACGATGGTATGGGGCAACGCGCCCATGCTGCCGCACGTCATGCGCCAAGGGACCGACGATTTCCCCAACGACGTTCTGCAGGCGCGCGCCATCGAGATGGAAGGTGGCGAGGCTCTGGTGGCAAGTCTGTTCACCGGATTTCCTCACGCCGACATCCGGGAAGCGGGACTGTCTGTCGTAACCGTAACCGACGGCGATGCAAGCGGCGCCGCACGGCTGCGCGACGAGCTACTCGATCGAGCATGGGCCGATCGCGCTGCGTTCGTATATCGCGTCGAGCCACTGGACGAGTCGGTGGCGCGCGGCAAGTCACTCGGCAAGGAGCGCGGCGATGGCCCGGTGATTCTGCTCGACCACTACGACAACACCGCATCGGGTGGGACGATGGACACCACCGACGTGCTTGCGGAAATCTTGCGGCAGAAGCTCGACGACGTGGCCGTATTCGGCATCTACGATCCGGCGGCCGTGGAGCAGATGATCGCTGCGGGCGTCGGCGCCGAGGTCACCGTTTCACTCGGCGGCAAATTGCCGATGCCTGCGCTTACGCGCCAGAGCAAGCCGCTCGAAGTGACCGGCCGTGTACGACTCGTCTCGGACGGCGACTTCCCGGCCACGGTTGCCATGTCGCGCGGGCTCACCATGCGCATGGGCCGCACCGCCGTGCTACGCGTAGGCAGCGTCGATATCGTGGTGATCTCGCGGCACATCGAGCCATTCGATCCCGGTTGCTTCACGTCGCTCGGCATCGACCCGCGGACGCGCAGATACCTGATGCTGAAGAGCCGCATCCACTATCGCGTGGGCTTCAAACCGATCGCGCACGCCATCGTCGAGTGTGCCGGGCTCGGCGTATGCACGTCCGACTACAGCGAGATTCGCTTCGAGAACGTGCGGCGCCCGATTTATCCTCTGGACGGGGTCAATACGCGGAGCTGAATGCCAGCGTTGGTGAAAATCGAGAGCCAATGATTGTCATCGTGCCGTACCGAACCGAGTGGCCGAACCTCTTCGAATCGGAGGCGCGCCTGCTCGGTCGAGCATTTGGCACGCTCGCATTGAGCATCGAGCACGTTGGCTCTACGTCGGTACCCGGCTTGGCAGCAAAACCAGTGATCGACATTCAAATCTCGTTGGCAGCGCTCGAACCGCGGTCTCGGCTCGAGGAGATCCTGTTCGGTCTTGGCTATTGGCATGTCGACCTCGGCGACTTCGACAGCGTCTACCCTTTCTTCGTGAAACCGAACCAATGGCCGAGCACCCACCACGTCCATCTATGCGTCGCAGGCGGGGCGCAGGAGCGCCGTCACCTCTTGTTTCGCGATCAATTGCGCGGCAGCCCGGAGCTGGCGCGAAGATACGAGGCACTCAAATACGATTTGGCAGACCGACATCACGGACGAACGCGCGAATCCAGAGAAGCCTACTCGCTGGCGAAGACTAGCTTCGTCGAAGCCGTGCTACGTTCTGCGGCAAGTGCCATCTAGAAAGTGGACGAAGCTGGCTTCACAACGCGTTTGCATGGGAGGAAGTTCAATGTCAGCGTAGTAATCGTTGCCAGCTTGAGTGCTCGTGGTAGCCGATCAACATCAAGTCATCAATCAGAGACGCGCCTATGAACTGGGAGGTGGTCAACGCTTTGGGCGAGGTTGCAGGGGCGTTGGGCGTCATAGCGACACTTTTGTACCTCTCCCGTCAGATCAATGAGAACACTCGATTTTCGAAGCTGAGTACCGTCAATGAGACGATGAACAAGTTCATTGACCTCGGAATGGCGGCCTCGGAAAACCGAGAAACGATGGGGACGATGCTGCGCGGTCTAAACGACCCTGAGTCTCTCGATGAGGTCGATTTCGCGATCTTCACTCATCGCGTCGCCGCGACATTCATGACCTGGTTCAATACCTTCGTTCAGTATCAAGGGGGTCTGCTGGATCGCGACTACTGGGAAACCTGCGAAAGGGACATCGTGGGCTTCTTTCGGTTCCAAGGCATCCGTCGAGTGTGGCCAGAAATCAAGCCCACGTTCACTCCGCAATTCGTTGAACTGATTGAGACCCTCTCCAATACAGAACTGGAATCAGTCTCAAACTATTTCCTCGCACGAAGAGGCTAATGCGAAGTCGAGGACTCATATCCCATGTCCACATCAGTTGAAAGACTGCACATGGCGACCGTCAAGCTCGCTGGCCAATTCAATCCCCCCACCTATGCTGATACGACGACGAACGTTTACGCATATCTCATACGCTCGCACTCCAATGTCGTTCTGGTGGACACAGGTATTGGCGTCGGAAACCGCTACATCGACGACACATTCGAGCCGCAGCGAACGTCGATGATCGATCAGTTGGCACGATTTGGTGTCGAGCCGACCGATGTCGACATCGTCGTGAACTCCCATCTGCACTTCGATCACTGCGGCAACAATCGCCTTTTTTCGCATGCCGAGTTCTTCGTTCAGGAGGCCGAGCTAGAGACCGCGCGCAAGGAGAGATACACGATCCGATCTTGGTTCGACTTCGATGGCGCGCAAATCAACCCGGTACGGGGTGATCTGGGCATCATCCCCGGCATCAGCATCGTGCCGACGCCCGGTCACACACCCGGGCATCAGTCTCTCGTCGTCGAGACAGACGGTGCGCGAGTAGTAATCGCTGCGCAAGCGGCGTTCACGGCGCACGAGTACCGTCGAGGCGGCGATCCCGACGTACAGGCTCACGACGGATTGCAGCGTCAATACGTGGAGTCGATCGCCCGTCTAAAGCTCATAGAGGCTGAGGGGGTCTACTTCAGCCACGATGCCACCGTCGTGACTACCTTAGACGAGCGAAAATGAATACATCGCAGGGCGCATTTCATTGAACACAAGGGTACGAGACAAGGCTACCGTGCTTGCAGTGAGCCGGAGCGGAACGCACACGTTCTCGAAGTGCGTTCAGCCTTCGATCATGTTGGTCGCTGGATTGGGTGTCGCCGACGACGCCCATTCGGGGAAGACGGTCAAGCACCGGTCCCGAGTCAAGGCGGACCCAACCCAGCCGAACCTCCGCCAGGTTCACCTGATCCATGCGGAACTGCTCGATGCGCTCGAGACGAAGGGATTTGCCGTGGAACCAGGGTCGCTGGGCGAGAACATCACCACCATCGGCATCGACATTCTTTCCTTGCCCCGCAATACCAAGCTTCACATCGGCCCGTCCGCCGTTGTGCGAATCACGGGACTGCGAAATCCCTGCAAGCAGCTCGATGCATTTCACGACGGCCTGATGGAAGCAGTACTGGAACGTATGCCGTCGGGTGAGCTGATCCGAAAATGCGGTGTCATGGGCGTCGTGCTGGCTGGTGGCAAGGTCTCTCCTGGTGACGAAATCACCGTGGCACTGCCCCAAGCACCACACGACAAACTGACGCCGGTCTAGCGGCCGAGCATTGCCCGAACCTTACGCACGGCGTTCGATGCCGAGCAGCAGCTCCGCCACCTGAATGGCATTCAGCGCATTGCCCTTGCGGAGGTTGTCGCCGGACGCGAACACGGAAAGACCGTTCTTGGTGAACGGGATGCGACGCACGCGGCCGACCAACACATCGTCGATGCCCGCAGCGGCCAGCGGCGTGGGGTACGTCTTGGTCCACGGCTCGTCCAGCACGCGCAAGCCGGGGAATGCCGCCAGCGCTTGCCTGGCATCGTCCTGACTCGCGGCTCTCGTCAGTGTCAGAGCGAGTGACACGGTGTGCCCCACGAGCACGGGTACGCGCACTGCAGTGGCATGCACGTCGAGCGACGGCGCACTCAACATCTTGCGCATCTCGCCCTGCATCTTCTCCTCTTCCGTCGACGTGTCCTCACCCACGCGAAACTCCTCGCATTGAGGGAACAGGTTGAAGGCCGGCACGTGTGGAAACTGCGTGGGAGTGGGAACATCGAGCGATTCGTGTCCGCGCAGGGCCTCGCCTTGTCGTACCGCCAGCGCAGAAGTATCCAGAAACTCGGCCATGCCGTCCCGGCCTTTGCCCGAGATTGCTTGGTAGGAGGAGCTGATCACCGTCTCGACGCCGAAGCGCTGGTGCAGCGGGGCGACCGCCATCACGGCAACCGCAGTGGTGCAATTTGGTCCGGCGACGATGCCGCGGTGTTCAGCAAGCGCGGCGGCGTTGATCTCGGGCACCACCAAGGGCACGTCGGAATCGAGCCGAAACGCCGACGATTGATCGATGACTATCGCGCCGGCATCGACCATCCGCGGCGCGAACTCCCGTGCAAGTGACGCCGACGTCGCGCTGATGACGAGGTCGAGGCCCTTGAAATTTCCGTCGTCGAGCGCCTCCACGACGTGATCGTCGCCGTTCCATCTGAGGGTCTGGCCCGCCGACCGTTCCGATGCGAACAGTCGCAACGTGCGCACCGGAAACTTACGCTCTGTCAGAACGCGCAGCGTGACTTCGCCGGTGACACCTGTAGCACCGCTAATGCCGATGTTGTACTTCATCCTTTCACCCCTTGCCCCGCACGCGGCAGCTACCGCTTCTTGTGCGACAAAGACAGATGCTGGCGCACCGCCTTACCGAAATCACGCGAGCGCTTGTGGCGCTCGGCGATGGTCTCGGATGCCCATCGCTGTTCGCGCATGAGCTTGTGATAGTTGGTCAACCGGCGCGCATCGAGTTCGCCCGCGTCGATGGCTTCACGCACAGCGCACCCTGGCTCCGACTCATGGCCGCAATCGGTGAACCGACACTGCTGCGCCAATGTTTCGATGTCGTCGAACATCGCGCGTACGCCGGTTTCCAAATCGCCGATCTTGAGCTCGCGAATGCCCGGTACGTCGAGCAAATGCAGACTCCTATGGGACGTGGTGTGACGACCGCTCGAATCGCGCTCGCGGATCGCGCTCGTTTCCTGCACCGATGCGCCGGAAAGCGTGTTGACCAGCGTCGACTTGCCGACCCCGGACGATCCCACCAATGCCACCGTCTGCCCACGCGCGCACCAAGCCTGTACGCCGTCGAGTTGCGAAGGGTCGCGCGCATCCACGACTTCGACGGGCAAACCCGCCCGAACGACCTTTGCGGCTTCAACGTACACATCGACGTCACTTGCAAGATCTGCCTTGGTAATCACGACCACAGGCTGCAAGTGCATTTCCAGCGCGACCGCGAGGTAGCGCTCCAAACGCGACACATTGAACTCCTCGTTGGCGGACGTCACGATGAACAGAACATCGACGTTCGCCGCGATCAATTGCACGTCGGAGCGGTCGCCCGCCGCCATGCGCTGAAACACGCTTTCGCGTTCCAAGAGGCGAACGACCGTCGTGCGTGCAGTATCGATCAGCACCCAATCGCCGACGGTCGGTCGCGATTCCGGCGGCAACTGAAACCACTTGCCGCCGAGCGGCAATTCGAAGGCCTGCTCGCCGTCATCGACGGTGAGCCCGCTGCGCTGAATCGCGACTACGCGCGCAGGAATCGACTGCTCG
>QJXZ01000302.1 GCA_003248125.1 Gammaproteobacteria bacterium | reverse complement strand
GCCTTGAACACGTCGGCCACGTCGGCGCCCGCACAAAAGCCACGACCGGCGCCGGTGAAGACGATGGCGATCACGTCGTCGTCGGCGTTCGCCTTGTCGATCGCATCGGCGAGCTCGGCCGCCATCTGATAGGTCCATGCATTCATGCGCTCAGGCCGATTGAGCGTGATGGTGAAGATGCCATCGCTCACATCGATGAGAATCGTTTCGTAGGCCACGTATGCCTCCCTCAATAGTTGAGCTCTGTTCTGATCGCGGGCGAGCCCGCTCCCACGTTCGTTCAATTGTTCTGTAGCGCGCGCTTGAGGCCAGAGTATCTCGGCTGATCGATCGCTACTTGCCCCACAGCAGTCTGGCGCAAGTGGTCGGCGAGACCAGGACGATCGAGGGCGATCGTGCCGTCGCGCAGTCCGCGCACCAGAGACCAGCGCAGGTCTTCGAGCGTTCCGCGCTCGCCGAGCAACGCCTGTAACCGCGCCTGCTCGGCTGCCAGGTGCGCAGGCCCGAGCGTCAGCTCGCGCAACACGATGTCGAGCGAATTCGATGCCACACGCGCGAGGAAATTGGTACGTCCCTGGGTCTGTCCCATGACGTCACCGCGCAGGAAGTCGCGTACGCTTTCGATCAATTCGTCCGTGCGTGGCGTGTCGTTGGACGATGCCGCCTTGGCCGCCTGCGGCACCGATGCCGCGCCAGGTATGAGCAAGTTCGCGCAATCGACTTGACACTCCGAGCTGCGCCGTCCGATACCCGGCCGTTCGACGGTGCGATCCGGGCCATTTCGGTATGCGAACGCCATGCCGAGGCAGCCGATCGCCCACCAATAGGAACCGAACACTTCCCAGAATTTGACGCGCGCAGGGTCGACACGTTCGCCGGATACGGACTCGTAGCCCGCGAACAGATCCTCATAGGTGCCGAAGCCGCCGACCGGTGCTTCGCCGCCGAAGCGCCACGAGTTGGTGCAAATCCAGCCGAGGTCGCGCATCGGATCACCAATGTGGGCGACTTCCCAATCCAGCACCGCGGTGACGCCTGCATCGGGGCTGACCATCAGATTGCCATTGCGAAAGTCGTTGTGCACGAGCGCGAGCGGTCGTTTCGACGGCAAGTGCTCGAGCAACCAGCGTGCGGTGTAGTCGATCATGGGCTGTGGCGTCTCGAACAGCTGATACTGCTCCCACTTCTGTCGTACGAACGCCTCCGGTTCGAGCCGTCCGAGACGTTCGTCGAGCCCAGTCGCCTGCAGATCGATGCCGTGAATGCGCGCCAGCAGCTGTCCGCACTGAAAGGCGAGCCGCGGACGAATGGCATCGAATGCTGGATCGCGAACGATCCGCGCGCCGAGCGTTTCGCCCTCCAGCCACTCCATGATGAAACCGTCGCCGATGCCGTCACTCGGTTCCAGAACGTGCACGATGCGCGGCTCAGGCACGCCGGCATCGTGCGCCAGCTCCATCAAGCGCGCTTCCAAGGCGAGCCCGGGTTTCTCTGCCGTGCCTTCGATGGCGAGACCACCGGGCGCGCGTCGCATGGCGAGCTTGGAAGTGCCCGACTTGGTGGTGAGCATGATTCGATAGGTCTCCTGGCTCGCCCCTCCCGACAGGCGTTCACAGCCGTCGAGCGACACGAAGCCATCGACCTTGCGGCTCAGCACGGCTTCGAGTGCGGCGTTGAAATCGCCCATGTCAGCCCTCTTTCACGCCCTTCGGAGCGCGTTGCTTCATGAAGCCGAACATGTAGCCGGCGACACGACGCATCTGGATCTCCTCGGCACCTTCGGTGATGCGATAGCGACGATGGTGTCGATAGATGTGCTCGAACGGCTTGTGCCGCGAGTAGCCCAGGCCACCATGCACTTGCATCGCACGGTCGGCCGATTCGCAGCAAAGTCGGTTCGCCCAATAGTTGCACATCGATACTTTGTCCGATTGCGAGAACGCACCGTACTTGTCCATCAGCCATGCGGTCTTGTGGATGAGCGCGCGCAGCATCTCGCACTGAGTTTGCAGTTCGACCAGCGGAAACTGGATACCTTGATTGGTGGCCAGCGCCTTGCCGAACGGCTTGCGCTCCAGTGCGTACTTCACCGATTCGTTGATGCAGAACTGCGCGGCACCGAGACTCGATGCTGCCTGGCGAATTCGGTTTTCGTTGAAGAAATGCTGCACCACCTGCAGACCTCGGCCTTCACCGCCGAAAACTGCGTCGTTCGGCACGCGTACATTGGTAAACGACACGCGTCCATGATCGGTCGGCATGTTGAAGGTCCACAGCATCTCTTCGATCTTGACGCCTGGCGCATTCATCGGCGTCAGTAGTGCCGTGATACCGTCACCGTCGCCGGCCTTGCCGCTGGTGCGCGCCATCACCATGTCGTACTGGGCCTTGTGGATACCCGTGTTCCAGGTCTTTTCGCCGTTGATCACCCATTCATCACCGTCGCGAACGGCCCGGGTTTCCATGTGCGTGGCATCGGAGCCGTGATTCGGCTCGGTGATGCCGAATGCGAAACCGCGACGGCCTTCTGCGAGATCGTCGATCCACTCCTTTTTCTGCTGCTCGGTGCCGTAGTTGATCATCAGTAGCAATCCGACGTTGTTACCGACGATCGAATGCTCGTTCTGCAGATCGTTGTGCAATCCGAGCCCCTTGGACGCGAAGTGCTCACGGATGATGGCCATGCCGAGATTTGTGCCGTCTTTGCCGCCGTACTCTCTCGGGAAGGCATAGCGATAGTGGCCAGCCGCATCGGCACGTCGGCGCGCTTCGCGCAGCAACGCCTCCCACTCCTCGTTCGGCAATCCGCCGCGCTCCCAATCTGTGCGCGCATCCTCGCGGCGGTGATCGAAGAAGCGGATGTTGTCGTTTTCGTTCTCGAGCGGTTTGATCTCGCGCTCGATGAATGCGTCGAGCTCCTTCAGATAGTCGGCAATCTCCTTCGGTATGTCGAAATCCATGGCTCAATTCCCCCTTTGGTTGGCCGCACGTACGGCAGTCGATTCTTCGATGGCCACCTGGCGTTGCCGCCAAAGCCGACCCAGTTGTTTCTGCAGGGCGCGCATCCTGTCGTCGAGCTCGTCGGCAGATCGCGCCGTGGCGACGCCGAGCAACAACAACGCGAAGCCGTACTGTGCCCATGTGTGCAGCTCATCCAGCGACAACTCGCCATGCACCCATTCCAAGATCGAAGCAAAGAAAGAACGACCGAGCTGCAGCGCGAACGCATCGGCGTTCACGTGCCGGGCGATGAGGCCCGCATTCTGCGCCGCGACCACCAGCTTGCGCCACATGGCGTGGCGTGGCGCGCTGAACATTGCTCGGTACTCTTTACCGCCTTCGTTGTACACCGCCGACAGCACGGCCTTGTGAAATGCGGGCTCGGAACCGAAGCGCTGCACCGCGACCGTGACGGCTTCGAAGAAAATGCCTATCTCGTCGGCCGCGAGCGCATCGAGGTCGGCGCCGTAATGCTCGATGTCGGTATCGAGGACGGCGTACATGATCGCCTGTTTGGATCCGAACAGGTTGTAGGGCGTCGGCACACTCACGCCAGCCTCTTCGGCCAGAGCACGCATCGAGAAACCCGCACGGCCGGTCTTCTGCATCAAGCGCCGAGCCGCCTGCACGATTGCGCGCCTGCGCCTATCCTTGCCCGCTTCGTGACCGCTGATGGACACGTTTCGATCGCTTGCCATTGACTCCCGACCCGGGCTGACTTTATAACGCGTTCAAAATAATTGCACGTGCTCGATCATGACACTCAGTTCTCAGCGCCGCTATCTGCACCCGCTGCCCGACGAAACCTTCGACGAACTGGCGATGCGCGCGCTACCCGAGCTCGAGCCATCGAAAGCCTCCGAGCAGCTGAAGAGTTGGAACTTGCACATCTTCTTGCGCCGCCCACCGGGCGTGCTGCTCGGCAGCGACATCGTGTTCATCGAAGATCCGGCATGAAGCAATCACGTGACACGAACGCCGCCGACGGCGCCGTGATCGAGCGCGCCGAGATCGGCGGTGGTCACGACGGTCAGGCGGAATTGGTAGTGACCCTGCGCTTTCCCGGCGGCGGCCGCTCGCGCGTCGTGCTCGACACCATGGCGGGCATGCGCCTCATGCACAATTGTGGCGTCGATCATGCAGCGGCGCTCGTGGGACATCCGTGGCACCGAATTCTGGAGGAGAAACGTTCATGTTCGATCTGATCATCCGCGGCGGCGAAATCGTCGACGGCACCGGCAAGACTCGATTCAAAGGTGACGTCGGCGTACGCAACGGTCGCATCGATGCGGTCGGCACGTTTGGCGGCGACGCGCGGCGCATCGTGGATGCGACCGGTCGCGTCGTCGCACCAGGGTTCATCGATCCGCACACGCACTTCGACGTGCAGCTGCTTTGGGACGGTCAAGCGCGGCCGGCGCTGGAGCACGGCATCACCACCGTCGTGCCGGGCAACTGCTCCTTGTCACTCGCGCCACTCAAAGTCGACGACCGCAAACGCTTGGTCGGCATGTTTCAACAGATCGAGGAGATGCCGCCGGCAGCGTTCACGGAGGCATTCGAGTGGACGTGGGAATCGTTCGGCGGCTACCGCGATGCAATCGCCAAATCACTGGCCGTCAACGTCGCTCCGTTGGTTGGACACAGCGTCATTCGTCTTTGGGTGATGGGCGCAGATTCGCAGAAGCGAGCGGCGCGTCCCGACGAAATCGCAGCAATGCAGGATCTGCTGCGCGAGTGTCTCGAGGCGGGCGCAGTGGGCCTGTCGACCAGCTTCGTCGACGTCGATGAGGATCTGCGTCCCGTGCCGAGCCGCTGGGCGCATGCCGGCGAACTCGACGCACTGGCTGCGGTGCTCGGGGATTACGGACGGGTGTTGCAGGTGGTCCCGGAGTTCTACAACACGGACATCACGATCGCGCGCGTCGATCAGCTCGCCGAACTGTCGCTGAAGCACGACATCACGACCACGTTTTCGCCGTTGTTCGACTCACGTCTGACACCGGACAACGTACCGCGTGTCATGGCGCGTGTGGCGGAGCAATTCGCGCGCGGCGCACGCGTATGGCCGCAAGTTCAGACACGGCCAATCGACATCAGCTTCAGCTTCGAGCATCCGAGTTTGTTCTTCGCGCGTTTTCCCACGTGGTATCGCGTCATGCGGCTGCCGCGTGCCAAGCGCATCGCCGCACTGCGTGATTCGGCCACCGCGGAACAGCTGGTTGCCGAGACCGGCGCCGATGGCGGGCGATTCGTCATGGGCGGCCTGGTGGTACGCGGCGGCGAGGGGGCACCGAAGGCGCTCGAGGGTCGCACACTGGGCGCTATCGCCGACGAGCGCGGCACGTCGCCAGCACGCGCCCTGATCGATGTTTCCCTGGAGCACGATCTCAACGTACCGTTCCTCGCCGCGAACCTCGGCCACGAGGCGAGTGATCGCATCGGGCCATTGCTCGCCGATCCACACGTGCACATTGGCGCAAGCGACGGCGGTGCGCACATCCAGTCGTTCTCGACCTACGGTGATACCGGCTATTTGCTTGGTCACTTCGTGCGCGATACGCATCACCTCACACTCGAGGCCGCGATCAAGAAGATCACCGCGGATACTGCCGAAATCTGGGGCATCTCGAAGCGCGGCACGATCGCGGCCGGCATGGCCGCCGACCTCGTCGTGTTCGATGCCGACCGCATCGATCGCGGCAACGAACGTGCGGTGTTCGACATGCCAGGTCACGGCATGCGCTACGTGCGCGACGCCGTCGGTATCGATGCCGTGATCGTCAACGGTGAAGTCGCCTACCGTAATGGCCAATACACCAGCGCACATGCCGGCAGAATTTGCGACCTGCAAGGCGCGCGGACATGAGCGCAATCCAGCACAGAGTCGTTGCTACCAACGGCGCGCGCATTCACGTCGCCGAATGCGGCGAGGGTCCGCTCGTGCTCATGATTCATGGCTTTCCCGAGTCGTGGTATTCGTGGCGCTACCAACTGCCTGCGATCGCCGAAGCCGGCTTTCGGGCCGTCGCCATGGACGTGCGCGGCTATGGTCGCTCGTCGAAGCCGACGCGCGTCGACGACTACCGCATGGTGAAGAACGTCGGCGACGTCGTGCACTTGATCGGCGCGCTGAGCGACGGTGCTGCCACCGTGATCGGCCATGATTGGGGGGCGCCCATCGCATGGAATACGGCATTGCTGCGACCCGACTTGTGCCGCGGCGTTGCCGGTCTCTCAGTACCTTATGCGCCGCCGGCCGCGCCAACGGAACCAAAACCGACCGCGCGCATGCGGGCAATGGCCGGCGACGCGGCCGAGTTCTACGTCGAGTATTTCCAGGCGGTCGGCCGGGCCGAAGCCGAAATCGAGCCGAACGTGCGGCAATGGCTCCTCGGTTTCTACTTCTGTGCATCCGGGGACGTCGAGAACGGCCCGAACATTGCCATCATCGAACGTGGCAAGACCATGCGTGAAAAGTTCCTGTATCCGAAGAACATGCCGGCTTGGCTGTCGGACGCCGACCTCGACGTCTACACACGCGAATTCGAGTACTCGGGTTTCTTCGGACCGCTGTCGCGCTATCGCAACGTCGATCGGGATTTCGAAGATTTCGCCCCCTATGCCGGACGGCCAATCGACGTGCCATCGCTCTTCATCGGCGGTTCGAAGGACGGCCCGACGATTTGGGGCGCCCCTGCGATTGCGCGGTTCAACGAGACACTGCCAAAGCTGCGCGGCTCGACGATCATCGAAGGCGCCGGGCATTGGATTCAGCAAGAGCGCGCAGAGGAAACCAACGCGCGCTTGGTCGAATTCCTGAAGGGCATCCATTGATGACCGAGATGCTCGGTGAGCGCGCAGTCGTCGCGGGTGGAAGCCTTGCCGGCATGCTGGCCGCCCGCGTCTTGGCAGCACACTTTCGAGACGTGCTCGTGCTCGAACGCGACACCTTTTCGACGACGCCGATACCACGCCGCCTGACGCCGCAATCCCATCACGTCCACCTGCTCTTGAAGGGCGGGGAGAACGCGATTGGCAGGCTATTGCCCGGTTTCGAGGCTGCCATCGAAGCGAACGGCTCGGTGCTGATCCGCGGCGGCTTGGACGTCGAATTCGCTTCCGAACTCGGGCTCGCGCCGCGCTGGGATGCGGAAATCGACCTGCATAGCCAAAGCCGCCCATTCCTCGAGCACACGCTCAGGCAGTGCGTGCTGCGCGCAACACCAAACGTCGAGCTACGCACCGGCCAGACGGTACGGGGGCTTCTTTATGCGCCGGACTCACATCGCATCACAGGCCTGGAGTTCGAGGCCGAGGGCGGCGAACGGACACGTCTCGAAGCCGACTTGATCGTCGATGCGACGGGTCGCGGCGAAGGCGGCCTGCGCTGGCTGACCGCCTTGGGTCTCGACGTGCCGCGGGTCGACGAGGTGAAGGTCGACTTCGGCTATTCGAGCGCCACCGTCGAGCTTGCCCCCGGTGAGCGCGATTGGAAGGCGGTTGCCTGCGGCAACCTGCCGCGCGCGGGCGCCCGTGGCGGCGTGCTCTTTCCGATCGAAGGCGGGCGCTACGTCTGCTCGCTCGGTGGACGCGCGGGCGACTATCCGCCCGACGAGCAATCGGCATTCATCGAGTTCGCTGCGAGCCTGCCACGCACCACGATCAGTGACGAACTTCGCAAGGCTACTTTCGTTTCGGATGTGCATCGCATGATCTACCCAGCGAATCGGTTTCGCCGCTACGAGCAACTGAGCTCACTCGTTGGGCGCATGATTCCCCTTGGAGATGCGTTGTGCAGCTTCAATCCAACCTACGGCCAAGGCATGTCCTGTGCCGCGCTACAAGCCGAGGCCTTGGCGACGACGCTCGAAAGTCGCGGTGCCGACGATACGCTCGACACGCTGATACCGCGCTATCTCGAGTGCGCAGCCGAGGCTGCGCGGCTGCCGTGGCGACAAGCGAATTTCAACGATTTCTTCTATCCGACCACCGAGGGTGATCGTTCGATGTTCTCGGAGGAAGAAACACAATTCCGCGTGCACCTGCAGGTGGCATCTGCCCGCGATCCGGTGGTCCGCAAGCTCGCCAACCAGATGAGCCAGCTGCTGATTCCCTTCGAGCGGCTTCTCGAGCCGGACATCAAGGCGCGCGTGGCCGCCGCACAGGGCTGACGCGAAACATCATTGCGCGCAGGCGTCCGCCTCGCGGTGTCAAACCGGCCGCATCGATCATTCACGCAGAGGACAAGCTGCCCCGCGCTCGCAGCGCGTCGATCTCGGCCGCAAGTTCGCCATCCACGGCAGATCCTTCATGGGCGAGCACGCGCGCCGCACAGCGATTGATCAGCCGCTGCTGTGCGTCGGTAACTTGCATGCGATCGAATATCACGGCGAGGTCGCAGCGATCGAGCGGAAACCCTTGTCGATCGAGTTCGTCGATCGAGACACCGATTACCAGCACGTCACACACAGCGTCCAACACGAGTGCCGCTACTCGCGCCGCCAAGTCATCGTTCGGCACGCGCCGAGGCTCTCCATCCACGCGTGTGGCACCAACACGTGTCGAACCAACCTTGGCGCCGCTCACGGCCACGGTGGTCACGAGCTCATCGAACAACGCGTCGTGCGCGCCAATGGCTACCAGCACCGGCAGTCGGCCATCCGTGCCAGCGGGGAACTTCGCTGCCAGTATCGTCTCGGCGCGTTCGTCCGACCCGAACCCTGGCGTGCGATTGACTTCCAACACCGCACAATCGACGTCGCGCCACGATTTCGTGATGTCAGGCGTCATGAAGTCGATGCCGATCGCGTCCATGCGCAGACCACGCGCGATCGCCTCCGCCATGGCCCGATTGTCTGCATGAATGGCGTCGGTACAATCGCGGATCGTACCGCCGGTAGCCACGTTCGCGATCATGCGTAGCTGCACCACGGCGCCCGGCGCGGGCCGATCGGAAATCCGAATGCCTTGCTTCGATAGGGTCATGAGCAAGTCTTCGTCGATGATCAGGCGTGACGTGAACCCCGCCGCCACATCGGCGTCGGAACGGTTCTGATTCTCGCGCTCGATCAACTCCGCCACTGTATACGTACCGTTGCCCATCACACGCGGCGGCGAACGTCGGGCCGCCCATCTGAACTGGCCGCCGAACACGGCCATGCGGTGATCGTCGCCGGCAACGTGCTTTTCCACCAACACGCCGCGCGGTGAGTGCTCGATGGCAGCCGAAAATGCGCCGGCGAGCTGTGTCGCGTTGGCGATGTTGGCAGTGACGCCGCGGCCTTTGCCGCGATCGACGGGCTTGACCACTACTGGATAGCCGAGTTCTCGCGCCACGCGATTGGCGGCGTGCAAATCCGGTACGATACGATGCTTCACGCCGGGCAAGCCCAACCGGGTGATGAGCTGATTGCTCAGAAATTTGTCCTGCGTGATGCGCGCGCCGGTCAGCGAATCGTCTTCGTTGGCAGCTTCCCAGAAGTGCAGACCCGCGCTGCCCTGCCCGAATTGCCATACCCGCGAGCCTGGCGACACCGGGTAGACGGGAATCGACCGCTGCTGGGCGATGCGCATCAAAGCGCGAGCGATGTAGTCCGGTTGCCGCATCTGCATGACGAGATGCGTTCGTCGAACCAACTCACGGAGCCCATTGCTGTGATCGGGGCCGCCATGGGCGAGTGCGAATGTCTCGCTCGCGATGCGGACGGAAGCAAGCAACGCCTGCTTGGTCGCTTCCGCGTCGCGGTAGCCGAGCGCAATGCGGCAGCGACCATCCGGCAATGTCGCCACCGTCATCGGCAAGCCACAGTCACCGGCGAGGTTCTGCAACGCGTTGCCGAGCAACCCCACCAGTTCGGTGAACGAGACTGCTTGCGGCAACGCGACATCCAGCGTGAGATTCTCCGGGGTCACGTGCGCCAAGCGCCGTTCGACATCGCTCGCCGGCAGCGGCGTATTGAAGAGCGGAACGAACTCAGCCACGACGGCCGTGAATGGCGCATCGGTACTCGGACCGGCGCAGATGCGGAACTCGACGGCAGCGTCGCTCATGACGCCCAATGCTCGCCCTCGACAAAGGCTCGGCATGATGCGCGAAGCCGATTGGCAATGAAAGGCTTGGCCGGCAAGCCTGGCTACGGCTAGCGCGCGCCGGCCAGAGTGCTAGCCGGCGTGAGCCGGCGTCAGCGCATCGAGGCGAAGCAGCGCCGCAGCTCGTCGACGAACAGCTTCGGCTGCTCGAACGCGGCGAAGTGCCCACCGCGATCGAGCTCGTTCCAGTACACGATGTTGTGGTAACGCTTCTCGGCCCAACTGCGCGGTGTCGGCACGATCTCTTTCGGGAAAATGCTGCAGCCGGTCGGCAACCGAACTGGCGCGTCGCTCGCGCCCCCAAAGGCTTTGCCGAAGCTCTCCCAATACAACCGCGCTGACGACGCGCCCGATGCCGTGAGCCAATACATCATCACGTTGTCGAGTAGATCGTCTCGGGCGATTGCGTTCTCGGGGTGACCGTTGCAGTCGGTCCATGCCCAGAACTTCTCGAGAATCCACGCAGCCTGCCCGACGGGCGAATCGACCAGCCCGTAGCCCAGCGTCTGCGGCCGAGTGGATTGCTGCTTGGAGTATCCGGAGTCCCACTCTTGATAGTGCTGCGCACCCTTCAATGCGACCTGTTCGCGCGGCGTGGGGTTGGCGAGCGATTCCTTCGTTGCCCGTGCATTCGGCATGTTGACGTGAATGCCGATGCATTGACCGCGATTCTGTGCGCCGATGGCCGTAGTGACCGCAGACCCCCAATCACCTCCCTGCGCGACGTAACGCGAATAGCCAAGGCGCACCATCAGCACATCCCAAGCCGTTGCGATGCGATCGACACCCCAGCCGGGACTCGTTGGCTTGCCTGAAAATCCGTACCCAGGCAACGACGGACACACGACGTGAAATGCCTCGTTCGGCGTACCACCGTGCGCGGTCGGATCCGTGAGCGGGCGGATCACTTTCAGGAATTCGACGATGGAGCCCGGCCAGCCGTGCGTGATGACGATCGGTAGCGCATCGTCGTGCCTACTGCGCACGTGCAAGAAATGAACGTCCAACCCATCGACTTCACTGATGAACTGTGGAAAGGCATTGATGCGCGCCTCACGAGCGCGCCAATCGTATTGGTGCGCCCAATGCGCACAGACCGATTGCAGGTATGCAAGCGGTACACCTTGACTCCAATCGGACGGCGTTTCTTCATCGGGCCACCTCGCGCGACGCAAACGCTCGCGAAGATCGTCGAGCGCAGATTCGGCAATTTCGATGCGGAACGGACGAACCTCAGTCATCCTTCTCTCCTGCCAGCACTTGCTGCGCATAGCGCAGCACGCCATCGGCGTCGACCCGCGTCGAATACGCCTCGAGGAAGATCTTGCCGACTACACGACCGTTGGTGTCGAGCACGAAGACGCCTGGATGCGGGATACCATAGGCGGAATCACCAGGATCGTACTGCTCGTTCAAAATCCCGAGGTTCTTCATGGACGTGGCGTCGATGTCCGACATCAGCGGAAAGGTGATCGAGTATTTGTCGATGAATGCCTTCTGCAGCTCGGGGCGGTCATAGGTCATGGCGGCAACACCGATGCCGGCATCCGTGAAGCGCTTCAACTCACCTTGCAGCTGCACGAGCTGCTTGATGCAGTACGGTCACCAATCCACAGATCGATTGGTGACGAACACCATGCCGCGCGTGCCCATGAATTCGTCGACCGAGGTCACTTCTCGGCCATCGATGCGCGCGAGTATCGGCGGCAGCTGCTCGCCGATGGCGACGCCCGGGTCGAACGCATCGTCGTCGCTGGCAACGAACATGTCGGCAGTCAGTCGGTCGAACACGGCGCTCAACAAAGGCTCCCGGAACACGACGGTCGCCACTACGAGCACGGCGACAACGATCACCGTGCCGATCAAAAACGTCTTCATCTAGCTCCTCCTCACAATGCGGGAGGATTTTGACGGTCCCACAGACCATAATCCAGTCGCGGAGTAGACTGACGAACGCAATGGCGAGGTGGAGCAACTGGTCCGGGCGCCAGCGATCGAAACCGGTCGCAGTGCAGTTCGTGCGCAGCGAATCGGACGCCGCGGCGATCGTTCGCACGGCCAATTCGGCGGGACGTACGGTTCGAGTGGCGGGTGCCGGTCACAGTCATTCACCCCTGGTCGTGACCGATGGCGTGATCATCGACACGTCCGGGCTCGCGGGTGTCATATCCACTGATGCGCAGCAACGGCGTGCGTGGATGTGGGCGGGCACCCGCATTCATGCGCTTGGCCGCGCGCTGCACGACGCCGGGCTCGGCCTGGTCAATCAAGGCGACATCGATCGACAGGCAATCGGCGGCGCGATCGCGACCGGTACGCACGGGACTGGCGCCAGCCTCAGGAACCTGTCCGCCGCGGTGGTGGGTGCGCGCATCGTGCTCGCATCGGGCGACGTGATCGAATGCGACAGGAATCGCTATCCGGAACTGCTGGAAGTCGCGCGCCTCAACCTCGGCTCGATCGGCATCGTCACTCGGCTCCAACTCGAGCTGCGTGATGCCTACCGACTGCGCGAGCAAGCATGGCAAGCCGCATTCGAAGACATCGCTCCGCAACTCGAGTCGCTCGCGCGTGCCACGCGTCACTTCGAGTTCTTCTGGTACCCGCAGACCGACATGGCACACGCCAAGGCCATCGACGAAACCAACGCCGAACCGGTTTACCCGCTCGCCGCTGAAGGCGAACGCTGTGCGTACAGCTACGAAGTGCTGCCGAACGACCGCCCGCATCTACATACGGAGATGGAGTACAGCGTGCCTGCTGCGCACGGATTGTCATGCCTGGATGCCATTCGGACCCTCATTCGGCGCGACTTTCCCGACGTGCGTTGGCCGGTCGAATACCGCACTCTGGCGGCCGATGACGTATGGCTGTCGACCGCGTACCAACGCGATACGGTGACGATCTCGGTGCACCAGGACATCGCCGAGGACGAAACACCATACTTTCGCGCGTGCGAGGAGATCTTTCTCAACTACGACGGGCGACCTCACTGGGGCAAGGTGAACTACTTGGAGCGTGAGACGCTCGCGAAAATCCATCCCCGCTGGCAGGACTGGTGGCAGGCGCGGGAGAGGATCGACCCGCGCGGCACCTTTCTGAACGATTATCTCCGCCGCATCCGGCCACGATAGGATGCGCCGGATCCAACTAGACCGGAGGCGAACATGACGCACGCAGCGGTGATCGATGCCGCGGGCCTGTCGGCCGCCGCCCTGCAGTCTGGATCGCTGCTCGTTCGTACGCCAATCGACGGCACCACCATTGCGCGGCTCGAGCCCCACCCGCCCGCCGAGGTCGCCGCCGTCGTCGCGCGGAGCGTCGCTGCATTCCGGGCATGGCGCACGGTGCCAGCGCCGCGGCGAGGAGAACTGGTGCGGCTGTTCGGCGACGAGCTGCGCGCGGCGAAACAGAGCCTCGGTGCACTCGTCACCCTGGAGTGCGGCAAAATCCGACAAGAAGGCTTGGGCGAAGTGCAGGAGATGATCGACATCTGCGACTTTGCGGTCGGGTTGTCCCGTCAGCTCTACGGACTCACCATCGCATCCGAGCGGCCCGGCCACGCCATGCGCGAGACGTGGCACCCGGCGGGACCTTGTGCCGTGATCTCGGCCTTCAACTTCCCCGTCGCGGTGTGGGCCTGGAACGCCGCACTCGCAATCGCCTGTGGTGATCCGGTGATCTGGAAACCATCCGACAAGACGTCGCTCACGGCGCTCGCGACGCAAGCGATCTTCGCGCGTGCCGTGGCCAGGTTCGGCGATGCCCCGGACGATCTCTCGCAAGTGGTGCTCGGTGATGCCGCAGTCGGCGAAGCGTTGGCGCGCGACGACCGCGTCGCGATCGTATCCGCTACCGGGTCCACGCGCATGGGAAGCGCAGTTGCACCCCTCGTCGCAGCACGCTTCGGCAAGCTGATTCTCGAGCTCGGCGGCAACAATGCCATGATCGTCGCACCATCGGCCGACCTCGAACTCGCCATCCGTGCCATCGTATTTTCCGCGGTCGGCACGGCGGGACAGCGCTGCACTTCGCTGCGCAGATTGTTCGTACACGAGGACGTGTTCGAGACCTTGATTCCGCGACTGCAAGCGATCTATGCGAAGTTGCCCGTCGGCGATCCGCTCAACGATGGCACGCTGGTAGGACCTCTGATCGATAGCGCAGCGTTCGATGCGATGCAACGAGCACTCGATGCCGCACGCGCGCAGGGCGGCCAGGTATCCGGCGGCGAGCGCCTGCTGGCCGACCGCCATCGCGACGCGTACTACGTTCGACCCGCGATCGCCATCATGCCGAGCCAAACTTCGGTGGTGCGCACCGAGACTTTTGCGCCGATCCTCTACGTGATGAGATACCGTACGCTCGAGGCCGCCATCGAGGCCCACAACGACGTCCCGCAGGGGCTGTCGTCTTGCATCTTCACCAACGACGTGCGTGAAGCGGAACTATTCCTCTCGGCTGTGGGTTCCGACTGCGGCATCGCCAACGTCAACATCGGACCCTCGGGCGCGGAGATCGGCGGCGCTTTCGGCGGCGAAAAGGACACCGGCGGCGGTCGCGAGTCGGGATCCGACGCTTGGAAGTCGTACATGCGCCGCCAAACCAACACGGTGAACTACTCGCGTGAGCTACCGCTCGCGCAAGGCATCAAGTTCGACATCTAGCGAGGGGAACTGCATGGCACTCGATTCGATCGCAGTGCTCGGGCTCGGCAAAGTGGGGGCGTTGGCTGCGCGACTGCTCGCCGACGCCGGCTTCGAGGTGACCGGCTTCGATGCCCGGCTACCGAAGGAGACCCTGACGTATGGCATCGAGGCCGTCGACCTCACCAAGGCCAAGGACCTGAAGAAAGTCGCAACCGCGTGCGATGGCGTCCTGTCGTGTTTGCCGTATGCGCTCAACAAGTCGGTAGCAGCCGCCGCCCACGTCGCCGGCGCGCACTATTTCGATCTCACCGAGGACGTTTCAACCACCAACGCAATTCGCGAGCTGGCGAAGACCGCGCGCGGCCTCATGGCACCGCAGTGTGGTCTGGCACCCGGCTTGGTCGGCATTGTCGGTGCCGCACAGGTCGGCGCATTCGACGAGTGTCGCGCGCTCAGACTTCGCGTCGGGGCGTTGCCGCGCAACCCGCAAGGGCTGATGGGCTATGCCTTCAACTGGTCGCCGGAGGGCGTGGTCAACGAGTATTTGAACGACTGTGAGGTGATAGAGCAAGGTGTACGCAAGTTCGTCTCGTCGATGGAGTGGCACGAGACGCTGTACGTGGAGGGTGTTGCACTCGAAGCCTTCACCACGTCGGGCGGTTTAGGGACGTTGTGCGAGACGTTCCACGGCAAGGTCGCCAACCTCGACTACAAGTCGATGCGCTATCCGGGTCACATGCGCCTCATGAACTTCTTCTTCCACGAACTATTGATGCGCGAACGCCGCGAACTCGCTGGCGAGATTCTCACGCACGCCAAGCCACCCGTGAACGACGACGTGGTGTACGTGCATATCTCGAGCGAAGGCACCATAGAAGGCCGCCTCACGCGCCGCGAGTTCGTGCGCGCCTATCGGCCCATCGACGTGGCAGGCACCGTCGCCACCGCCATCGCATGGACGACATCGGCGTCGGTCGCATCGGTCATCTCGCTGGTACGCGACGGCGTGTTGCCCAACCGCGGCTTCTTGAAGCAGGAGGACGTACCGCTCGAGCCATTCCTGGAAACACCTACCGGACGGCTGTTCCAGATTCCGACACGGCGCTACACGGATGGCGCCGCCTCGTTCTAACGATCACGCGCTACCGACCCTCTCAGTTGATCGACGCGCCTACAGCAGACCTTTTCCATCGCCAGCCTTTGTCGCTACGCTTGCCCGACTCGACGAAGGAGGTATGACATGGACTTGGCTGCGACCGCCGAGCTACTCGGCAATCTCGGTGAATTTTTGGGCGCAATCGCGGTGGTGGTGTCGCTGTTGTTCGTTGGCTATTCCATCGTTCAGAACACGAAAGCGACACGCGCTCAGACTCATCAAGCCATCACCCAGAGTTTCATGTCCATCGCCGAGATCATCGCCGTCAGACCCGAGGCATTCGCAGTGGGTATGCGCTCGGAATCCAAGGACTTCGAAGAGCTATCGCTAGGAGACAAGGCGTACTTCATCGCGTCGATCTTCGGGTTGTTCAAGTACTACGAACTCATGTTCATGCAACACCACAACGGCAATACGGACGACGAAAGCTGGGAAGCGTGGAGCAAGCACATCATCATGCAGTTTCATCAGCCCGGCGTGCAAACCTGGTGGTCATTTCGGGCGGCGACCTTCCACCCCGCGTTCAGAAAGTTCTTGAACGAGTCAGCGCCGCCGGACATGAAGAGTTTCATCGAGCTGGTTCAGTCCTGAGCTGCGACCGTCCTATCTTCGCCGGTTAAATCGGCTTCCTCATCTTTGCTCGGATTTCTTCCATCACCGCCGGATCCGTAAACGTTGCCGCAAAGCAGGGCGTTCCTTGAGGAGCACTGATCCAGGGGTGCTTCGTTCGCTCGAACACCGAGTGCGTCGGCGGCGGAAACTCGGGATCTGCAAAGCAGCCGCCCGCTATGCCGTAGTAGCCGACCAGCGGATGATCGCCTTCGGTCTGTCCGCCCCACCATATCGAGGTGCCGCATTCGGGACAGAAGTTGAAGGTCGCCGGTCTGCCCTGTTCACCGGTGGTGCGCGTGAACGCTTTCGTCTCACCCTCGATGGTCACGTCTGCCATCGGCCACCAAGCACCAATGTGAACCGGTGACCCGGTCCGGCGCTGACACAACGTACAGTTGCACATGAACACGGGATAGGGCTCTCCCCTGCATGTGATCTTGACCTGGCCGCAATGGCATTCGGCAACGTGGTTCTTGGTCAATTCGTCTCTCCCTATGTAGGCGCGCGCGTCGAGTGTCCAAAGTAGCCGATCGGCTGCGGATTCGAAACCTCCAATCCCGACATGGCACACGATGCGGGAACGCGGATAATGGGCCGTGCGCATCACATTCCGGAGTCGTTCGGTGCCGCGAAGAGCCGCTCAGAGCCCACCATCGGTGCTGCTGACGCCGCAGCGCATCTCGCGCGAGACATTGCTCGAGAAGTACTGCGCGCTCGGCGAGACCACCGCGGACGACGTTCGCCGTCGCGTCGCAAAGGCACTGGCGGCCGTGGAGGATGATGCCAGCGCTTGGGAAACACGTTTCTTCGAAGCGCAACTGCACGGCATGGTGAGGGCGAATCAACGCGGCCGCGGGCACCGGACGCAATGCGACTTGGATCAACTGCTTCGTGCAACCGATTGCGGACTCGATCTCCGAGCCCGATGCCCAAGGCAACCCGGGCATTTACGTCGCGCTCCGCGAAGCGACCGAGACCATGCGGCGCGGCGGCGGCGTCGGCTACGACTTCTCGCGGCTGCGACCACGCGGTGCATACGTGAGCACCACTCACTCGGAAGCGAGCGGCCCGGTTTCCTACATGCGCGTGTTCGATCGTTCTTGCGAGACGGTCGAGTCGGCCGGCGCCAGACGCGGTGCGCAGATGGGCATACTGCGCATCGATCACCCCGACATTCTCGAGTTCGTGCATGCCAAACGCGCGCCCGGTGAGCTCACCAACTTCAACATGAGCGTGGCGGTGACGAACGACTTCATGCAGCGGCTCGAACGCGACGACGACTTCGAGTTGGTTCATCGCGCGGCGCCCGGTGCACGACTAACCGCAGCCGGCGCCGTACAACGCGGCGATGGCCGTTGGTGTTACCAGCGTACGAAGGCCAGACAGCTGTGGGACGAGATCATGCGCTCGACCTACGACCACGGCGAACCGGGCATCGTGTTCATCGATCGTGTCAACGACGACAACAATCTGCACTACTGCGAGCGCATCGAAGCAACCAACCCCTGCGCGGAACAACCACTACCGTCGTACGGTTGCTGCTGTCTCGGCAGCATCGATCTGACTAGATTCGTGACGGCCCCCTTTTCGACCACCGCGAGGTTCGACTTCGAAGGGCTTGCGGCACTCGCCACGATCGGCGTGCGAATGCTAGACAACACGCTCACTGCAACGCCTTGGCCGCTGCCACAGCAACGCGACGAAGCGCACGCCAAACGCCGCCTCGGGCTCGGCTTCCTCGGCCTGGGCGACGCGCTCGTCATGCTCGGCATTCGCTACGACAGCGACGCCGGACGTGCCATGGCGGCGAAGATCGGCGAATCGCTCCGCGACGCCGCATATGGAGCGTCGATCGATCTCGCAATCGAAAAGGGTGCATTTCCGTTGTTCGATGCCAGATATCTCGAGTCCGGGTTCGCGACTCGATTGCCTCAGACAATCCGAGAGCGCATCGCCACTCACGGCATCCGTAACAGCCACCTCATTTCGATCGCACCCACAGGGACCATCAGCCTCGCCTTCGCCGACAATGCGAGCAACGGCATCGAGCCCGCGTTCTCGTGGCAGTACACACGTCGCAAGCGCGCCCCGGACGGAGATTTCGAAACCTTCGCGGTAGAGGATCACGCGTATCGCACCTACCGCGCAAAATTCGGCGCAACGGAACTGTCCGCCGCATTCGTCTCCGCGCTCGACATCGCCGCACTCGATCACGCCCGCATGGTGGCCGCGGTGCAACCGTTCGTGGATTCGGGCATCTCGAAGACGGTGAACATCGCCGCCGACTACCCGTTCGATCGATTCCGCGATCTGTATCGCACGACATGGGAACTCGGCGGCAAGTCGCTGGCGACTTTTCGGCCAAATGCGATCACTGGCGAGATTCTGAGTGCCGCGCCCGCCACTGCGCGCACCCACGAGCCAGCCACCGAGCGGCGCGTCGAGATCGCCGCACCCTCGCCGGCGGCGCTCGCCAGCCTGCGCTGGCCGCGCCGGCCCGTGTTCCCCGATGGCAATCCCGCGCATTGCTACATGGTGAAGCATCCGCACGGCCACAAGTTCGCACTATTCGTCGGTCACTTCGAAGAGGACGGCACCCAGAATCCTTTCGAGGTGTGGGTCAACGGCATCGAACAGCCCCGCGGACTCAACGCACTCGCCATCAACTTGAGCTACGACATGTACGCACGCGATCGCGGCTGGTTGAAGCACAAGCTCGATGCGCTCAACGAGTGTGCTGCCGACGACGAAGGCTTCGCGTTACCCATGCCGCCCGACGGCAAGCCGAAATATGCACCAAGCCTGGTAGCGGCGATGGCCATGCTCATACGTTATCGCTGCGAACAACTCGGCGCGTTCGAGCACATCGACGAGACGCCGGTGCTCGATGCCTTGATGAGCAGCCGCGAGCCACGTACGGGCACCGACGGCACGCTGTCTTGGACGGTCGACATCGTCAATCCGTCGACCGGCGACGAGTTCATCCTCGGCTTGAAGGAGCTGTCATTGAAGCAAGGCGACGCGACGCATCGCCGGCCGTACGCCATGTGGCTATCCGGCACGTATCCGCGAGCGTTGGATGGCCTGTGTCGAGCGCTATCGCTCGACATGCGCATCGTCGACCCCGCCTGGATCGGCAAGAAGCTGCGCGAACTCACCAACTATGCGGAACCGAAGGGCGACTTCTTTGCCGCCGTTCCAGACTCGAATCGCAAGCAGGTCTATCCCAGCACGATTGCCTACATCGCGACTCTGGTCATTCACCGCTATGCGCAACTGAGGGTGCTGGATGACGAAGGTTATCCACTGATGGAAATGGGTTTGGTACGTGACCCGCTCGCCGCCGCTTCGACGCCCGTCGCTGAGCCAATCGTCATTCGTTCCAGCCGACGCTGCGAGGCATGCGGCGCAGCGGCGCTGATGCGCGTCGATGGCTGCGATCGCTGCACCGTGTGTGGTGCAATCGGCACCTGCGGCTGAACCTTCAAACGAGACGTACCGCACACGCTAGCGGTCGATCGGATCGCATGCACCGCACGTAGGTCTGTACGAGCCCGTCTCGCTCTTCGAGCATGGCGGCATGCGAGTTTCTCTGTTGCTATGCGCGCTGTTGGCGGCCGGGTGTGCGACACGACCATCCGCACCACAAGAGACGCAACCGCTCACGACTCAGGGCCATCGGCCGTCACCGACGGCATCAATTGGCGAGCGCATGACCGCGCAGGCCTTGAAGATGGTCGGCACGCCGTACCGCTACGGCGGTGCTTCGCCGGCCGGCTTCGACTGCAGCGGCCTCGTCTACTGGTCGTACGG
This sequence comes from Gammaproteobacteria bacterium, assembly GCA_003248125.1. Taxonomy (GTDB): domain Bacteria; phylum Pseudomonadota; class Gammaproteobacteria; order Pseudomonadales; family Azotimanducaceae; genus SZUA-521. The sequence goes on along the minus strand of QJXZ01000302.1, from coordinate 3,311 downwards.
TCGACTCGGCATCCGCGTGCCGCGAACGTCCTCCGACCAGCGCCGCGCCGCGCGCGCGATCGACCCGCGCACGCTCGAGATCGGTGATCTATTGTTCTTCGATACCGACTCGAAGACGGGGCACGTCGGCATCTACGTCGGCGCGCGACGATTCGTGCACGCGCCAGCATCGGGTGGCCACGTCAGTATCGTTGTCATGGATTCCGGTTACTACCGCGGGCGGCTGATCGCCGCCGGTCGTTTGCATCACTGATGCGAGCAGTCGTTTCGTCGCACTTAGCGCCTCCCCAGTACCGCCCTCGTGCCGTTCGCCGTCATACTGCGCCATCGCGACGGACGAGCATCGTGAATCGCGCCTTCCAGCCCATCAGAACTCAGTCCGCATTGCTTCGACCATTCACTCTCACCGATGCCGACGCCGTGCTGGCGCTGAGCAATGAAGATAGCCTGGTGAAATGGCTCCCCAGCCAGGTGTACGCGGATCGCGCGCATGCAGTTGCCGTGCTCGAATTCCTGATTGATCAATATTCGTCACCTTGCGACCCGCGGCTCGGACCCTACGTGCTCGCCGTCGAGGATCCTCGCACACACGACGCGATCGGACACGTTGGCTTCAGTCCCTTGGGCCACGAGGTCGAGATCGGATTCGCGATCAAGGAAAGTCATCAAGGGCGAGGAGTGGCTGCCGAAGTGATCGCCGCGGCGTCGCGCTGGTGTTTTCAGTCCTATTCGATCGACAGAATTCTCGCGATTACATCGAGCGCCAACAGCGCCGCGATGCGCGCGCTCGAGCGCTCGGGTTTCGAGTGGCGCGGCAACGAACTCATGGACTTCCAAGGTACGCTTCAGCCTGTGGCCACGTTCGCGCTTGCGCGCTCAACGACGCCGGGCCCAACGCAAAGCTGACGGCCACCTAGCCGGTCGCGCTCCGCAGCCGATCGTGAACGCTGCGGAGCACTTCGATCATGGCATCGACGCTGCGTGCGCCGGCTTGGAACATGGCAGTCGCATTGACCGCGCCCCAACCGAATCCCGCCTTGACCAGAAACTCGCCACGCGCAGCAACCCGATCGAGGTCACGGTAGAACGCTTTGCCGCTGGCATCGCGCGGCGGCACGTCGATCATCATCTGATAGCCGATGGTGCCCGGGTCGCGATCGACTGCTTCCGCGGCCGCGCTGATGATGGCGCGCGTGCGCTCCACCTCCTCGAACTCGGTCAGGGCCGGCGCCATCCAGCCATCGCCCAACTCACCGACGCGTCGTAGCGCACGGTCGGTGGTGCCGCCGATCCAGATCGGAATGGGCGATTGCGGCGGCTTCGGCTCCATCGCGATGGCCTCCGCCTGGTAGAACTCGCCGTCGAACTCGACACGCTCGTCTCGCCAGTAGTGGCGCAATAGCGCAATGGCTTCATCCATGCGACGGCCGCGGTTGCCGAATTCTTCACCCAGCGCCTCATACTCGGCGCGTTGCCAGCCGACGCCAATGCCGAGCCGCACGCGTCCGCCCGACAACGTGTCCAAACTCGCTAGTTGCTTGGCCACCAGCGTTGGTTGCCGCTGCGGTAGAACCAGCACTTCCGTGCCGAGCCCCACCCGCGCGGTCGATGCCGCGACATAGGACAACGCCACGAGTGCTTCGAGGATCGGCATCTGCGGCGGGTACATTGGTGCCCGCCGACTGGCCGTGGGATACCCCATGACCACGTGATCGAACATGTCGATCTCGTCGTAGCCGATCGCCTCGATTGCGCGCGCGAGCTTCGCGACACCCTCGCCGCCTTCGCGATACGCAACACTCGGAAATTCGACCGTCAACTTCATGCGCTTCCCCCAGCCGGAGCGAGAATTTGGGGCTTACCGTACGGCAACTTCAACCGCTACCCATCGCCTTGCAACGGAACGTGGCCTTTGCATTCTCGTAGTCACCGCCTTCGTAGTAGTGCGCCATGCTGTCCGCGCCCAGCGATACGCGGTTGTTCGACCATGTCCAACGCTGCTCGCCGTCTGCCGTCGCGGCGTGCTGAGCGGGGATGCGTTGGGCGCCGAACTTCACGTAACTCGACGCACCACGCGCACCGAGCACCAGCACGTTGCCACGCTGCCCCGGGTATGAGCAGCCGTAGATCGCCGTCGTATCGGCCGCCAAGACGGAAGCCGATCCGATGCATACGATGGTCCATACGACAAGTCGTAGCGGTGACATATCGGGTCCGCGCCACGGTAATCTCCTGGTAGGTTCCCACTTTTCCCCTACACAAAGCAAAATCGCGTACCACTTACTCTGAGGTGATCTATGCGAAAGCTACTGATTTGGCTCGCGCTCGCGCTTGGCGTCGTGGCAACAGCAGCATATGCAGTGTTGTCGACGGCACGGGGTCAAGACTGGGCGCTGGAACGTCTCGCAGCGGTAGCGATGGCAATCCCGGATGCCGATCCGTTCGAGGGCCTGCGCGCAACAATGTGCGGGACGGCTTCGCCACTGCCCGCACCGAACAGGGCCCAAGCCTGTGTCGCCATCGAGGCGGGCAGCGCCCTCTATGTGGTGGATGCCGGCACAGGCTCGGCGAACGTGGCAAACCTGGCCGGCCTGCCGCTGGGCCGCCTAGAAGCGGTGTTGCTCACACATTTCCACTCCGATCACATAGCGTCGGTGCCCGACTTCAACCTCAATTCCTGGGTCGCGGGCCGCTCGAAGCCACTCGACATCATCGGTCCCGACGGCGTCGATGCCGTCGTCTCCGGTTTCAACGATGCCTACGCGCAGGACCGCAGCTATCGGATCGCGCATCATGGCGAAGTGTTGCTTCCTCCCGCGCTCGGCGAACTCAACGCCGTAACCATTCGACCGGGCAAAATCCTCGAGCACGACGGCCTCGTGATTCGCGCCTTCGCCATGGACCATGCACCGGTGGTGCCCGCTGTCGGCTATCGCTTCGACTACCGTGGGCGCTCGGTCGTGGTGAGCGGCGACGGCAACGTAACGAGTTCGCTGCTCGAGGCTGCGCGCGGTGCCGATCTCTTGCTGCAGGATGTGCTATCCCTTCCGATCGTCGCCATCTTTGAACGTGCAGCGCGCGCTGCCGGACGGGATCGTCAGGCGAAGATTCTGCATGACATCCAGACGTATCACGCCCATGCCGACTCGCTCACCGATCTCGTGCGCAACGGCGAAGCAAAGATGATCGGTGCATATCATCTCGTGCCGCCACCGCGGAACTGGCTGTTCGAGCAGATCTTCCGCCGTGAGCTGCCGGACGGTGCAGTGCTCACGCACGACGGCATGGTGTTCGAATTGGCGGCCGGTAGA
>QJXZ01000371.1 GCA_003248125.1 Gammaproteobacteria bacterium | reverse complement strand
TCGACAGCTCCCAATCGAGTACGCCAACGATGCGCGGCTCGGTGGGGTGAATGAGCACGTTTCCGAGTCGGTAGTCGCCGTGCACGATTACGGTTTCGTCACTCACGGGAATGTGCGCGGGAAGCCATTCCATCAGATTGTCCATCGCCTCGATCTCCTCGGTCTTCGAAGCAACGTACTGCTTCGACCAACGGGAAATTTGGCGCGCGTAATAGTTGCCGGGTTTGCCGAATGTCTCGAGGCCGACCGCGCGGTAGTCGACCGTGTGCAAAGCCGCTAGCACACGCACGAGGTCGCGATAGATCGCGGCGCGGCCCGCATTGTCGAAGTCCGGCAGCATGAGGTCGGTGAACACGCGGCCGGGCACCTTCTCCATGATGTAGAACTTGGTGCCGAGCACGCTCGGGTCTTCGCATAGCGCATACATGCGCGGTACGGGCACGCCAGTACCTGCCAGCGCATGCATCACACGATACTCACGATCCACTTGATGGGCCGACGGCAATAGCTGCCCGGGCGGCTGCTTGCGCATCACGTACTCGGTATCGCGGGCGCGAAGGGCGAACGTCGGATTACTCTGACCGCCCTCGAACTGACGCACTTCGAGTTCGCCCGCGAAACCTTCGACATGCTTGGTCATGTACTTGGTGAGGGCTGCTTCGTCGAAGCGATGTGCTTTTCGCACCGGAATGAGCGTGACGGTGTCTGGCATGCGTCGTCCCCAGCGGATCGCGGCAAGGATACGGCTTGATTCGCTGCGTCGCAAAATGCGAGGCTTGTCGGCCGCAGCAGGTACAGGGGTTCCCGATGGCAATTCGCAAGCGAATGGCGGTGACGTTGCCCGCGAGCCCGTTCGTGAAAGACACGATCGAGCGAGTGCAATGGGCGGAATCGAAAGGCTATACCGACGCATGGTTCGGTGACGGTGGCGCTCCGGATGCGTTGACCACTGCCGCCGCGCTCGGTCACGTCGCCCAGTCGATGCGTATCGGTGTTGCCGTAACGCCCGTGTATACGCGCACACCTGCTGTACTCGCGGCCACGGCAAATGCCCTGGGGCAGATCCTGCCCGGTCGGTTCGTGATGGGCCTCGGTTCTTCGAGCCAAACCATGATGGAGGGGTGGCACGGCATTCCCCTTGATAAACCTGTTAGCCGAGTACGCGATACTGCGATCATGGTGCGTTCCATGTTGAAGGGAGAGAAATCCGATTTCGATCTCACCGTATCGAGCCATGGCTATCGGCAATTTCCGATGAAGGAACCGCCACCCATCTACTTGGCCGCGCTGCGGCCGAACATGATCGAGATGGCAGCCGAAGTGGGTGACGGCGTCATATTCAATCTATGGCCCAAGGGCGCACTGCCGAAAATGATGGCGCATGTGAAGATCGGCGCGGAGCGTGCCGGAAAGAATTGGCGCGACATCGAGATCGTCAACCGCGCCATGGTGCTGGTAACCGACGACAAGGCGGATGCGCGCAATCGGTTTCGGGCTGCGTTCGCGCCTTACTACGCCAATCCCGTTTACAACAACTTTCTCGCTTGGGCGGGCTACGCGGACGCCGCGGGCGCGATTTCGGAAGGTTGGGCGGCCAAGGACCGGAACAAGACGACTGGTGCGCTCAGCGATGCTCTGGTCGACGAGATCGCGATCATCGGCGACGAGGATGAGTGTCGAGAGCGGGTGCGGTGGGACGCAAGCGGCGGCGTGCACACCCACATCATTGCGCCCCTCGCCGGTGCGAAAGGCGACGAAGTGCTGCGCACCTTCGAGGCGTTCGCGCCGGACGTGTTTTCGTTCGATTGATTGCACTCAACGGGAGAGGGAACCATGGACTACCAGAAGATCATCGTCGACCGTCCGGCGAGCGGTGTGCAGCGCATTACGTTGAACCGCCCGGACAAGCGCAATCCACTTTCCAACGAGTTGCGCTCCGAACTGTTCGATGCCTTGGAGCGAGCCGATGTCGACGACGAGATTGGCTGCACCATCATTCGCGGTGCAGGTTCGTGCTTTTCGGCAGGCTACGACCTGAAGTCGGATACCAGTAGAGATCAGCCATTTCACACCGCCAAAGGGATCGGCAATTGGCCGAGGCACGTGGTGGAGGGATTCTTGCGCATGTGGGATTTGGCCAAGCCGGTCATTGCGCAGGTGCATGGTTTCTGTCTGGCCGGCGGTACCGAGCTCGCCACTGCGTGCGACCTCGTCTATGTCGCAGAGGACGCCAAGATCGGCTATCCGGTGGTGCGCTCGATCAGTCCTCCGGACAATCAGTTCTACCCCTGGATCGTCGGATTGCGACGCGCCATGGAGTTGATGCTGACCGGCGATGCGATGTCCGGTATCGAGGCTGCGCAGTGCGGCTTTGCAAATCGTGCCTTTCCGGTCGATGAGCTAGAGAGTCGGGTGCTCGAAATCGCCGTGCGCGTGGCAAAGGTTCCGCATGACGTGCAGCAGTTCAACAAGCGCGCCGTGCATCGCCAAATGGAGATCATGGGCATCCGTGCGGGCATTCGCGCTGGAACCGAAATGCAGGCGCTCGCGACATTCACGCGAACGGCTCAGACCACGTTTGCCGAGATGCGCAAAGGACTCACCGAGGCGCTCACCAAACGTGATCAGGAATTCGGCGACTACCGAACCTCGAAAAAGTCGTGAATTCGCCGCTTCAACCCCCGTCCGCACTGATGACGTCGCTCGGCGACGGCCGGCTCATGGGGTTCGACGAAGCTTCGCGGTGTGCATTCATGGAATTCACTGCCAACGACGGGATGTGTCACTCGGGAAACATCGTGCAGGGCGGATTCGTCACGGGGTGGCTCGATTCCGCCATGTCGCACGCCGCGGTTCGCGCCTCGCAGGGCACCCGCTCGCCCGCGACACTCGAGATCAAAGTCAGCTTCTTCCGCGCCGCCCACCCGGGCCGAGTCCGCGCCGAGGGCCGAGTCGTTCGGCTTGGCGGTTCGATCGCCTTCCTCGAGGGGCGATTGCTCGACGACGCTGGAGAAGTGATTGCAACGGCGAGCTCGACGGCGAAAATGGTTCCGCTCGCACCCGTGGAGCCAGTTCAGTGAAAGTTGCTCAGCTTGCGCAGGCGACCGGCGTATCGTCCGACACCGTGCGCTACTACGCGCGCATCGGACTGTTGACCCCGACGCGTGACCCCAGCAATGGCTACAAAGCGTTCAATGGTGCGGATCTGTCGCGACTGAAGTTCATCCGGCACGCCCAAGAGCTGGGGTTGACGCTCAAGGAAGTAAGGGCGGTGCTTACCGAAGCGGAGGCCGGCGAGTCACCATGCCCCATGGTGCGCGACTTGGTCGCGCGCCACCTCGATGATCTGCGTTCCAAGATCGATGCACTGAAGTCCCTCGAGACGCGACTCGCCGATGCGCTTCGGTTGTGGGACGAAATGCCCGATGGCGTGCCAGACGGCGACCATGTTTGCCACCTGATCGAGACCTGGTCGGCAGACTAGCCGCCGGACCGCGGCCAAGGCCGCTCCCACTAAGGAAATCTGGGACAGTTCACCTATTTGGCGCGCAGTTGGTATGGCCGTGCCTTGCACGGCTATACCAACTGCCCTTGACATGTGAGCCGCTCACACCCCGTTCAATGCGTGCCATGAACGCCTTCGACCCCCACTTCGTAAACGACGACGGTACTCTGCGCGATCCGGTGTGTGGTATGTCGGTGCAGCCGAATGGTCCGCATCGGCACGCCCACGCGGGCCACGACTATCGCTTCTGCAACCCGCGTTGCCGCGAGAAATTCGTCGCACATCCAGAGCACTATCTTACCGAGTCGCCCGCCGACGCCGCGGCGCCGGCGCCGCCAGGCACCCGTTACATCTGTCCGATGCATCCGGAAGTGGTGGCGTACGCGCCCGGGCCGTGCCCGCTCTGTGGCATGGCGCTCGAGCCCGAGTCGCCGCAGCTCGAGCACGATCACGGCGAGCTTCGTGACATGCAGCGGCGATTCGTCGTTGCGGGTGCGTTGGCGCTGCCCGTGCTGGCGCTTGCCATGGGTGACATGCTACCCGGCGCGCCCGTCACCGCGGTGTTCGGCAGTGGCCGTGGTTGGTTGGAACTGGCGCTCTCGGCACCGATCTGCCTGTGGGCGGCTTGGCCCTTTCACGTGCGTGCCGTGCATTCGCTGCGCACCGGCGCCTTGAACATGTTCACTTTGATTTCGCTCGGCGTCAGCGTCGCGTTCGCATTCAGTGTGGTCGCCTTGCTCGCTCCACATGCGTTCCCTGCTGCGTTTCGCGATGCGCATGGCCATGTCGGTCTGTACTTCGAAGCCGCGGCCGTGATCGTAACGTTGATCCTGCTTGGTCAGGTTCTGGAACTGCGCGCTCGAGCCCGCACCGGTGCTGCCATTCGTGCACTGCTGTCGTTGGCGCCGCCGCACGCGATTCGCATCGGCCCCGATGGCGAACACGAAGTGCCGTTGGACGCGGTGCAAGTCGGCGATCGCTTGCGTGTGCGACCCGGGGAGAAGATTCCCGTCGATGGCGTCGTGATCAGTGGCGCCAGTAACGTGGACGAGTCGATGCTCACCGGTGAGAGCGTTCCGGTCGCCAAGGGCGAGGGCGACGCGGTTGCCGGCGCCACCGTGAACGGTACCGGTGCATTGGTGATCGAGGCGCGCAAAGTGGGTGGCGAGACGCTGCTCGCACGCATCATTGCGCTCGTTGCGGCCGCGCAACGCAGTCGTGCGCCGGTACAACGCTTGGCCGACCGTGTTGCTTCGGTGTTCGTGCCGATCGTCGTGCTCGTGGCGGTCGGCGCATTCGTCGTTTGGACGCTCGTTGGACCGGAGCCGGCGATGGCACACGGCTTGGTCGCCGCGGTTGCGGTCCTGATCATCGCGTGTCCCTGCGCATTGGGGCTCGCGACACCGATGTCGATCATGGTGGCCACTGGACGTGGCGCAAGCATGGGCGTGCTGTTTCGTGATGCGGCGGCGCTGGAGCGCCTGCGTGACGTCGACGTGCTGATCGTCGACAAGACCGGCACGCTCACGGAAGGTCGTCCCAAGTTGGTACACGTGGAGCCGGCTGCGCCCTACTCGACGGACGAAGTGTTGTCGTTGGCGGCGGCCGTCGATGCGGCCAGCGAACACCCGCTAGCAGCGGCGATTGTCGCGGGCGCCAAGGCACGTGGCGTGCAGATTCCTTCTGCGGAAGATTTCGCCAGTGAAACCGGCCGTGGTGCGCGCGCGCGCGTCGACGGACGGATGGTGTGCATCGGCAACGAGCACATGATGGCAGCCGAAGGCGTTTCGAACGCGTCCCTGCGCGACATCGCGACGGAATGGGGCAACTCCGGCGCGACGGCAATGTACGTGGCGGTGGAAGGTGAGCTTGCAGGGCTCGTTGC
>QJXZ01000254.1 GCA_003248125.1 Gammaproteobacteria bacterium | reverse complement strand
CTCCTGCGAAATCGTTCGGTGCCGGTGCCGCATCGTTCGGCGCCTCGGCAGTCGAGCCATCGTCTTGCGGCTCAGCGTCGATGGTCGGTGTCGGCACCGGTGTGCGGTACGCGTACTCTTCGATCGCACCGAGCGGACCGCTGCTGATCTCGTTCTTCGCGTAGCGCCCCGGCACCAGCGTCGCGAGCTCGTCCAAGCTCCGCTGTACCCATGCGTTGAATACACCGACGCGCATCAACTCGATGTTTTCCTGGTGCACCTCGATGGATCGCTCCTCGAACGGATAGGCCTCCTCTTCGAGCACCATCTCGTAGTCGGCGAGATCTGCGCCGCTCAAGTTCGCCGGCCGTTCGGAAGCGACGAACGCGTCGCTCAAATGTCCGTAGATTTCCGCGATGTAGTAGGTCGACGCGGCGGTGACTTCCGCAACCTCGTAGGCGACCAGCTTCTCGAACGCAGCGAGCGCCACGTCCATGCGACTGCGCATTTGGGCAAGGCTGGATTCGAACGGCTGTGACAACGCCAAGCCGTTGAACTCGACGAACAGCGGCTCGGTCAGCACCAGCGCAGACTTGGCGCCCAGGAAGCGAGTGCGATCGGTGCGCTCGGCGCCGGCGGTGCCGTCGATCTCGACGATCGCCGAGAGTTGCTGCCGATACGACCCGTCGTCGCCGGCTGTCTTGTACATGTCGGCAACCTTGAATCGGATCTCCACGGCGACGTCGATGGGGCGCGGGAACTCGTCGATGTACCCGAGGTACACACGCAACGCATCGGCATTCGCCTTGGCTTTCTCGTACATGTCGGCCGCCACGAGAATCGCCTGCCGTCGGCTCTCGGGATCGGTCGCGTCGTCGGCGACGCGCTCGTATTCGGAAGCCGAGCGTGACAGGTCACCGACTTTCTCGTAGACATCGGCCAGCTGCCGGGTCGCCTCCGGCCGCAGATCGTGGTCTGGGAAGGCGGCGCGGAAGTCCTCGAGCACGTCCGCCGCGCGCTGCCAATCCTCGAGATGAATGAGTGCGGCGGCAGCATCGTACTCGGCGGCGGCGCGAATCTGCGAGCCGGGCGCTACCGCCTTGATGCGCAGGAAGTGTTCTGCGGCCAGGCCATAGTCGTCGAGCGCGCGCGCCTGCTCGCCTTGCTTATAGATCGACGCCGCCAGGTTTTCGACCACCTTGAGCCGATCGTCGTCGTCGGGCGCCATCAGTGCGAGTGCCTCGGTGTAGCCGTGTTCCGCCGCTTCGTACCGGGCGAGTTCGAGCGAAGCGTGGCCGACGATTAGCCAGGCCGTGCGACGTAGCGCCATGTCCGCGGCGGGAAAGCGATCGATGAGCGATTCACCGGCGACAATCGCGCGCTCGAAATCGCGCATGTCGTACAGGTCTTCGATCGCGGCACCGAGCACGGTGGCCGCGTGTTCGTGATCGGGGAACGTGTCCGCGAATCGCAGCGAGCTTTCCACCGTCGCGAGTCGCGTGGTCGGCAGCGTGGCGCCCGATACCACCTTGAGCTGTTCGCGGTGCGCATAGATCGCCGCATAGCCGGCGGCGGCTGCACGCTCGTGCACGGGGTAATCGTACGCGGTGCGCTCGTATTCCGCAGCCGCTTCACCGAAGTCCTCGTGCTCCAGCAGCAGATCGGCGAGTTGGTAGTTGATGGACGGCGAAACATCCTCTTCGGGGAAGGAGTCGAGGAACTCGCGATACCAAGCAAGCGCTTCACGGTAGTTTGCGGGCCGCTCGTCTTCTAAATCTTCCTGCTGATACAGCGCGTGATAGTGGTTCGCCAAATCGATGAGGTTGGCCTTCAGATAGTCGCGTACCTCCGGCGCCTCGGCCATGTCGAAGTAATGCCAGTACTCAGCGTTGACGCCGTAGCGCGCCGCAAAGTCTTTCTTCGCATCGACAACCAGCAGCGGGAAATCGCCCGCTTCGTAGATGTCGACGACACGCATGCTGAAATGCGGCGCAACCTTGTGAAGCGGATACAGCTCGACAAACGCGTGATAGACCTGGGCCGCGTCGTTGAACCGTCGCTTCTCGAGATGGAACTCGCCGAGATTGCGGTAGATCCGATCTTCGTACGTGCGGTGACCCCAAGTAGAGAAATACTTCGACAGCTCGTCGGCGTTGCCGAGGTTGGTGAAACTCAAGCTCACTACGCGGAACGTGTCGGCAATGCGCCGCTCGTCGTTCTCGTCGTCGGCACCGGTCGGCGGCGCATCGAAGTCGTAGCCCAGCGACAGCCGATAGTCGAGCAAGGCGAGAAACTGGTGTAGCGCGTCGTCGTACAGGTCCTGCTTGTAAAACGACCAACCGAGCTTGTAGACCGCGAGCTCGTAGAAGGGTGAGGCTTCACCCATTGCGACTACGGCCTGGTACGCGTTCTCGGCATCGCGATATTTGCGACGCACGAAGTGGTACTCGCCACGCCGGAAGTACACTTCATCCAAGTATTTCGAGCCGGGATATTCGGCAATCAACCGCTCGACGACGCGCATCGCTTCGTCGGGGTCGGCCAACTCGTCGTAGGCGCGCGCCATCTGGTAGAGCACCTGGTCGTTGCGTTCGTACCACGGGTACTCGGAAAGGATCCGCTTGTAGGTCGCGATCGCTTGCGCGGGGCCGGAAAGGTCTGCAGGCGCCGACGAGGTGGGTAGCTCGTTTGCGTCGAACACCTCGCGCGACGTCAGGAGTCGACGCGCCGTGGTGCGCTCCTCGAAGGCCGCATCAGACTCCGTCTCTTCGGCGATGCCTGGCCGCGTCGCGGACCGGCCGCCCGACGGCACTGCGCCGCTGCCAGCAGCTTCGGCGTCTTCGGGTGCCGCCATCTCGATAATGGTGCCGTCGCCAATGACGCCGTACTCCTTCTCGATCTGCAGATCTGCCAAGCGCCGCATCGCATCCGGTGCTTTGGCGTGATGAGGGGTTGCCTCCAGGAAGGCGCGGTAGCTCTCCATCGCCTTGCCGAGGCTGTCGTCGACCCGAATCTCCGTGAGGTCGGCATCGACCTTGCGCAACTCGGCGATGGTGCCGCTGCGGTTCTGCGGCGACGCGCACGCCAGCAGCGCGAACGCAAACGCAAGCCATGTCGCCGCACGCAACATCATTCGCCCTCGATGCCGTTCTGCGCCTTGGTCGCGCGGTCGTAGCTATCGGCAAGTGCATAACGGGCGCGCTCTTCATAACCCTCGAGCCTGCGTACGCGAGCCTGCAACTCGCGCACCGCAACCCGCTCGAGCACCGTGCCCTGCCGCGCCATCAGGCGATCGGTCCGGGTAATCGCATCCGCCACCCGCGTGCGCAGACGGCGGATGGGAATTTCGTAACCGACATAGCTGTGCATCGCGGCCTGACGTGTGCGCACGAATGCCGCGTACTGCGCTTCCAGCACGTCGATGGCGCGACTGGCTTCCTCGAGATGCTCGTAGAAGCGCGTCAGACGCTCGTGATACTCGGTCTTGACGCCGAACATCACCACGCCCCGCAACCGCGCCAGACGCTCACGAAGTGCCGCCTCCTCGCCGCTCGTGCCATCACCGATTTCTTGGTCGATCTCGTCGAATCGAGCCATCAATTGGCGTTCAGCGGTCGTCGCGAGATGCTCGGGCCTAGGTGCGATCAACAGCTGCTGCATGCGCTTGCGCAACAGTTTGTGCTGCTCGAGACGCACGCGGCGCCCGGAGTCGGCTTCGCGGAAGTTCTGATCGATGTCAGGTAGTCGCGGCTCGTAATACGCGCGCCGTACGGCGACCATGTCTTCGAAGGCGTCGAAGTTGCGCTGCCACGTAGACAGTCGCTTGCGCAAATCCTCGAGGTCCAAGTAGTTCTGCAGTGCCGTCTGGAAATCGTGCGAAGCGAGCAGATCCACGAGGTAGTACGTCTCGGGTGCCTCTGGCAGCGATCGCAGTCGTACAACCCAGTCCTTGTCCTGACGGATTTCCTCACGCACCAGGGCTTCGAGGAACTTGCCTTCGCGGATGCTGACGATCGATGCATCCAGCTTGTCGAGCTCGGTGCCGAACGCCTGCAAAGCCTGGCTGTACATGTAGGCGGCACGGCCATGTACGGCAAGCTCGCCGTACGCATACGGCAGCGCGAGAAGCGCCTCCTGCACCGCCGGATCGGTGTGGTCGCGGCGAACGAGGATGTTCCAGGGCACAAGCGCACCTTCGACGCGTTTGGCCGAGAATTCCGCCCATCCCGCGCTCAGCAGCGCTTGATTGGAATAGGGCCCATCGAGTCGAACCTGCTCGAGCGAACCCTTGGCATCGGCATACGCGCCCGCTTCCAACAGCAGCGTGCCGCGAACCAGATTGGCCTTGTCGCGAATGGCACGGGTTTGCTCGTCGCTGGCGTCCACGGTACCGGCCTTGGCGAGCTGCGCGAGTGCATCGTCGCGCCGCTCTTCCTGCAGATAGGCGATCGCGAGGTTGTACTCGGAGAACCCTCGCAAATCCTTCGCGCCCTGCAGCTTCTTCAAGATCGGTGCAGCGTCGTCCGGCCGCGCGGTGGCGAGATAGACGTTGGCGCGCAGAAACTCGACGTCGTCACGAATTCGATTGGGTATTTCACCGCGAATACGGTCGAGCGCGTGGAGTGCGTCGACCAACTGGCCCTTCTGGAAGTGGATGCGAGCGAGTCGATAGGCCGCGTCGTTGCGCACGCGTTCCGGCACGTCGCCTTCCAGCACCGCTTTGATGGCGCGCCCAGCCCGATGGTGCATGCGGTAGTTGAGCTCGAAGTCACCAACCGAGAATTCCGCGTCGCCGATCAGCGGATACAACGAATCGAGCTTCGGCTCATCGAGGCCGTAGTGCTGACCGAGCTCGGTGTCTAGCCGTTGCAACGCTTCGAACCACTCGCCCTGACGGGCGTGGTACAGCGCCTCGGAGAAATACAGGTCGTGGGGCGCGGGGTCGGCTGCACGAGCGGCCGACACCGCCAGCGCAAGCGCCAGCGGCACGGCAACACGCCAATGCCGGCAACGGCTCATGATCACCAATCTTGCAATTCGATCGCTTCGCCCGCGCCTGGGCCAGCGACCGCGAGACCGAGCAAGCGCGGGTCGACACCTTTGTCGAACGAAAATTCCGCGGTGCGCTGATAGGCCTCGCCGTTCGACAGCTTGCCGATCACCGACACTTGCATGTGGTGCGCGCCGGTCGGGAAGTTACCGGTGTAGATACGTTGCACACCACCGCTCTCCAAGGCATCGAGCTCTTTGAAGCTGTAGATGTGATGCGCGGCGAGTTGCCCATCGATGTGAATTTGCATCGCATCGAGACGGAAGGCGTGCTCGGACGAGAGGGCCACGAACACCGACACTTGCGTATTCGAAGGGTATAGCAGCTGTTCCTCGAGCTGGCTCAGCTCGGCCGCGATGCGCAGCACATCGGTTTTGATCTCTTGAACCTGATCGTCGAGGCTCCGCATCTCCTCCTGAGAAGATGCCCGAGCAGAGCCAGATCCTGCCATGCCGATCAAAGCGAGCACGACAACGACGAAGGTGAACGACTTCGGCATTTCAACTCCTACCTGCCCACATTCCATGGCATCGGCACCGGACGGCGGGGCTCGGCCGGCTTCCGGCGCGACGGAGAGCGCTAGCGACAAAGTGTTTACGAAACTGAAAAGGCGCGTTGTGACCGAGGACGCAATAACGCGCGGCACCGGCAATGCCATGGCCGAGGCGTGCCGTTGCAGCGAACGACATCGGCAGCGCCGGCGCGACGGCCGTCACGCCGTGCGTGTGACGGGGTTCTCGTCAGATGTCCGATGCGAGCCGATTGCCGTTGGGCGCGTCAGGCCGCGGCGCGCGGCGCAATGTCGCTCGACGTTGGCGATTCGGTCAGCTCGGCACCGGCCGCGCGACAGGCGTCGCGCAATGCGTGCCAGCCGGCGACGATGTCGTCGCGGAGCGCTTGAGGATCGGGCAACGCATCGAGGCAGCCGGTGACGCCGAGGTCGATCCGATCGACGTAGCTCTGCACCGTGAGATTCACGGCGGCACCGTGGGCGGGAATCGACACCGGGAAATGCGACAGCATGCGGGCACGATTCAGGTACTTGGTGCGCAATGGCCCCATGACGTTCGAGATCACGACGTTGGGACCTGCCGGCACCATGTCGGCGAGCTTGAGGCGCTCCATCGCATATGCGGCATTGCTGATCCAATACGGTAGTCCCGGCACGTGGACGTCCTCCACCTGCAGCGCGCGCGTTTCCATCAACAGCGTCTTGCCGACGCGCGTCGAGCGTTTTATTTGGTCCAACTGCATGAGCGGATCAGCCGTGTCCGTAGCCAACGACGCGAGCAACATACTGACGCGGTTGCACATCGCTGTGTCGCCCGGCTTGCGCAACGATACGGGTACGCCCGCAATCAGCGGCCGCTCCGGCAGCGCTTCGCGGCGCAATAGATAGGTGCGCAACCCCGCCGCGCAGACTGCCATCACCGCATCGTTGAGGCTCGCGTGCCTAGATTTTGCAACGGCTCGCACATCGTTGAGCGGCAGCGATGCCATCGCCCACGATCGATACGGCCCGACCGCCACGTTGAAGGGTGTGTTCGGTGCGGGCTCCGCAAAGGCACCCAGTCCTTCCGCGCCTTCCATCATGCGCTTGCTGAGCTGCACTAGCGCATCCCACCGCTGCTTCGATTGACCCGCAAGGCTGACACTGCGGCCAAATGCGTTCTTGCCCGCATCGAACAGCAGATCGAGCAAGCTCGGCTCCCTCTCCGGCTTCGGCGGCTCTCGCTCCGGCGGCAACTGGTCCAGCGATTCGCTGAACAACATCTCGATGATGCCTTGTCCCGCCATGCCGTCGATGCACGCGTGATGGTACTTGCAGTACCAGCCGACGACGCCGGCACCAAACACTTGCGGGTCAAGCCCGTCGATCAGATGAAAGCTCCACAGGGGATGACTCCGGTCGAACGGTGTTTCGTGTAGGCGCGCGACCATCTTCTCGAGCTGTCGCGCGGACCCGGGTGACGGCAGCGTCACACGCTTGACGTGACGATCGATGTCGAAATCCGGTGCCGACACCCACACCGGCTGATCGAGCATGAAGGGCGTCGCCTTAAGGCGCTGAGTCATGAAGGGTATCGGACCGAGTCGTGCGGCAACGTAGGGCTTCAACGACTCGAAGTACGCGGCTGCGTCCGTGTACGACGGCAGTTCCAACAGCTGCAGCGAGGCGATGTTCATCGGCGCCGAGGGCGTCTCAGCATACAGAAACGCGGCATCGAGGAATCCGAGTTTGTGCATGGTCGTCGCTCCTCGAGAGAATTTGGTGGTGGCTGGGTGCGCGGTTGAGGAGGGGTACGAGAACTATGAGCACGTGCGGACCCAGCCACCGCAATACGCCGTGCAGCAATCGTGCCAGCCCATCCCGGGCTGACCGAGTTCGCGACCGCGCGCCCGATATTCGGCTTTGCGCCGCCTGCAATGGACAGCTGGTGTCCGCCGCTGCTGCGCACAACGCACCAAGACCCGGCCGAATGCAAATCGATGCGCCAAGGCGGTGCGCTTCATGGTGAACAGAATCCCGCAGGCGACCGTCCTCGAAGACAGGGGCCAATGGTGCCTGAGAATGGACCGCCGGGATTGGGAGGACACTGTCGCCGTTGGGCCTAGCCGATGAGGTCGGTCCATACACGAAACGATCGAAGCACGTTGGGGCCAAATGTGTTGCTTATGGCGACATCGGCTGCGTCGCGGCCTCTCGCAATCAAGATTCGCCCAATGCGTGGTCCGTTGTTTCGGGGGTCGAAGATGTGCCAGTGACCGTCGAGATACGCTTCGAACCACGCCGCGAAGTCGCCGGGGCCATAGGGTGGTGCGGTGCCAATGTCGCTCAGATAACCGGTGCAGTAGCGCGCCGGAATGTTCATACAACGACACAGCGCGACGGCGAGATGTGCATAGTCACGACACACCCCGAAGCCGTCACAAAACACATCCCAAGCCGTTTTGGTCGCGCGCGCATGTTCATATCCGAAGCTCACGTGATGGTGCACGTAATCGCAAATGGCCTGGACGCGCGCGCCGCCCAGCGGCGTCCCAGCGAACAAGTCCCAAGCGGCCTCGGTCAAGCGGTCGGTCTCGCAGTAGCGACTCCCCAGCAAGAACATCAGCGTTTCACCCGGCAGATCTTCAACCGCGTGTTGCTTAGCGTGGCACGCAACTGGATCTGCCGTTCCGCGGTCGTTGATGATTGCATCAGCCGACAGACAGATCTCGCCCTGCGGTGCGACCACACGACTACACCAATTACCATACGTGTCGCGATACGCGGTGACCGGCACCGCCGGGTTCGTGATCAAGTGGTCGGGGACCACGAGGTCTGACACACGCGAGGAGTGAATGTGCAGCGTCAACACCATGGGAGTGGGTTGCGTGCAGACGTAGCGAATATCGTATCCCACCCTGATCTTGATCACGTCGAGTTTCCTGCTATCCGACGACCAAACGGATTGCCAACATCGCGTCCAGGCGTGCACACCGTCCATTTCCGAGCGTTGCCGTAGCGAGATAGGTCGGCTGCGGTCAACAGCATGAGGGCGAGACCTTGGTCTCACTGTTAGGCTTGAATCGATCGCTCAACGCGGACCGTGGCGGTACTTCGCCACAAACAAAGGAGTATATTCCTACCAAGCTCGGGGGTCTGTGCGTCGGCGAACATAGCGACGCGGCAAGTTCGAAGGTTGCAGCTCAATACCGGCCCAGCACGCACTGATTTGTCGCAACGAGCGCCACTCGGCCGGCCCCTTCCCACACGGCCAAGTTCGATGCTGGGCCTAGGTAGTTCCCTGCGGGTCAATAGGTCAGTAGGCGATCACACTCCGTCTTGACCACCTGATAGCACTCGCACACCGCACCTTCCAATGCCGGGCGATCGACGATTTTGATTCGCCCTCGTCGGTAATCGATCAATCCCAGTTCCTGCAGACGGTGAGCTGCAACCGAGACACCTTCGCGACGCACGCCAAGCATGTTCGCGATCAACTCCTGGGTCATAACGAGTTCATCGGATTGCAATCGGTCGTGGCTCAGCAAGAGCCAGCGGCAGAGCTGCTGCTCGATGGAGTGCAGTCGATTGCACACGGCAGTTTGCGACATCTGCGTGAGCAGCGCCTGAGTGTAAAGCAACAAGTATCGATGCAACTCTTCGACGCGCCGAAATTCGTCACGGAAGAACCTCACATCCAATTGGAACGCGCCACCCGCGCTCTGGACCACTGCGCGATTGGGCGTGGTATCACCACCCATGAATACTGCGATACCCACGACGCCATCCCGGCCAACGACCCCCATCTCGGCGGAAGCACCATTCGCCATCGTGTAGAGCAGCGATACGATGGCGGTCGTCGGGAAGTAGACGTGCGCGAGCGTCTCGTCCGGTTCATAGATTACCTGCCCCAAGGCCAGCTGGATCGGTTCCAGGTTGGTTCGAAGCCGCGCCAGGACTTCGTCGGGTAACCCCGCGAGCAAACGGTTTCGCTTGAGATCGTCAGTCTTCTTTCTACGCTTCGCCATTGCCACTTCTACGCTCTAGTCTCATCAAGGCCAAATCTCATCGCCATGAAACGACTTGGAATTCTCAAGAGAACGAACATCTAACTACTGGTCTCGAGATTCGCCACACCTCGCTGCAAGCTGCATGCTATGTGCGCTGCCGAACAGACGCCAGTCGAAGACCTTTGATACAAACGCCGCCGCGCCGTCCGCGCACACGGAGAGACGATGCCCGCACGGCGATCAACAAACGCTCCAATCATCCGAACACTGGTAACTTGTGTGCTCGTGCTGACTGCTTCAGGGCTGACGTATGCGATCGATCGAGGTTCGGACCAACCTGTGACGCTCGATCCGCTGAGCAACCAGAGCGACCAAGCGCAGCGGGACATCAGACCGGAGAACGCCGATACGAAACCCTACGGCAAGGGATGGGAATGCAGTCGGGGCTTTCGCCAAACCGATGGTGTATGCGTTGTGGTGGACGTACCCGCGAATGCGTATGTGACCGACTCCGCTTACGGAGACGGCTGGGAGTGCAACCGAGGCTATCGGGACACCGATGGGGCCTGTGTTGCAATCGGGCTGCCACGAAATGCCCATCTGACCGCTACGCGCGGCGATACATGGAAGTGTGATCGCGGATACCGGCCGGCGGACGACGATTGCGTGGCCATCGACGTACCACAACATGGATTCCTAACGAACGACGCGTACGGATCGGGTTGGACGTGCGGACGTGGATACCAAGCAACCGACGATGCCTGTGTCGCAATCGAGGTACCGTCCAACGCGTATCTGACCGACGTGGCTGGGGCGCGACGATGGGAATGCGATCGTGGTTATCGATCAGTGGATGATGCTTGCGTAGTCATTGACGTACCCGAACACGGATATCTAACAGACAGCGCGTACGGGGCCGGCTGGACGTGCAACCGTGGTTACCAAGCATCCGATGAGGGCTGCGTCGCCATCAGGGTTCCGGTCAACGCGTACCTGACCGACAATTCTGTGGAGCGCGGCTGGCAATGCGATCGCGGATATCGAGCTCATGAAGCGGCCTGCGTCGCGATCGAAGTACCAGACAACGCATTCTTGACGGGCGCTTCATTCGGGCCGGGTTGGCAGTGTGACCGCGGCTACCAAGTTGCCAGCAATCGCTGCGTTGCCTTGCAGATGCCGGACAATGCGCACATCGATTTCTCCGGAAACGGTTGGGAATGCAACCGGCCCTTCTCAAAGCAGCAAAACGAATGCATGCGACGATGAGCCGAATTGCACGACCTGCTCTTGGCTAAGTACACGCGCTTGCAATTCGAAGCCGAGTCAACAGCGAGCGCGCCGGAAGCGCCAGCGTACGTGCCATGGATCGCCTACGCTTGCACGCGTTGCGGCAACGCCGTCGAGATCGCCAGCGTGTACGTCGAGGCCATGGACCCAGAGCAAACGATCGGTAGCACCGAAGCCGCGCCTTACGTCATGTACGCGAACGAGATACTTTGGGGATGCGAGTCCTGCGAGATCTACACGACCCACGTGGTAGTCCGCGAAGTAGAGTCGGCGACTATGATGTCTGGAGATGAAGCCGAAACATCTCGACTTAGTCTCCAGTGACCCGCAGCGGACCGTATCTCACGTCCAGCTCAAGCGGTCGTCACGAAATACATCTCGGGTTGGCGGAAATTCCCCCGGTCGGTCCAATGAGCCGACCGCCACGTCGACGATGTCGGGATGCGCACCGTTGATGCATGCAATTTGGCCACCGCACTCAGCGCAGTGATAGCGCACGCCGTTCGACGACGAGCGGAATGCCTGCGGCGCTTGCGCGAGGTATGCGAACTTGTCTGCCGGCACCACCAGCCACGTGACGAACGGCGCAGCATGTATGCGCCGGCACATCGAGCAATGGCAGTTGACGCTCAGGTATTCGCCGGGCTCGATCGCATAACGAACGGCACCGCAGAAGCAACCACCCTCGATCATCACGGCGACTCGTCAGTCGTCCGCAACCAGCACGAGCGTGCCGGTCGTCGACAGGCTGCCGCCGGTGCCGTTGACCACGCAGGTCCGAGCACTAGTCTGCTTGCCCTTGTCACCGTTGATGCCGTCTTCCGCAGTACCGGATAGTTGCCTATACGCCTCGATCAAGAGCGGCATGCCGTACATCCCGCTGTGGTTGAACGACAATCCACCACCGTTGGTGTTGATCGGGAACTTGCCCCCTGGTGCTGCGTGGCCATCTTTCCAAAGCAAATGGCCTTCGCCGCGACGTGCGAGTCCCAGCATCTCTACCGTGATCGCCGCGGTAATGGTGAACGAGTCATAGACCAGCGCCATTTCCATATCACTGGGACCCATGCCCGCCATGGTGTACGCGGCTTCGGCCGATGCGCGTGCCGAGGTCGCCGTGAAGTCGTCCATCTCGAGCATGTTCGAGTGCCCCATGCTTTCGCCGGCACCGGCGATCCACACCGGCTTGGTGTTCAAACTCGCAGCCACCTTGGGGCTCGCGATCAGCACCGCCCCGCCGTGATCGGTGACCATGCAGCAGTGCAAGATCGTCAGTGGCCATGCAATCAGCCGTGACTCTTCCACCTGTGCAACCGTGATCGGCCCGCCGAACGGATGCTTCTTCTTCGAGTACATGGCCGCGCGTGGATTCAACGTCGCCCAGTCACGGCTCACCTTCGCGATGTGCGCGTAGTCTTCCCGCTTGGTGCCGAACCGATGCATGTGACGCACCATGGCATGCGCGTATGCCCCAGGCGCACCGGCGATGCCATAGGCCATGGTCATCTCCACCGCCGGCGACGCAACACCACCGCCGCGCCCGTAGTTGCCCATGCCTCGGCCGCCGATCGAACGTGAGGAATGACCGTTCTCGCCGTGGCTCACCAGTGCGACGTCGATGATGCCAGCATGGATCGCAGCGAGCGCATGGTGCACGTGCATCTCGAACGAGCAGCCACCGACTGACGTGGTGTCGATGTACTTCGGTCGAATGCCGAGATGCTCGCATAGCTCCGACGACCAGCCAGTGGAGAACACGCCTTCGATGCGCGAGATCGGCACGCCGGTCTGCTCGCTGAGATTCTTGATGGCTTCAATGTGCAGCTGTAGGGAAGTGACCGGCGTCTTCAGGAATCCGATCTCGTTGGCCTCGGCTGCACCGACGATGGCTGCCGCTTTGAATAGTGCACCCGGCATGCTCAGCCCTCCACCACGCGCCAGAACGGAATGTGCACGTCGTCGCTGCCAGCCTCGAATTCGACGCGCACCTTGGCGCCAACCCGAATGTCCTCAGGCTTGGCGGGATCCACGCCGCGCAGCACCGTCAGCATGCGGTCACCTTCCTTGAGATCGACATAGGCGGTGACGAACGGCGCGTGCTTGGCCCATGGGCCGTAAGCGACGTGTTGAACGGCGAAGGTATGAATGGTGCCTTCCCCGCTGCCCTCGATCCATTCGAGGTTCGCCGAGTGGCAGTGCGGACAGATGAACCTCGGGTACCAATGCACCCGGTTACAGTCCTGGCAGCGCGGCAACATCAGCTTGCCGGCCCTGGTGCCCTCCCAAAACGGCCGCGTGTGGGTCCCTGGTGTGGGAACGGGAAGCTCGTAGCTCATCGGTGTCCTCGCAGGTCCAATCCCAAGCGGTCGATGATAGCGCGAGCCGACGCCGACACCGACCAACGGTTGTCATCCGGTTGACAGCGCACTCGCCACCCATCGACAGTTCGGCTTCGTCTCGCGCTGCGATCACAAGGAGCTTTCGACCATGGCACGGCGCTTCGTCGACCTCTCCATTCCACTGCAAATGGGGCTGCACTCCGACCCACCCGGCATGGAACCGAAGATCACCTACAGCGTGCATGCCGACACGGTCGAGCAGATGGCGGCTTCCTTCCCCGGTCTGACCAAGCGCGACTTGCCCGACGGCGAAGGCTGGGCCGTCGAACGTGTGTCGATCTCCACGCACAACGGCACGCACATGGACGCGCCCTGGCATTTCCATTCCACCACCGATCGTGGCGCGCGACGTGCGCCCACCATCGACGAAACACCGCTCGAGCAATGCCTCTGTCCTGGTGTGAAACTCGATTTCAGAACGCTGCCTGACGGTTACGTGGCTACCGCATCCGACGTCGAGCGAGAGTTGGCCCGTATCGGCCACTCACTCGCGCCCCTCGACATCGTCGTTGTCAACACGCGTGCCGGATCCGTATTCGGCGAACCGGAGTACATACACGCGGGCTGCGGCATGGGTCGGGAGGCGACGCTCTATCTCACCGAGCGCGGCGTGCGGGTGGTCGGTACGGACGCCTGGTCGTGGGACGCGCCGTTCAGCCACACCGCAAAGAAGTGGGCGAAGGACCGCGACCCCTCGATCATTTGGGAAGGGCACAAAGCCGGCCGCGAGGTTCCCTACTGGCAGATGGAGAAGCTGCACAACTTGGAATCGCTGCCGCCGTTCGGCTTCGAGATTGCGTGCTTCCCCGTGAAGATTCACGGTGCGTCTGCCGGATGGACGCGCGCAGTGGCGATATTCAACGACTGAGGACGACTGCGAACCATGGAAAAGCTGCAGAGAATCATGCTCGGGCACGGAATGCTCGTGGTGTTGGTGGCGATGATGGCCGGCTTCATGCTCATGTTCTCGCTGCTCGGTGGCTTCGAGATCTGGCCCGGTAGAACGCTCGAGTTCGCGGTGTACGGCACTGCCGAAGGCTGGGTTCGTGCACATTCGGGTGGCGCGATGAACGGCTTGCTCGTCATCGCCATGGCGCTCGCGCTGCCGAAGCTGAATCTGAGTGAACGGATGCAGAAGTGGACGGCCTATGGGTTCGTCTACGTGGCCTGGTCGTTCACACTCTTCTATTGGTTCGGCAACGCCGCGGGCAACCGGGCACTCAGCATCGGCGACAACGTGTTCGGCGCATCCGACATCTTCGGTGTGCTCGGCTTCCTGCCGGGCCTGCCCAGCGTCGTGATCGTCGTCGTATTGCTGGCGGTGGCGGCGAAAGCCGTGCTTTCCGACCGCAGCCACTGAACGATCACATGCAAGCGGGTCACTTCGAGAGCGCAGTCGACCTCGCCAAGCGTATACACTCGGGCGAGCTTTCCGCCGTCGACGTTTGCGAGCAGCACCTCGCGCGCATTCGCGTCCTCGATCCCACGCTCAATGCCTTTCGGCTCGTCGCCGAAGATCGCGCACGCGCGACCGCAGCGGCAGCCGATCGTGAATTGCGCGCCGGCCGTTGCCGCGGACCACTACATGGCGTGCCGTACGCAACCAAGGATTTGTTCGACGTTGCCGGCTTGCCTACTACTGCGGGTTCTCGTGTGCTAGAGCGCAACATTGCGGATGACGATGCAACCGTCACCGAGAAGTTGGCCGCGGCAGGCATGGTGCTGATTGGCAAAACCAACACGGTCGAGTTCGCATTCGGCTCGGTGGGCATCAATCACAGCCACGGCACACCGCACAATCCATGGGCAAAGGTGCATCACGTGCCGGGCGGATCGAGCAGCGGCTCTGCGGTTGCGGTGGCCGCCGAGATGGTGCCGCTCGCGACCGGCACGGACACCGCCTGCTCGGTGCGCACCCCAGCCGCCCTGTGCGGCATCGTCGGGTTGAAGACGACCGTAGGACGTGTCAGCCGCCGGGGCGTGTATCCCTTGAGCACCACACTCGACTCGGTCGGCTGCCTCGCACGCAGCGTCGCCGACGCCGCAACCATGTTCGAAATCATGCAAGGCGCAGACCGCGGCGATCGCAGCACGGGCGGCGTGGAGCCCATCGAAGTGGTTCGCTCTCTCACCGCCGGCGTGAGGGGTTCGCGCATCGGCTTCGCCGAAGGAATCTGCTTCGACGATCTCGATCCCGAGGTGGAGCGGTCCGTGCGCGCATGCAGCGGCGTGTTCGAGGAGCTGGGTGCATCCGTGTCGTCGCTCGACTTCACCGAGGCTGGCGAAGTGATGGCCACTCCGAGCGTCATCTCGATGGTGGAAGGCTATGCCGTCAATGCCATGCATATCGAAACGCGCGCGCAAGATCTCGATCCGGTGATGTTGCATCGCATGCGAGCCGGGCGCGACGTACGCGCGGTCGAGTATCTGCATGCGCTCGATGCCCTCCAGCCGTTACGGGCGCGCGCTGCGCAACGGTTCGACGCGGTCGACGTGCTGGTAGCGCCGACCTGCATGATTCCTGCTCGACCGGTGACCGAAGTCGATGGTGATTTCGACACCTACATGGCATTCGCACGGTGTTATCTGCGCAACTGCTTCCTCGGCAATCTGCTCGATCTATGCGCCGTGAGTGTTCCTTGTGGCTTTACCGCCGCCGGGCTGCCGATCGGTCTGATGATCTACGCCAAGGGCTTTCGCGAGGATTTGGCGCTGCGCGTTGCGCACGCGTTCGAGCAAGCGACAGATTGGCACACGAGACGACCAAACCTATCGTGGGTGGGCCCGGCGCGCTGACCAGGGTAAGAGGCGCAGGTCGTCGACGCGCGACTCGAGCCGCACCCGTGCGGTCGATCCCGCGGGCAACGGACCGCCGCCATGTGCCGCCCACCACCGCGGCCATGACGTCAGCACTTTCGCGTGGCGCCCTGATTCGGTGTGAATCTCGACGGCTTTCACCAACAAGCGCCGCTCGAGCAGACGGCACACATCGCCAAGCTTGCGCGCGCCACGCCAGCGGAGCCCATCCGTGCGCACGTCCGCGCCATCGACGCGCTCGACCAAGCCACGCGCATGACGATCGATGCCACGCGTCTGCCAAGCGTCGCGCGCCATCGCGACCGCGGTCACTTCCGGCCAGATCGTGTGCCAGACGTGTGTGACCTTGCCACCGAGTAGCCGCGCCTCGGTCACGCGCGCATCGGCGTCCAGATCCTGACACACCCAATAGATGAGGTTGGCCTTCGGGTGCGCCCACCACGAGCCGCGAATCGGCTCACCTGCGACGATGCTCGCCACGCTCGGGAACTCACTGCCAGCTTGGAGCAGCAAGCCGTGATGCTCGAGCGCGCTCAGTACGCGTCGAGTCGCTCGCTCCGTGCCGCGCGGTCGACTCATGCCACGCCGGTTGAACCATTGCCTGGGCCGGAGCATAGTCGGACGGCTACGAGGAGGGAATCACGATGCAGATCAAGTCATTGGGTCACGTCGTCGTCCGCGTCAAGAATCTCGCCCGCGCCGAACGCTTCTACGCCGACGTGCTGGGTCTGCCGGTCTGCGCGCACTTCAACGAGCAAGGCATGAACATGGCGTTCTTCAGCCTTGGCAATCATCACGATTTCGCGATCGCCGAAGTGAGCGGCGCGGGCAGCGCGACCAACCCGGAAACCGCAATCGGTCTCGATCACGTCGCGTTCAACATCGGCACCACGTTGGACGAGTTGCGAGAAGCAAAGACCAAGCTCGAGGCGGCCGGCGTCAAACCCGATCCGATCGATCACGAGGTGACCCAGTCCCTGTACTTCACCGACCCTGACGGCAACGGCATCGAGCTGTACGTCGATACGTCCGATATTTGGAAGCGAGAACCGCAGCGTATCGCCCAGGTCGCACCACTGGCGCTGTAACCGGATCCTGCCGGTCGCGGCGCGGTCGGCGAGACGAGCGGCTCGAGGCTCGTCGGCCCACGCGCCCCACAAATCCAGACTGCTCACGGCCCCGCTGACGACGCGCGCACTTGCATCGGAATTCATTCGCAGTTGTGGAGATTCCATCTAGCGCGGGTTGAACGAACCGCATCATCCGATGAGCATGGGCGGGTCTCGCGCCGTCTCGTTCACCGATGCGTTCGATCAACCTTGCAGTGCTCTGCCTGTGCCAGCTCGTGTCAGTGAGCGGCAGCGTGCTGGTGGTGACGGTCGGCGGGCTGGTGGGCATGGAACTCGCGACCGATCCGAGGATTGCGACGCTGCCGTTGTCGATCATGATCGTGGGCACCGCACTCTCGACGGTCGCCGCCGCCCTGTTGATGCAACGCTACGGTCGACGACTGGGTTTTGCATTCGGCGCGCTTCTCGCCGCAGCCGGAGCGTTGCTGGCAGCGGGCGGACTCGAAGCGAAGAGCTTCGTCGTGTTCTGCGCAGGCATCGCCTGCATCGGCATCCAAAACGCGTTCGTCCAACAGTATCGATTCGCGGCGGCAGAGAGCGTCGCCGTCAGACACGCGGGGTGCGCTATCTCGCTCATTCTGCTGGGCGCGATCGGCGGCGGATTCTTCGGTCCCGTGCTGGCCACGCAGACCGCGCTGACCATCGGTTCGCATGCGCTCTCCGGCGGATTCGTCGCGCTCGCCTCGCTGTACGGTGTTGCCGCCTTACTGCTTGGCGGCTTGCGCGGGCTCGGTAAACCAGCCAAAGACGGAACCAAGGGCACCGGTCGTCGCCTCGCCACGATCGCCACCCAACCACACTTCGTCACGGCCGTGATGAGCGGCGCCGTCGGCTATGCGGCGATGAACCTCATCATGACGGCAACGCCGCTCAGTATGCACGTTGGCGATGGTCACTCCATGGAAGACACGGCGTGGGTCATTCGAAGCCACGTCATCGCCATGTATGCACCATCGCTGTTCTCGGGATTCTTGATCGAAAGTTTCGGCTCGGCACGAATCATGGCCGTCGGCGTCACCTTGATGCTAGCGACACTCGGCTTCGGCTTGCTTGGCCATCAAGTGATGCATTATTGGTGGGCGCTCGTGCTGCTCGGCATTGCCTGGAACTTCCTCTACGTCGGCGGCACTGCACACCTGATCGATACCTACCGGCCCGAGGAGCGGTTCAAGGCACAAGCCGTCAACGAGTTCACGGTTATTCGGCGCATCGGCGTTGGCATCGCTTCTGGCGGGCACGGTTTACGCCATATTCGGTTGGACGATGGTGTTGCTGGCCACGCTGCCGCTGGTGGCCGCGATGGCGTTTGCGTTGACCGTGTCGCAGCGAGGCGGTGCGACGCAATGAGCCGTCAACTTTCCTCTTGCCACACCTTGCGCTCGACCTCGAACGGCGCCTCCGTGAGTCCTGTATTGGGGCCGAATATCATGGTCGCGCGCCGCAGTGCGTCGTAGCCGGACCAAGTGCCAATGCCGGCGTGACTAGGATCTCCGGTACGCGCGAAGGCGAGCCATGCATCCATCATGTTGCGCGACAAGCGTTCGGCGACTTCGCCTTTGCCGGCAAAGCGATCTTGCGTGGGGGCGGTGAGCGTACCGAACACGAATGGCATCTCGAGCGCATGGCACGCGCCGAGCGCACCGCGTCGAGCGGGCGACTCCCAGTCGAAGAGGTACATGAAGGTGCGTGCCTGATGCCCTGATTGGGCCTCCGCAAGCCGAATGGCCGGCATCCGGAATCGCACATCGCTCTGGATGGCATCGAGTATGTCGAGGTTACTGCACGGCAGTTTTCCCTCTCGATGGGTGCGATACACCGCGACCACGTGCGCGGCACGACCCGCCAGGCGCTTCGGCAACCAATCCTCGACCTGCTCGAGCAAGGTTGCTTCGTCGAGCGGCGCCCGCGTAGTCATGGCTGTAAACAGCTTCATCTCGTCGCGGTTGGTACCGATGATCACTTCCACATCACGCGCGGCGCCGTTCCGTACCGCATCGAGCGAACTCATGGGCAGTGTCTTGCCATCGACGATCGGACCCAAGTTCTGCGCGCCAATACCCGGCTCCACAGCGGCCAGTTGAACGGCGAGAATTTCGCTCGCCGGCAGACTTCGCAGGGCGTCCACACTACCGGCACGCGCGACCAATCGTCTGGCAATGGCCGTTGCAGACTCGAGATTGCCGATCCGATTGGCCGTGCCGCTCTGCAGAATCGCGCGCTTGAACAGTCCCTTTGCCGCTGGCATGGCGAGCAACGCCGCCACCGCCGCGGAGCCGGCCGACTCGCCGAAGATGGTCACGTTGTCGGCATCGCCGCCGAATGCGCCGATGTGTTCGCGCACCCACTCGAGCGCCGCGATCTGATCGAGTTGGCCGGCATTGGCAGTGGCGCCCCAAGCATCGCCGCCGAGCCCGCCGAGGTAGAGATAGCCGAGCGCGCCCAGCCGATAGTGAATGGTGACGACCACGACGTTGCCGCGCCGTGCCAGCGGGCCGCCGTCGTAGAGCGCCTCCGAGCCCGAGCCGAGCTGAAAGCCGCCGCCGTGAATCCAGAACATGACCGGCCGCTTGCCGCCGTCGGCCGCCGGCGTGAACACGTTCAGGTACAGGCAATCCTCATCGCGCGGCCCGCTCGCCGCCATGCCTACAATCGGATGCGTGCCTTGGATCGCCGAGTTGCCGAACGCGGTCGCAGCCCGAATGCCGGTCCAAGCCACAGGCGGCCGCGGCGCGCAAAAACGCCTCGGTCCCACCGGCGACTCGGCGAACGGCACACCAAGAAACGCTTGATGATCGCCGCGCGCCAGGCCTTCGAGTTCACCCAAAGCGGTGTGAACCCGAACCTTCGGTGCGCTTACCCGGGCTTCACTCATGGCCTTGCTTCCTCCCATCGACGGGAAGGATTACACCACAAGGCCACTTCGTTCGGCTCAGGCGCGCTTCGTTCGCACTCGTGGAAGGTGCAATCTGGGCGTCAACACCGCCGCTTGCCAGGCACGAACCATCCGCGCCACGAATCCTGTCATTCGGCGCAGGAGGTGGCGCGTGAACGAGCGTCGCAAGCGATGCATCTCGAGCATGTGCGAAACGGCACTGCGAGTCACTGGTTCTTCCATGTGCGTCGGCGCGCGGTAGTCGATCGGCCGACCGACGGTCAGCCTGCGTCGCAACGACTCGTCGATGTCGCCAAACGGACGGTCTGGCTCGATACCGAGCCCATCGAGCAACTTGGTGAAGAACGCGCGTCCGGCCACGGTTGCCACGATGTCGAAGATCTCGCCGTCGTCGAACCCGGCGACTTTGAGCGCTTCCACATCACCTGCCGTGATTGCCGATGCATCGCGCGCCACCTTGCGCGCGAATCGCACCATGATCACATCGCCTTCCGAGAGCGGACTCGGCGCTTCGTCATCCAGCAACGCTGCGACGTCGGCCGGCGACAACCATCGCGTCAGCGCCTTGCCGTGTGCGAGCGCACACGCCGAGTTCTTGAGCTCGTATGCCGCTGCCAAGGTGACGAGCTCGAAGCGGCGCGGCTCGATGGTCTTGCGAATGCCTGCGAGCAGGCTCGCCCAGCGCGCCATCACTTCGGGGCGATGGCTGAATATCTTCGCGTAGTTCGGCACATAGCCCCAGCTCGCCTGCTGGCGCTCGTACATCGCGCGAACGTCGCCACGCGATTCGTTCGGATCTATCGTGCGTATGAATGCCATGATCGTTGCCTCAAGTGCGGTAATGACTGATCTGAATTTCTTCGCCGACGTCGGCGTAGTCGCCCGCTACCCGCAAGCGCCGGAATTCACCCCAATTGATGGGCCGGTAGCGTGCAGGATGCTCCGCATCCACAGTGCTCGGCAGGGGCGCGTAGTTCGTGCCGTAGCGCGGATTGAAGAAGAACGGCGCGCTGAAACGCTCGCTGTGCGAATTCGACAGCACGCGGTGCAGCGCCGCCCGATAGCGATCGTTCGACCACACCTGCACGATGTCACCGATGTTGATGACGAGCGCATCTGCACGCGGCTCGACCAGGTACCAGACCCCATCGCGATACACCTCGAGTCCCGGCTGGTCGTCCTGCAGTAGCAGTGTCAACGTGCCCGAATCGGTGTGGTGATTGACGCCGAGGTATCCGCTCGACGGCGTCTGCACGCCATCCGGGTGCGCGGGCGCGGGACACACCGGGTAGTAGTTGAGGCGCACGAAACTGGTGTTGCCAGGGCCGAAATCCTCGTCCAGGTGACTGGCGGGCATACCGAGATTCGCGGCAATCGCACGCAACAGCTCGAAGGCGAGCGATTGGCAAGCCTCGTAGTAGGCCATCAATACCGGCTGGAAAGCAGGCAATGCGGCCGGCCACTGCGGCACCAGGTGCGCGCCGTCGCCGGGGCCGTAGTCGTAGATCTGCTTCCAGTCGGGCGTGTTCTTGGTCAGCTCGCGATCGTAGAAACCCCAGGGATTTTCCGCCGTTCGCGTGATCGCGCGCTTGGCCGCCATCGGTTGATGGAAGAATTCGCGCATCGCGCGATGCAGGTCATCGAGGATCACCTGATCGATGCCGTGGCCAACCACCTGGAAAAAGCCCCAATCGCGGCACGCGGCATCGACTGCTGCGCGCGTGTGCGCCGAGTGGAGTTCACCGACGTCGATGACGGGTATGTTTTCGGCACGCATGACGTTCCTCCTTCAAGCCGACTTGCGTGGGTGCAGCCACTTGGGCAACAAGGTGTACGGATCGACACGGTCGTCGCGATTGAAGTGGACGTCGAGTGATTCGAGGCGCGCTTGGATGTCTCCCTTGCGCCACGCATCGAAGAGGTCGGTGCAACCGCCCACGTGCTCGCCACCGACGAAGATCTGCGGGATCGTCGTCGAACCTATGCGCTCGGCGAGCACACCGCGGATCTTGCCGCCGCGGTCGTCATCCTGATAGGCAACCGAGTCGAGATCGATGCTCACGTACTCGATGCCGAGCCGCGCGAACAGCTTGCGGACGGACCAACAGAACTCGCACCACTCGAGCGCAAACATCACCACCGGCGCACCCTCGACGGTCGCCTGCACGAACCGTCTGGCATCGGCATCGCTTTCGAATGCGGGTGCGCTCGCGCTGGCGACGCCGCACACATCGAATCGCGCCGATGGCGTCGAGCGCGACAACGCTTGCTCGGCATCGTTCATCTCCTCACCGATGTCCTCGAAGAGCGGCGTCGACAAGTAGCGCTCGCCGGTGTCGGTGAGCATGCAGACGATGTTGGTACCTGCCGGCGAACGACGTGCGACGGCAAGCGCCGCGGCGAATGTCGCGCCGCTAGAGGTACCGACGAAGATGCCTTCCTGACGTGCCAATTCGCGTGCGAGCCGCATGGCCTCGTTGCCGTTCACGGGCTCGATCTCGTCGACCAGGCCCGCCGCAACCGCATCCTCGGTGAGCCGCGAGATGAAGTCCGGGCTCCATCCCTGCATCAAGTGCGGGCGAAAATGTGGATGGCTACCGGTGGGTGCACCCTGCGCATCGCGCGGTTGTGGTATGCCGCTGCCGAGCACTTGTGCATTGTCCGGCTCGGCCGCCACGATCTTGATGTTCCGATCGGCCGCCTTCAATGCCCTCGCAACGCCCTTCAGCGTACCGCCGGTGCCGAAACCCGATACCCAGTAGTTGAGGTTCTCGCCGTCGAAGTCGGCGAGGATTTCCTGCGCGGTGGTGCGCGAGTGCACCTCGGCATTGGCCTCGTTCTCGAACTGGCGGCAGAGGTAGTAGCCATGCGCCTTGGCGAGCTCTTCGGCCTTGGCGAGCATGCCCGTGCCCTTCTCCGCGGCCGGGGTCAGTACCACCTTCGCGCCGAGAAAGCGCAGCAGCTTGCGGCGCTCGACGCTGAAATTCTCCGCCATGGTCACCACCAGCGGATAGCCCTTCTGCGCGCACACCATGGCGAGCGCAATCCCGGTGTTGCCGCTGGTCGCCTCGATCACGGTCTGGCCCGGTGCGAGCGCACCGCTGCGCTCGGCCTGCTCGATGACCGCGCGCGCCATGCGATCCTTCACCGACCCCATGGGGTTGAAGGATTCGACCTTGACGTACACGTTGACCCCGGCAGGGGCGAGCTTGTTGATCTTCACCAAGGGCGTATTGCCGATGGTCTCTAGGATGTTGGCGTAGCGAGCCATGACGTTCTCCGGTTATTTGCCGCTCTGGGCATTTCGACGGTGGCCATGCTCGGCGGGCACCGATGGAGTGAACGTGGGAGAAAGCGTGGTTTTTTCGGTCGGTCGGCTTGAGGCGGACGCGCCAACCCTCCAATATCGGCGCTCCACGGTCGACGACCGTCCACGATGGCGTCACTAAAGCTCAACTTCCTGGGCGATCTCGAGGTCGTTCGCGACGGCCAACCCTTGCCGTTGCCACCATCGAAGAAGACCCGTGCGCTGCTCGCCTACCTGGCGCTCAACGGCCGGGACTTCCGCCGCGAGCACCTTTGCGAGCTGCTGTGGGAGCTGCCGGACGACCCGAAGGGCTCGCTGCGTTGGAGCCTATCGAAGCTCCGCCGCCTGGTCGACGACGACGCCCGTCGAATCGTCGCCGACCGCAGCCACGTGCGGTTCGAGCCGCACGGGGCGTCGATCGACGTGGCCGAGTTGCGCCATCTTGCCGACACCGCGCTCGCAAGCTCGACGATCGAGGCGCTCGAGGCGGCCGCCAAGCGTTACCGCGGCAACTTCCTCGAAGGACTGGATCTGCCCAACTTCCACGACTTTCATGCCTGGTGTGCCGCCGAGCGTGAGCTCGCCGCGCGCGCCCAGGCCGCCGTGCTAAGTACGCTGGTTGATCGCTTGGGTCCCGAACCGGCGCGCGCCCTGCCCCACGCCCGCGCCTTGGTCACGATCGACCCCTACGACGAATGGGCGCGGGCAACGTTGATTCGTCTGCTGTCGGCCGTCGGGCACGCCGATGAAGCCGAGCAGCACTTCCAGCTCGGCATGCGGTTGTTGAACGAGATTGGGGCCCCGCCGTCGGCCGCGCTGATCGACGCCCGGCGTGCCAGCGATGGCAAGTCGAGCCTGGTGACCGCACCCAAGGCCACCGCCGCAGTGGCGCCGCTACCGCGCGTCGATGGGCTCATTGGCCGCGACGCGGAGGCCGCGGACTTGTGCGCCGATTTCGCCCGCGTGCTCGCCCGCGGCCAACCGCAAGTCACGCTCCTGTTCGGTCGCCCCGGGATCGGCAAGAGCACGTTGCTGTCGGCGCTGGAGGAGCCCGCGCACGCGGCCGGCGCCATCGTCTTGCGGGCGAGCGCCGTCGAATCCGAAACCATTCGGCCGTTCGCCGTTTGGATCGATGCCTTGCGGCGCTTCGATGCCAAGACCGCAACCGATGTCTTCCGTAGCGAGTCGGAAGACACGCGTGACCGGCTGTTCGCGCGGCTCAGCAAGCTGCTCGCCCTGCAAGCCGAGCAGCGGCCGGTGCTGATCTTGGTCGACGACCTGCAGTGGTGCGACGAATCGAGCGCGGCGGCCATGCACTACGCGCTGCGCATGAATCCGCAACTGCCCGTGTTCATCGCGCTCACCGCCCGCGACGACGAGCTGCGCGACAACAGCGCCGTGCAGCAGGCACTGCGCGGCCTTCGTCACGACGGGTTGCTGAAGGAGGTGGCACTCGGACCGCTGTCGAACGAGTCGGTAGAGCGCCTGATCACGGCCTATGCGCCGAACGCGGACGCCCGGGCACTGACCGGCGCCTGCGGCGGCAATCCACTCATTGCGATCGAATTGGCACGCGCCATCACCTTTGGTGAGCGTGGCAGCTCGCTCGATGAGCTGGTCTTGGAACGCGTGTCGCGCTGCGACGCCGGCACCGCCGACCTCATTCGTTGGGCGGCGGTGCTGTCACCGCGAATCGATGCAGCCTTCCTTGCGCGGGTTACCGAGCTCGACGTCGCCCGCATCGAACACGCCCTCGACATCGCCGAACGACAGGCACTGATGCAGCTCACGGAGGAGGGCTTTCGCTTCTCCCACACGCTGATCGCGCGCTACATCTACGGCGACATTTCACCGGTTCGCAGGCGCGTGATGCACCGCCGGGTCGCCGAATTGCTCGAACGGGAAACGGCGCTCGACCTGCAGACCGCCGCCGACCTCGCTCATCATGCGCAGCAGAGTGGCGAGCCCGACCTGGCTGCCCGTGCCATGATCTGCGCGGGCCGCCTCTGTTTGCGCTTCTTCGCCAACGACGATGCGCAATCCCTGGCTCACCAAGGGCTGGCATTCGCGGCACGGCTCGACGATGCCGCCCGCGTCCGTGTCACGCTCGAATTGAAGGACATCCTGATGCTGGCGGCACCGGTGCCCGATTGGCAGTCCGAGGCATCGACGCTGGTCGAACTCGCCGAGCAGGCCCTCGACCACGGTGCACCGAGTCACGCACGGCTCGGCTATCACATGGCGAGCTATCTGCGCTGGGCCCACGGCGACTGGGCACGAGCACGAGAAGCGACCTTGCAGGCCGCACGTGCCACCCGTGCCGGCGCCGATGAGGATCAAGTCGTCGGCATGGCGGAAGCCGCCAAGTGTCTCGCCATGCTCGAGCGCGACTTGTCGGTCGCCGACGCCATGCTGCTGGAGGCCCGCTCGCTCGCCAGCCGCAAGCACGTCGCCACCGCAGCGATTCCCGCCGGGCTCGGCATGTTGCGCTTCCATGAGGGCGCACTGGATGAGGCCGAAGCGCTGTTCGACGAGGCGCGATTGTTGTGCAAGTCGGCAGGCGATCGCCTGAATGAGTTTCAAGCCAATGAATACCTGGTCATGATCGACGTCGAACGCGAGAACTACGACGCCGCCAAGCGCCGCGCGCGGGCGCTGGTGGAACTCGGGGCCAAGCTGCGCGACGGCAGCGAGGCGCCGTTTGCCGAGGCGGTTGCCGCGATGTGTGAGTATGCGGTGGACGACGACCCGGCGGCGCTCGACGATGCGATCGACGCGCTACGCACCGCCGACGCCAAACATCGACTCGCCTACGTGCTGACGCGAACGGCACTGCTCGACTTGGCGCGCGGACGCCCTAGCGATGCCATGGCGCGTGCCGGCGAGGCGCTCGGTTACGCCGAGATTCTCGAGCGGCCGACCGAGCAATTGCTTGCCCATGTCGTGCTCGCGCAGGCGAGCCGCGCGAGCGAACGTAAACGTCATCTCGATGCCATCGCGGTCCTCGACGATCAACCCGTGGCGGTCTGGGCGCGCGCGCGCGCGGCCGCGCTCGCAACACCTGCACCGCAACGGAGCCGCAAATGAGCGACGCTTTCCTGGAACGCACCTTCAACCCCCCACTCACCCCGACCGACGTCTTGGCCACGGCAGCAAGCTCTGGCGGGTGTCTACAAGCACACAAGGTGGTCTGGAACTCGAGTTTTCTGGCACGCGATGGGCATCGAATGGTTTGCTGGTTGCATGCACCCGATGCGGAGTCGGCGCGCATCGCGCTACGCCAAGCCAAGGCCGACGTGAGTCGTCTCTGGTCGGGCACGGTGCACGATGCACCCGACATCGGCGCCATCGGTGCGACCAATGCCAACGTGCTAGTCGAACGCTCGTTCGCGATACCGGTTACGTTCGAGGACGTCGCGGCGATCGAGCGCAAGGGACAGTGGTGCCTCGACACCCACCGGGTGCAGGCCGTGCGGTCGTTTTTCGCCCTCGATCGCAAGCGCATGATCTGTCTGTATCGGGCGCCGGATGCCGAGTCGGTGCGCGTCTCCCAACGCGAAGCGAACATGCCGTTCGAGCGCGTGTGGGCGTTCCAGCGCGTCGAACCAGCGCCGACTTGATGCGGTAGCACCGGAAAAAACCACGCCCACTTCCACGCTCGCTCAAACGCCTCGCCGCCAATCTCCGCCTCGCTCGGTGATGACCGGGCCACATTCAACCAAGCGAGGAACTTCAGATGAACATGGCAAGCAAAGTCGACAACGGCGTGAACGTGCAGGCGCTTCTCGATGCGCGCGAGGCATTGAGCCAAGCACCCGAGGCCGCCCGATTCACCTGGCGCGCTGCCAGTACGTGGATGAGCGGTACGCACACCCGCGCCAACGTCAAAGGCTTCGACGGGTTGGGCGCCGCCCAGCAACACAAGACCGAGTTCAGCTTCGACGTCGATCACCCCGAGGTGTTCGCGTCCGAAGACAACGGTGCGACCCCCGTCGAGTTCGTTCTGGTCGGGCTCGCCGGCTGTCTCACCGCCGGTATCGCGAGTGTCGCGCAAAACCGCGCCATTCAGCTGCGCTCGGTGAAGGCTATCGTCGAAGGCAGCATGGATCTCGCTGGCATTCTCGGCATCGACCCCGATGTGCGGAACGGCTTCGACGACGTCAAGGTCACCTTCGAGATCGACGCCGACGCCACACGAGAGGAAATCGAAGCGCTGGTCGCCCAATCGCAAAAGCGTTCGGCAGTGTTCGACATCATCACCAACCCCACCAACGTGGCAGTGATGGTGAAGTGATGAGCACGGATCGCACGTCGAGTGGCGCCAAGGCCGGCACGGTGACGACCGTCGTCATCGGCGCCGGCCACGCCGGGCTCGCCATGAGCCGCCGCCTCACCGAGCGCGCCATCGACCATGTCGTACTCGAACGCGCCGAGGTGGCGAACTCGTGGCGGCGCGAGCGCTGGGACTCGTTGCGCCTGCTCACCCCGAACTGGATGAGCCGTCTGCCCGGTTTTCGCTACCGCGGAACCGATCCCGACGGTTTCATGACGATGACCGAAGTAATCGCCTTCATCGAATCGTACGCGGCGTGGATCGGCGCACCCGTCCAAAACGGCACGACCGTCACGTCGGTGTGCCCGGATCCATACGGCTATCGCGTGACCACCGATCGCGGCACTTGGCGCTGCCGCAGCGTGGTGCTGGCGAGCGGTGCCTTCAATACACCCACGGTGCCCGCCGTCGCGTCCGCAGTGCCCGACTCGGTGCGCACCATCACGCCTCGCGAATACCGCAATCCGACGGATCTCGAGCATGGCGGCGTACTCGTGGTCGGTGCATCCGCCACCGGATTGCAACTGGCCGAGGAGATTCAACGATCCGGCCGTCCCGTGACGCTGTCGGTCGGTGAGCACGTGCGTATGCCGCGTCTGTACCGCGGCCTCGACGTACAACGTTGGATGATGGCAACGGGTTTGTTGGATGAGCGCTACGATCAAGTCGACGACATCGTCCGTGCCCGGCACGTGCCGTCACCGCAGTTGGTGGGTACACCGGCGCGTACGACGCTCGATCTGAATACGTTGACTGCGAGCGGTGTGCGATTGGTGGGACGCCTTGCGGGCGTGCGCAGTGGTAAGGCGCTCTTTTCCGGCGCGCTGCGCAATCACTGCGCAATGGCGGATCTGAAGCTTGGCCGCATGCTCGACGGATTCGACGCCTGGGCCCGCGCGCACGACTTCGACGCAGCGGTGGACCTGCCCGAGCGATTCGAACCGACGCGGGTGGGTGCCTCACCGACACTCGAGCTCGATCTCGAGCGCGGCGAGATTCGCTCCATCGTTTGGGCGACGGGATTCAAGCCGGACTATTCGTGGTTGCACGTCCCTGTGCTGGATCGACGCGGCAAGCTGCGTCACGACGGCGGTGTCGTCGATGCGCCTGGTATGTATGTGCTCGGACTCGGTTTCATGCGGCGTCGCAAGTCGAGCTTCATGCACGGTGCCGAAGACGATTCGAACGAACTCGCGTGTCATCTGCACGCATATCTCGATTCGGTAACTCGTCACACCATGCTCGCCGCCGCGGGTTGACCGCCGGCTCGCGCATGGCATTGGCAGGTGCCGGCTAGACGCTCGAATCCGCCTCAGCTACGGTTGTCCTCATCGCGTGTTTCAGTACGCCGATGGCAACCTCCCAGCTCGTCATTCGCCTGCTCGGACCGCTCACGGTGCTGCGCGACGACGCGCCGGTGTCGCTTCCACAATCACAGAAGACCCGCGCGCTGCTGGCCTATCTGGTCGCAACGCAACGCCCACAACGGCGCGAGCGGCTGGCGGCGCTGCTGTGGGACCTCACCGAAGACCCGCGCGCCGCTTTGCGTTGGAGTGTCAGCAAGTTACGCATTCTCGACGACGACGATGCCAAACGCATTCGAGCCGATCGAGACGCCGTGGCATTCGAGCCGAACGGCGCGTGGGTAGACGTATTGGCGGTGCGCAATGCTTGTGCCGAGGCGCTCTCGGAATTACCGATCGATCGATTGCAGGCTCTTGCGGCTGCTTTTCGCGGCGAGTTTCTCGACAACGTCGAACTGCCCGAGCTCGATGAATTTCAGGCTTGGCGCGTCGCCATGCGCGAGGAGTTTCGCCGCGCCCACCGACGCTTGCTCGGCGAACTGGTAGCTCGCAACGAGTCGAACCCGGAACAGTCACTCGACTACGCGCGCGAGCTCGTGCGCCTCGCGCCGGAAGACGAAACGAACCGGGCGACATTGGTGCGCTTGCTAGTGGCAAGCGGCCGGCGCGAGGAAGCTGAGGAGCACTACGTGCTGGGTCGCAAACAGATCGAGCGATGCGGTGAGGATCGGCACGAACTGTTCGCCGTTTGGCGCACAGTGAACGCAAAGCCTGCCCCGAGCACGACACCGGACGCCGATGCACAACGTCAACGGATCGAATTCTGTGTGTCGGAAGACGGCACACGGATCGCATTCGCAAAGGTCGGCGAAGGGCTACCACTCGTCAAGACCGCCAACTGGATGAGTCACCTGGAGTACGACTGGAAGTGTCCCCTTTGGCGCCACTTGGCGCGCGAGCTGGCGCGCGAATTCGAGCTGATTCGCTACGACCAACGCGGTAATGGTCTGTCGGATTGGGAGGTGGAGACGTTTTCACTGCAGGCCGGTGTTGCCGATTTGAATGCCGTGGTCGAGGCCACGGGCGCGCAACGCTTTGCACTCCTCGGTGTCTCGGGCGGCTGCCGCGTCGCAATCGAGTACGCGCTCCACCACGCCGAACGGGTTTCACACCTCGTGCTCTACGGCGGTGCCGCGCGCGGTTGGAAGCACTTCAAACCAAGCCATCGGGCGATGCGCGCTGGTCTGCAAGCGTCCATTCGGCACGGCTGGGGAAGCGATCGGCCCGCGTTTCGGCAGCTCTTCACCACACTGTTCATGCCCGATGCGAGCGCGGAGCAAATGACATGGTTCAACGAGTTGCAGCGGGTCTCGGCATCGGCCGACAACGCCTATCGGATGACCGAAGCGTCCGGCGACGACGACATCATGGCGCATCTGGCGAATATCTCGGTGCCGACCCTCGTCATGCATGCCACGGGCGATGCCATGGTGCCATTCGACGAAGGCCGCCTACTCGCCGCCAGTATCCCCAACGCCCGCTTCGTTGCGCTACCGAGCAACAACCATCTGCTGCTGGACGACGAGCCCGCATTTGCGCGTTTTCTTTGGGAAATACGCAGCTTCGTGAAGGATGGCGTGGCGGCGCCCGCGGTTACTCGCCGAGACGTCTGAATCTCGGCGCACGCTTGTCGAGCAGCGCGCGAGCGCCTTCGATTGCATCCGGTGCGGTGACGAACTGATTCTGCGAGATTTCCGCTTCGCGCAGGGCATCGACGTAGCCGACACCCAAATGCCGATACAGGAGCCGCTTCGACTCGGCGATGGCGGCGGGCGCCGACGTCGTCGCCAACCGTTTGACGTAGTCGCACGCTGCGGCAACCAGCGAGTCGTGCTCGACCACCTTTTCGACCAGACCGATCTCGTGTGCCGCTTTGGCGTCGATCTTGTCGCTCATCCACAGTAGATCGAGCGCCCGGCCGATACCGACCATGCGCGGCAACAACCACGTCGAGCCATGCTCGGCGATGAGACCGCGCTTCAAGAACACCGTGGTGAAGCTCGCCTTGTCCGACGCGAGGCGCAAATCGCTCATCAGCGCGAGGATCACACCGCCGCCGGCGGCAACGCCGTTCACTGCTGCAATCACCGGTTTCGGAATCTCGAGCAAGTAACTGAAGATGCCCGGCAAACGGTCTCGGTCCGTGGCAACGGCGGCTGGCCGTTGCGTCACTTCCGCGAGCACCTGCGCATCGAGCCCGGCGCAGAATCCGCGACCATTGCCCGTGATGACGATGCCGACCACGCGCGCGTCGGTTGCCGCGGAGTCGATCGCGGACCGCAATTCCGCAAGCGTGTGGTACGTGAAGGCATTCAGCTTCTCCGGCCGATTGAGCCGAATGAGCGCGACTGGATCGTCGATCTCGACTTCTATGTCGGTGTAACTGGGCATTGCTCGCTCCTTCCGCAGTACCGGTCTGACGGTAGCCATGAGTTCCAGCGCCAGCAAGTTCTGCTATCGTCGGTCGATGGTCGTCTACAGCGAACGCATGCCGGTTCGATTCACCGATGCGCTGCCTGAGCGCACCGATGTGGTCGTGATCGGCGGCGGTGTCATCGGCATTGCGACCGCCTGGTTCCTCCGCGCACGCGGTGTCGCGGTGCTCGTCTGTGAGAAAGGACGCGTGGCGGGCGAGCAGTCCAGCCGCAACTGGGGCTGGATTCGGCAACAGGGCCGCGATGCAGCGGAATTGCCGATCGTCATCGAGAGCATCAACGCCTGGGAAGCGATGGCACGCGAACTCGACACCGACATCGGCTTCACGCGCCGCGGCGTTGCATATCTCGCCGCGACGGAACGCCAACTGGCCGACTTCGAGCAGTGGCTGGCAGTCGCGGCGCCGCATCAACTCGACACCAAATTGCTGTCCCGGGCAGAAGTCGACGCGCTGATCCGTGATCGGCCCGGACAGTGGAAAGGCGCGCTCTACACGCCGAGCGACGGCCGTGCCGAACCGTTCAAGGCGGTGCCGGCGCTCGCCGACGCACTGCGCCGGCGCGGCGCGGTGATTCGCGAATCGTGCGCGGTGAGGGCGCTGGACGTCGAAGCCGGCAAGGTTGCAGGGGTGGTCACCGAGCATGGCCGCGTGCACGCATCCGCGGTCGTTTGTGCCGGCGGCGCGTGGTCCAGCCTGTTTCTCGCCAATCTCGGTATCGATCTGCCGCAACTCACCGTCCGCGCCACGGTTGCACGTACCGCAGTAGCACCCGACATCTACGCCGGCAATGCAGCGGCACCGGAGGTCGCCATTCGACGGCGGCTGGATGGCGGCTATACCGTGGCGGCGAGCGGCATCAACGAGCATTTCGTGGCGGCCGACAGTTTCCGCTACTTTCGCGACTTCCTGCCCGCACTGCGCGCCAGTCACCGCTTTCTCGATCTGCGCTTCGGCGGCGATCTCCTACACCGCCTAACGCCGACGCGGCGCTGGCGCGCCGACGAGGCAACACCGTTCGAGCGAACCCGGGTGTTGAATCCGGAGCCGTCGCCAAAGGCGCTCCGCAACATGCGCGCCGGACTCGAGCAACGGTTCCCTGCGCTCGCCCAACTACCGTTCGAGGAATGCTGGGCCGGCATGATCGACGTTACGCCCGACGTGGTGCCGGTGATGGACGCCGTACCGCAATACCCGGGACTCTACCTCGCGACCGGATTCTCGGGGCATGGGTTCGGTATCGGTCCCGGCGCGGGCCGTGTAATGGCCGACCTCGTGTTGGGCCGCCCTGTTGGCCACGACCTCGAACGCTTCCGCTTCGGCCGATTCTTCGACGGCTCGCCCATGGTGCCGGGGCCCGGCCTCTGAACCGGGGACAGTTTACCTATTTGTTACTCGCAGGTTTGATGCCTGTCCGCCGAGGTCGTCCCGCCGCGCGTTTGCGCAGACGCCTTCCCGTCGCAACCTCCAACTTGCGAACAAATGCTTCATCTCCAAGTGGCCGACCCGTGCGCGAATGGGCTCGCAGCGCACCGATCATCTTGTCGGATTCTTGGCCGCGGAGATAAGTCGCCCAATCATCGATGAGCTCACGCATGGGGATGTCGTCGATGATGGGGTCATCGATTCCGTTAAGGTGAGCGGTTGCGCTCGACCACGCCCATTCGTCAGCTCGAGCACATAGGTGGGCACGCACCGGATTCCGCTCGACGTAGCGAACGGCTGCCAACAAATGCCGCTCGTCCATGACGCAGGAAAAGAAGCGCTCTTGCCACAGATGACCGCGCCATCCATGGCGCTCGTTGATGCGAGCCGTATAGCGCCGATGCAACTCGGCGAACAGCTTGCGAAGGCCATCCTCACGTGAGGGCACCGCGACAAAATGCACGTGGTTGGGCATCAAGCAGTACGCCCAGATATCGACCGAGGCTGACTGCTTTGCGTGCAGTAGCAAGTCGAGGTAGCCGG
This sequence comes from Gammaproteobacteria bacterium, assembly GCA_003248125.1. Classification (GTDB taxonomy): domain Bacteria; phylum Pseudomonadota; class Gammaproteobacteria; order Pseudomonadales; family Azotimanducaceae; genus SZUA-521. The sequence goes on along the minus strand of QJXZ01000254.1, from coordinate 21,633 downwards.
CGTAGTCACCCGAGTCGAAAAACGTTCGCTGGCGGCGCGCGCCACGTTGCGTGACGTGGTGCGGTAAACCCGGCACCACCAATCGGGGCATTCTCGGCATGTCGGCGCGTCGGTAAAACTTCACGCCATTGGACAGCGTCGCTGGCGGCTGCGCCGTGGCAGAGCGGATCCACCACGCGTGCGCCATCGCCCCAAGCAAACCTTGGAGTAGATAATAGGTAAACTGTCCCCGATTATCGGGCTTTGACGATACCGATCAGGTTGCCTTCGGGGTCGGCGAACTGCGCCATGGTCACCGCACCTGGAATCTCCGTGACGTCCATCACCACCTTGCCGCCGTTGGCGCTGACCTTTTTCAGGTACGCCGCTGGATCGTCGACCTCGATGTAGAACGTGTTACGCGCACCCGCGCCGCTCGCGATGCCGCCGTTGATGCCTTGGCCGCCGGTATCGACCATGCCGTAGTTCATGGGGTTGGTGGCATCGATCGACCAGCCGAATACTTCACCGTAGAAGCGCTGCAACGCACCACCATCCACGCCGATGATCTCGAAATGCACCACGGGATTGGGCATGACGTCCTCCTCCGTCAGTCCCTTGGGGGAAGCCGACGCTACGCCGCATCGACACCGGCGGCAACCGCACACATCATCCGGTGGGTCGATCGGCCAATACTCCGTCGCCTTCGAGCGCATCGATGCGGGCGTCATCGTAGCCGAGCCAATCTTTCAAGACGGCGCGATTGTGCTCGCCGAGACGCGGCGCCGATCGCCAATCGGAATGCTCGAATCGTTCGTCGAGCACGACCGGCAGCCCCGGATAGGGTGCGCTCGGTTGATCCTCCCGGCCAAGATCGACGAAGAATCGTCGCGCCACGATCTGTGGATCGTCGAGGTAGTCGGGTGCCGCGTTCACCGCGCCTGCCGCGATGCCCGCGCGCTGTAGACGGTCCGCAAGCGCTTGCTTGTCGAGCGTGTCGGCACACTCGGCGAGGATCGTCTCGCAACGGGCGCGCTCGGCATCGGTGCGGCAACTCACCGCCACCCACGCATCTTCGCCCGCCGCACGCACGACGGCGGAATACGCATGCGCGGGGTGCAAGTTGCCAATCGGCCGCGGGTTGCCGCCCAGTTGCCGCTCGATCAGAAAGTCGCCCTGAAAGCTCACCGCCGCTTCGTGCAACGAAAGCTCGATCATCTCACCACGGCCGGACGCCTTACGCCGATTGAGGGCCGTCACCACGGCGGCCGCAGACGCCACGCCCGCAATCGCATCGGGTAATGCAATCGCAGTGTTGCGTGGCTCATCGGGTCCATAGCCCATGATTGCGCTCAAGCCCGTCATCGGCTCCACCGATGGGCCGAAAGCCACCCATTCACTGTACGGACCGGAAGATCCATAACCCGGCATCGTCACGTAGATGATGCGATCGTTGGCGGCGCGCAGCGCATCGAAACCGAGGTCGAAGCCCGCCATCACACGCGCGCTGAAGTTTTCGATCACGACGTCGGCTTCACGCACCAAGTCGAGAAACGTCGCACGGCCGGCGCGTGCCTTGAGATCGAGGCAAACACTCTGTTTGTTGCGATTGAGCTTCACGAAGATGCCTTGTCGATTCCAATGGTCCGTGCCGGATTCGCCGCCGAGATAGATTCCGGTACCAGGCGTCGGCGCGTGTGCGGTACCCCGAATCGTCCGCGATTCGATCTTCACCACTTCTGCGCCGAGATCGGCCAGGATTCGCGTGCCGAGTGGTCCTGCCCACACATGGGTGAGATCGAGAACGCGAACCCCTTCGAGTGGACCGTCAGCCATCGACGCTCCTCAGCGCGAAGTGCTTCGCCGATTCGTCACGGAACCGGTACGCAAGCGACGGCGATTCGATGCCTTCGACATCGCACCAGAAGCCGCGCGCGGCAAGATGCGGATCGACGAGTACCTCATCGAGCGTCTGCAACACACCTGTCGGCACACGAAATTCGGCACCGAGGCGCTGCACCTCCGCCTTGGTGAGATGACCGAGACATTCCGCGATCACGGCATCCAGCGCCGCGGCATTGGCGACCCTTGCTTGGGGCGACTCGAAGCGCTGGTCGATGACCAGTTCCGGACGGCCGAGCATCAACGTGAACGGCTCCCAGAACGCAGGCACCACGTTGACGTGAAACCAGCCGTCCGCACACGGAAAGAGATTGATTGGATAGATGACACCGAAGCTCGACCCGTGACGCGTTCGCACGGTGCGGTTGCATGTCCACATCACTGTCGTCATCTGCGACAGCGACAACACCGTCTCCAACATGCTGACGTCGATCGACGGCGATTGCCCTCGATAGCGTGCCGCGTTGGCCGCAATGTACGCATACGTACCGGACTGGTATTCGACATAGTGACCGGGCAACGTCAGCGGTGGCTTGTCCGGATCGCCCATGAGGTAGGTGTAGCCCCCCATGGCGAGCAGTACCGACGCGCTCGCATGCCAGTGCCGCCGCGGCCCAGTCATGCCGAACGGCGTGATCGCCACGCGAACCGCGTCCAACTCACCGAAGCCGAGTGCTTCGAGTTCATCGGGCATGCCTTCGTAGACGACGACATCGGCCGCGTGGGCAAGGTCACGCAACACTTCGCGATCGCGCATCGATACCCGTCGCTTGCCTGCGTGCAGGAACAATTCGTTGGCGCGCTGCGATACCCAAGGGTCGGTGAGCGGGGCCACCGCGCCCTCGACGTGGACCACTTCGGCGCCGGCGTGCACGAACAAGCGGCCGCAGAAGCCGGCCGCCAAGCCACCCAGTTCGAGTACGCGCACCGTCACGGCCGCCAAGCCTATCGGCGTCGCACGGCGCGGCCCATCCAGCCGACGCCGATCAGCCGAACGTGAACCGATCGCCGACCATGGCTTCGCTCTTCGCCCACAGCGCATCGGCCCGCTTGGCATCGAGTGCATATGGACGCACACCGCCGCGCACCGCCGGGTCAGCGGTCACCTCGGCAACGTGGCAATCCTCGCAATACCGCCCGCCGACCTCTGCGGCAGACGCGACCACGGCCGCCCACACCTGCGTAGCTGCACCTTGCGGTACGGTCTTGAACTTGAACGGCGCGCCACCCGGCGGGCTGATTTGTGCTCTGAGCTCAGGTGTCAAGTGCCGACCGAGCTCGGTCTGGATTCCGCCGGGATGAATGGCCGTGGCACGAATGCCGCGCGACCGCAAACGATCGTCCAAAGCCTTCGCGAACAGCACGTTTGCCGTCTTCGATCGACCATAGGCGACGAACGGCTGATACGTCGTGCGCTCGAAGTTGGGATCATCGAGATCGACGTCGGCGAATCGATGTCCGGCGGACGACACGCAGACGATACGACCGCCGCTGCGCACCAGTGGCACCAGACGGCAGACGAAGGCGAAGTGGCCCAAGTGATTGGTGCCGAACTGCGTCTCGAAGCCATCGGCCGTACGGCCTTCCGGACACGCCATCACCCCGGCATTCGCAATGATCACGTCGAGCGGTTCGGCCTTGCGCAACAATGCCTCGGCGCACGCGCGCACGCTCGCGAGCGAGGCCAAATCGAGTTCGACGAGCTCGAGCGAACCACCGCTCGCGGCCGCCGCGCGAACGCCGTCGGTGGCGGCGCGCGCCTTGGCGAGATCTCGCGCCGTGCCGATCACGCGTGCACCTTTGGCGACCAACGCGCGGGCGGTTTCGACACCGAGCCCCGCCGATACGCCAGTGACGAGTATCGTCTTGCCGCGCAAATCGATGCCTTCCAGCACCGCCTCGGTGGTCGATTCGGCGCCGAATGGGGTAGCCATGCTCTCACTCCGGAACGGTTCGATGTCGGCGCATTCTACATAGTGCGCACCGTTCGTCCGTCATACACATCGATCGCTAGGACGGTGTTGTTTGCCATCCGCACGCGCGGCTGGCCAATCAGCGATGCGCGCCGGCCAGCAGCCAGCACATCACCACCGTCGCCAACGCCAATCCCCCCGCGGTCCACTGCAGAACGGGTGGCAAACGGTGAAGTTCGAACCGGGCCGCCATCCAACCCGCACCACACCCGACCGCGAAGCCCGCCAGGTGGGCGACGAGATCGGTTCGCTCGCCGCCGAGACCGGTCAAGGTCAGCATCGCGAATGCCGCGAACGCCGGCGCTACGCGTCGTCGCCAACCGACACCGCGGTGGTAGCCGCGACGTGCAACGAACGTACCGACCATAGCGAGCATGGCGAACGTGGCGGTGCTGGCGCCAAGCGCCCGAAACTCGTCGCCGCGCAAGCCCGCATCGATGAAGTTGCCGAGCGCACCGCACACCAGCACCAGCGCCCAGCCGAGCCCAGAGCCGAAATGGCGGCCCAACATCAAGCCGAATACTGCGCCGAACACGGAATTGCCGATGAGGTGTCCCAGGTCGGCATGGAGGGTCAGCGCAGTGACCGCGCGCCACCACTGCCCGTTCAGCACCTGCGCGGCATCGAGGATCCCGATCGCCTCCCAAGGCCAGCCGAAGGCCTGCTCGCGTTGCAGCGTGGGCAGACCCCACACCAGCAACAAGTACGCAATCACGCCCACCCAACCACTATCGATGCGTGCGGGCGCAGGCGGCATTGCAACCGTCACGTTCTCGCGAGCGTAGGCTTCGAGCTCGACCAGCGCCGCCGCCGACAGTTCGTGGGGTACGCGCAAACACCACACGCCGTCTTCGCGGTCGATGCGCGACGGAATCTGCACGGCGGTGAGCACCAAATTAGCATCGGTGATGGTGCTCTCGCGCAGAACGCGCAGCACGCACGGCCAATCGTTCATGGTCTCCTACCGTATCGTCATTCGGGCCACCGCCAGGCGCGATCCCGGCCGATACGCTACCACCGCAATGCCTCGTTTTCGGTAACACGGTTCGGCGATAATCCGCCCCCCAAAAAGCCAGGCCCACGAATCACCATGCCCGATGCCGCGACCGCTCACCTCGATCCATTGGCCTTCTTCGCGTCGCTCGCGACCACCACCTTGCGCTTCGGCGCCGGCGTCGCCACCCAGCCGCGCAGCACGCGGCCCGCGCACCTCTTCGAGCTGTACGAATTCGAGGCATGCCCGTATTGCCGCATCGTTCGCGAAGCGATCACGGAGCTCGATCTCGATGCCTTGATCAAGCCATGCCCGAAAGGGGGTAAACGCTTTCGCCCCGAGCTTCTCGAGAAAGGCGGCAAAGAGCAGTTGCCGTTCTTCGTCGACCCCAACGCGAACGTGGCGATGTACGAGTCCGCCGACATCATCGCTTACCTCTACCGCACCTACGGCGGCGGCACCGTTCCCCTTCGCTGGCAGGTCGCCGGCCTGCAGCAGTTGGGATCGGCGCTCGCCGGCGCCTGGCGCGCGGGTGCCGGCCGTCGCGCGCGACCGTCCAAGTCGCCCGCGGTGCCGCTCGAGCTGTTCAGCTTCGAAGCGAGCCCGTATGCACGGCTGGTGCGCGAGCGGTTGTGCGAACTCGAGTTGCCGTACGTGCTTCGCTCGGCCGGTCGGAGCACCGCATCGGACTGGTTGCCGCCGGCCACGCGCGATGCCTTAGGCGTGAAAGCCAAGCCGGAAACGCTGAACCGCCAAGTGCTCCTGCAGCGCGCTGGGCGCATCAGCGTGCCGTACCTCGTCGATCCAAACACCGGTACCGAGATGGCCGAGTCCGCCGCGATCATCGGCTACCTGGAAGGGCACTACGGCGCAGCCGATGCACCATAGTGGCGCTTGTCGGCCGTGACCATTCGCATCATTCGGCTGGGTGATCCGCGCGGGCCCGCCGAAGGGCTCCGTATCGGCACGGTGCGCCGACCGCCCCGCGGCGTGCGGAAGCACGACTACGCGAAGCTCGATTTCTTCGATGTGTGGCTGCCGAATCTCGCGCCGAGCGAGGCACTACTCAAGGCGAACAGACACGCCAACGACGAGCGCGGCTGGAAATCGTTCGTGCGCAGCTATCGTGCCGAAATGACATCGGCAGACAATCGCGGGCTGCTCGATACGCTCGCCGCACTTTCGCATCACGCGAACTTCTCGGTCGGCTGCTACTGCATCGACGAAGCACGTTGTCATCGCTCCGTGTTGCGCGAGTTACTCGCCGATCGCGGTGCGGAGATCGAATGAATTTCGACGCCGCGCGCAAGTACCTGAGCCAACGACCGGCCGCGGTCGAGGACTTCCCATTCGGTCCCGACGTCTACGTCTACAAGGTCTCGAGCAAGATGTTTGCAACGCTCACTACCGACAACGACATCGCCCGCATGAATCTCAAGTGCGATCCCGACGAGGCGTCGTTTCTGCGCGACATGTTCGATGCGGTGCGACCGGGCTATCACATGAATAAGACGCACTGGAATACCGTCGTCCTCGACGGCTCGATTCCATGCGGCGAGATCGAGCGGATGATCGATCGTTCATACGGACTGGTCGTAAAAAAGCTGCCCAAAGCCGATCGAACCGCATTGGAGGTGCAATACGGCAAGGCGGCGATCTATCGCTGAGTGGTTGCACGGGCGTTTGCTCCCGGATCACACTTCGTTCGACTTGCAAAGAGAAGGACACACCATGACGACGGTTACCGTATCCGAAGACATCAACGGCGACGCCAAGGCGGTCTGGGACACGTTGAGTGATTTCGCTGGCATCCAAGTCGGAGGGCCGATCACGTCGTTCGAAACCACGGGCGAAGGGATCGGCATGCTGCGCACCATCGGTATGGGTGGGGGCAAGGTCATAGAACGACTCGACGAACACGACTCGAAGGCGATGGTGTTCGCATACTCGATCGTCAACGACGATTCGCCGCTGCCGGTGGCCAACTATTCCGCGCGCGTGAAGGTCTCTGTGAAGGGCGGAGGCACCTGCCACGTGGACTGGACGGGCACCTTCGAACCCAAGAACGCGACTGTAGAACAGGCGAGCAAGGTGGTAGAAGGGATCTATCGCGGTGGCATTGCGCGGGCGCGCAAAGCCGTCGGTGGTTAGGAGATAGTGCCATGTGCCGCAACATCAAAACGCTGTTCAACTTCGAACCACCCGCCAACGACGAAGAAATTCGCGCGGCGGCGCTGCAGTTCGTACGCAAACTGTCGGGCTCCACGCGTCCATCGAAAGCCAACGAAGCGGCATTCGAACGCGCGGTCGACGACGTCGCCCAAGTCGCGGCGCGGCTGCTCGCGGCGCTCGTCACTGCGGCACCGCCTCGCAATCGCGAGGTCGAAGCCGCCAAAGCGAAGGCACGCGGCCAACGACGCTTCGCGCACGCATGAAAACGTCCGTAGCGGTCGCTTTGCTCGCCGCGTGTGTGAATTCGACAACCGTGATCGCTGCCACCGTCGACGACGAGCGCGCTGAGGCACGGCAAATGCTCGTCGATGCGATTGCCTTCAGGACGTCGACCGGGTTCGGCCAGGTACCGGCCATGGCTGCGTACTTGGCCGGCAAGCTCGAGGGCGCCGGCTTCGCCGCCGACGACCTTCACATCCTGCCGCTCGGCGAGACCGCTTCGTTCGTCGCCCGTTATCGCGGCGATGGCAGCGGCGGCCGGCCAATCATGCTCACCGCACACATGGACGTCGTGACCGCAAATCCCGAGGAGTGGGAGCGCGATCCGTTCACATTGATCGAGGAGAACGGCTATTTCTTCGGCCGCGGCACGGCCGACATCAAGACCGACTTGATCGCCATCGTGGCGACGTTCATGAAGCTGAGGCGAGCCGGGTTCGTGCCGACCCGCGATCTCGTCATCGCGTTCACTGGTGACGAAGAGACCGATCAGGCCACCGCCCGCGACTTGGTCGACAATCATCGCGCACTGATCGATGCGGAGTTTGCGCTGAATGGCGACGGCGGTGGCGGCGTACTGGATGAAGCGACTGGCGATGGCCACATCTATGCGCTGCAGGGCGCGGAGAAATCCTACGCAACTTTCGCTTTCACCGCGCGCAATCCGGGCGGTCATAGCTCGGCGCCGCGCACCGACAATGCGATCTACGATCTAGCGGATGCACTCACCAAACTTCGCGCTCATCGCTTTCCCGTGCTGTGGAACGATTGGACGATCGGTAGCTTCAGAGCCACCGGTGCGGTGATCTCGGGGCCGCTCGGCGATGCCATGCGGCGCTTCGCCGTCGACCCGCGCGATGTCGAGGCCGCCGAAATTCTGGCCGGGGAGCCCGCCTTCGTGGGCCGTACGCGCACGACCTGCGTGGCCACCATGCTGCGCGGTGGACACGCCGAAAACGCACTGCCTCAGACGGCAACCGCCACGGTGAATTGCCGCATCTTCCCCGGCACTACCACCGAGTCGGTACGCGACGACTTGCAGCGGGTCGTTGGCGAACGCGTGTCGGTCACGCTTGCCGGCCGCGCCTTCGACTCGATCGCGTCACCCCTTCGCGAAGACGTCCTGCACGCCGTGACCGCAGCAGTGCACGCCTCCTACCCGAATGCGGCCATCGTGCCCGACCAAGCGAGCTACTACACGGACGGCAGCATATTCCGTGCGGCAGGCATTCCCACCTACGGCGTCAGCGGTCTGTTCCAGAAACAGACCGACAGCTTCGCGCACGGCTTGAACGAGCGCGTGGCGGTGACGACATTCAACAACGCCCTCACCCACTGGTACACGCTGATCACGACGATCGCCGGCCGCTGAAACCACGCAACCAGCGACCGCGACGTCACTCGGCCGCCATCTCGCCGCTGCCGCCGAAATCCTTCGGAAAGTCCTTGAACTTCGGCAAACCGTCCTTCATCGGCAGCACCGTCTCAGCGTAGTTGATGTGCAAGCCCGCCTTGAACGGCAAATCGGGGATGGTCGCCGAGAATACGTCGACCACGCCGAGCGTCGGATGATTCGTCATCAAATGGCCGCCGCACGTTGCGCAGTACTTGCGCTCGCTGATGGCGGTCTTGGCGTAGGTGCGCAGCTTATCGGCACCGGCCGTGACCTTCACCGCGTCGGGCGCCCAGAGCGTGAACGCATTGACCGGTCCACCGGACCACGATCGACACGACCGGCAGTGGCAATAGCCCATGCCTTGCGGATCACCGCTGACCTCGATCGCCACCGCACCACAGAAACACGCCCCTTTGTACGTCTTGGCCACGACATTTCTCCTAGTTGACTTGTGTCCTGTGACCGTCGGACGCGTCCGACGTCATCTCACCGATTCTTCAAGAATCGTTCGTACTCACCCTGGTCGATCACGCCGTTGGCATCGATGTCGATGTTCGAATAGACATCTTTGGGCGAGATTTCGTGCGCGAACTCCGACCGGTTCAGCACCCCGTCGCGATCCTTGTCGAGCCGGCCGAACGGCGAGTCGGGATCAGCGAGGGTGGCGCGAAGCGCCACCGGTTCGGGCGCCGGTAGCGGGTTGTCTTTGATGTAGCGCTCGCTGGCGGAGAGGTGTGCAGTACGCGATCGGCTTTCGATGGTCGCGGTGCCCGTGGGCGGCTCAGCGACCTCCGGTTGGTCGGCGCGCGCCTCGTTGCTGCGTGTTTCGTTGACGACATCGGCCACCTCCGGCCACTCGCCGTCGTGCGCGAATCGCCGCGCGTTACGCACGGCTTCAATCGGCGCCTCGATCACTAGGCTGGCTGGGTCGGATGGTGCTGGCACCAGCGCGTGCTGCGACACCGCGATCAAGTTGCGTTCGATCAGAAAGCTGCCAACCGACACCGCTAGATATCGCACCTCGCCGGTGCGCGGATCGAAGGCGATGTCGCGCACCGTGCCGAGCGGCTCGCCGTCCCGGGTCCTGACCGCATGACCGAGCCAATCACTCGCCTTGTCGACCGCACCCGAAGCCGGCCCGACAAAGCCCAACAGCAGACCGACCAGCACGAGGTTTGCAAGACTTTTCATGAGGTCAGCATCGCCGAGCGGCGCGCACAGATCAACCGGTTCCGCCGCGGGGCAGCGCGCTGTGCAACACCCACAGCCCCAGGGCCGCAGACAACATGGACGCAGTTAGCACGGCAACCCGAATCTGCGCGCCATAGTCGATGCCCGAATGCTCGAAGGCCAGCGTGCCGATGAACAAGCTCATGGTGAAGCCGATGCCGGTCAGCAGCGCAACGCCGTACGTTGCTCGCCAGCCCACGCCTGCCGGCAGGCGCGCCAGGCCAGTCGCACACACGGCGGCGACACCGAGCATCACGCCCAGTTGCTTGCCGACGAATAGACCGACGAAGATGCCGACGCTCATACCGCCGGCCAAATCGTCGACTGACAAGCCCGCGAACGACACGCCTGCGTTCGCAAACGCAAAGATGGGCAGAATCATGAACGCGACCCAGGGATGGAGCACGTGTTCGAGGTGGCGCAGCGGCGATCCTTCGTAGGCTTCGTCGGCGCTGCGCATCGGAATCGCGAACGCCACCACGAAGCCGGCCAGCGTTGCATGCACGCCGCTCTTCAACACGCACACCCAGATGAAGATACCGATCAGCAGGTAGGGCGCTACTCGCTGCACACCAGTGCGGTTGAGAACGAGCAATGCCAGGTACCCGAGCGTCGCCAACACCAGCGACGCGAGCGATAGATCCATGGTGTAGAAAATCGCGATCACGACGATTGCAGCGATGTCGTCGAAGATCGCAAGCGACGTCAAGAACACTTTGAGCGATAGCGGTACGCGATCACCGAGCAGCGACAAGGTTCCGAGCGCGAATGCGATGTCGGTCGCCGAAGGAATCGCCCAACCTGCCAGCGCGTTCGCATCCGCGCGGTTGATCGCCGCGAACAATGCTGCCGGAACGACGAACCCGCCCAGAGCGGCAACACCCGGCAACAGCACTTGCTCGCGACTGCGGAGTTCGCCTTCCAACAACTCGCGCTTCACTTCGAGGCCGATGAGAAAGAAGAACACGGCCATGAGGCCATCGTTGATCCAGAGCAACAGTGGCTTCGAGATCGCCAGATCCTCGAGCGCCACTGTGAGCTCGAGCGAAAACACGCGCGTGTACGCGGATTCGAGGGGCGAGTTGGCGAGCAAGACCGCAAGCGCGGCAGCAAGGACGAGCAGGGCGCCACTCGCAGACTCGAGCTTGAGGAACTCTCGGATGCGGTCCACCTAGCGTTTGTCTGGGGGTTCGTTGGAGAACAGTGCTTCGAGCTTCGCGCGTGCGTCGTCGTTGCGGTGCTTCGATGATGCGCCAGCGCCGTCCTTCGGCGCGAACCAATCGCAGAAATTCGCACCTTCCTTGTTCGAAGGTGGCTCGGCCCGGCCCTCGGTGCAGTCGTTGGCGCGACCGCTATCGTAGTGCCGGCACATGCGGCAGCAATGCAGCTCCGTACCGCATCCGGGGCAGTACTCGTGGCGGCTCAAGGGCAGCGGCACCTCGGCAAGCGACGCGCCGCACGCATAGCACGAGATCATCGGTGTTCTCCGGTCAGCGGCACGAACATCACAGGTAACACGTCGCGACGTTTGCTGTCGCCGTGCGCATCTCTTTCGATCACGACCAGCGTCTGTCCGCCGCGCGGATCGCCGATTGGCATCACCAGCCGTCCGTCCGGCTTCAGCTGCGCAAGCAGCTTCGGTGGCACTTCATCGGCGACCGCAGTGACGATGATCGAATCGAACGGTGCGGCCTCCGGCCAGCCGAACCAACCGTCACCCGCGCGCACGTGCACGTTGTCGTAGCCTTGCGATTGCAACGTCCGTTGTGCGCGTTCCGCGAGTTCGGTAACGATTTCGATGGTATAGACACTCGCGACCAATTCGGCCAGCACGGCTGCCTGATAGCCGGAGCCGGTGCCAATCTCGAGCACCCGATCGGTCTCTTTCGGCTGCATCAGATCGGTCATGAGCGCGACGATGAACGGCTGCGAGATCGTTTGACCGTAGCCGATACCGAGTGGCGTGTTGACGTACGCGAGATGCGCAACACTGTCCGGTACGAACGCATCGCGCGGTACCCGGCCCATCGCATCCAACACCGCCACGCTGATGTGATCCTGCCCGGTGTAGTCCTCGGTCTCGCGGGCATCGTCGCGAATGGCATCTAGCATCTCTTTCATTGGGCTCGCCGAGAACGCTGAAGATACTGCGGCTGCGAGCGACGCAACGACGAGCATCGTGGCGATCTTAGCGCGCATGGCCTCATGCTACGCCGCGCTCGCGGCGCGCGCCAAGCGATCACGCACTGCTTCCCAAGCGGGCTCATCCGGCGGCAGCTCGACGACGATGACGTCGAGCCCAAGCGCGTCGACTTCACGCAGCGCTGCGTACAGCGCCCTACCGTAGTCGTCGGGATTCGGCGTCAGCGACCGCCAAACCGCAAGGGCGCCGGTGGCCGCGCGCAACGCGATCACACCGACTCGCCGATGCCGCTCGCGCGCCAGTGTGGCCGCGAACCGCTCGGCATCCGCGACGACCAGCCGCGTGCGTGGCGCGTAGTGGCTGAGCAGTGTGCCGGACACGCGTGGTGCGTCCGAGGTATCGGTCGCCAACGCGCCGAGCACGCGTTCCACAGCCGCCCGGCCGATGCTCCCCGGCCGCAGCACTCGCGCTCGAGCCGACGTCAGATCGACGATCGTCGATTCGATACCGACATTGCACGCACCGCCGTCGAGCACCAGATCGACTTCGTCGCCGAGCTCGGCATCGACATGCGCCGCGGTCGTCGGACTGACGTGCCCGAAGCGATTCGCCGACGGTGCCGCAATACCGGCGCCGAAGGCGTGCAGCAGCGCGAGTGCGGTGGGGTGTGCCGGAACGCGTAGACCAATCGTGTCTTGACCACCGGTGACTTCCGTATCGACGTGGGCGGCACGCTCGAGAATCAAGGTCAGCGGTCCCGGCCAAAACTCGCGCGCCAAGCGACGTGCCGCATCCGGCACCTGTCGAGCCCAGCCTTCGAGCATGCTCACATCACCGATATGCACGATGAGCGGATGGTGCGGCGGTCGTCCCTTGACCGTGAAGATGCGACGCACGGCGTGCGCGTTCGTGGCATCGGCGCCGAGGCCGTAAACGGTCTCCGTTGGAAACGCGACAAGGCCGCCGTCGCGCAAGATCGCTGCCGCGCGGCGAATGGAGTCTTTCGTCGCCTTGGTCGCCACGTTTAGTCGGCAATTGACCAGGCGATCTCGCCATCGGCACGCAACGGCACCAGGCAATCGTCGCCGAATGGCAGCTCCGCCGGCACGCGCTGTGTCGTGCGCACGAGGGTCAGCACGGCGGTGTTGCGGGGCAGCCGATAGAAGTCGGCACCGAAACAGCTCGCGAAGCCTTCCAGGCGATCGAGCTTGTCGACCTCGTCGAAGGCCTCCGCGTACAGCTCGATCGCGGCATGCGCGGTGTAGATACCGGCGCAACCACACGCAACTTCCTTGGTGTGCCTTGCGTGCGGCGCGCTATCGGTGCCGAGAAAGAATTTTGGACTACCGCTGGTGGCGGCGCGCAGCAACGCTTGACGATGTACTTCGCGTTTCAGCACCGGCAGACAATAGTGATGTGGACGAATGCCGCCGGTGAACAATGCGTTGCGATTGAGCAACAAGTGGTGGGCGGTAATGGTCGCAGCGACGGTCGCAGGTGCGCGTTCGACGAACTCGACCGCATCGCGCGTAGTGATGTGCTCGAAGACGACGCGCAGGCGTGGAAATTTGGCGACAGTCGCAGCGAGCTCGCGCTCGATGAAGGTCCGCTCCCGGTCGAACACGTCGACCGTGGGATCCGTCACCTCACCATGCACCAACAATGGCAGATCGTGCGCCTCCATCGCGGCCAGTACTGCCTCACAGCGGTCGAGGCTCCGGGCGCCCGCATCGGAGTGCGTGGTCGCACCGGCCGGGTAGTACTTCACGGCGTGCACGAACCCACTCGTGCGCGCCGCGGCGATGTCGGCCGGACTCGTGCGTTCGGTGAGGTAGAGCGTCATGAGCGGTGTGAAGTGTGGGTTGTTCGGCAACGCGGCAAGGATGCGGTCTCGGTAGCCGGCGGCCAGCGCCACCGTGGTGATGGGCGGCACGAGATTGGGCATCACGATGGCACGCGCGAAACGACGCGCGGTGTCGGGCAACACCGCGGCAAGTGCCGCACCATCGCGAAGATGCAGATGCCAATCGTCGGGACGCAGGAGTGTCAGCCGCTCGATCGACACCACGGATTCCTCGTCACTGGGGGCGGTGATCTTCGGAAAATCGTCCCACATACGCAACATGGGCGATCGCCGTCGCGAGCGTCACCGCAGCGACGATGGCGCCGACGGTGAAGACGATCCGCGGGCCGAGGGATTCCCACAACCAGCCGGCAACGACGTTGGCCATCAAGATCGCGATCCCCGATGCCGCGTTGAAGAATCCGAATGCGGTGCCACGCTGCGCCGCGGGCGCGACATCCGACACCATGCGTGACAGGAGTCCTTGGCTCGCACCCATGTGCAGCCCCCACAGCACGATGCCGATCCACAGCATCGTCTCGGTGGCGGCACGCGCGAGCGCGAGGTCCGCGCCGACGAGCAGGACGAGTGCCCCCACCAACATCACACCGTGGCCTTGCGCGCGAAAGCGATCGGAGAGATGGCCGAGTGGATAAACGGTCGCCGCGTAGACCACGTTCATTACGAGCAGCACGAGCGGCGCGAGTTCGGGCGCAAGACCCAGGTGGTTGGCCCGAAGGATGAGGAATGCCTCGCTGAAGCGGGCAAGCGACAATCCAGCGCCGAGGGCCGCAACCAGCCAAAAGGCGCGCGGCAGACGACCCAGCTCGGCGACACGTCGGCTCGGCGCGGCGGTCGGCACATGCGACTCGGGCTCGCGGACGCCGAACACGAGCACCGCGACCGCGGCGAGCGCCGGCACGATCGCGATCGCGAATACCAGTCGATAGTCGGTCGCGTAGGCGAGCAGCACGGCCATCGCCAACAGCGGACCGAGGATCGCGCCCAAGGTGTCGAGCGCTTGCCGCAGCCCGAACGCCGCCCCGCGGAGCGGCGGCGGCGTCACATCGGCAATCAGTGCATCGCGGGGAGCGCCACGAATGCCCTTGCCGATTCGATCGACGATGCGCGCCGTGAATATCAGCGCGGCACCCTGCGCAACCGCGAACAGTGGCTTGGTCAACGCGGCGAGACCGTACCCGAGCACCGTCATCGGCTTGCGGCGACGCATCAGGTCGGACATCGCACCGGCAAACACCTTGAGCAGCTGCGCGGTCGCCTCGGCAATGCCTTCGAGCACGCCGAGCACCAATGGGCTTGCGCCCAGCACGGTGACGAAGAACAGCGGCAGCACGCTATGGATCATCTCGCTCGAGGTGTCCATCAAGAGGCTCACCCATCCGAGCATCCAAACCGCGCGCGGTAGCCGACGCGTAGTAGCCGGTGCGGCGTCACGGTTCATAGGCACGGCAGTTCGTTAGAATTCGACAATGAGGACCCTCCTGCTCGTCGCCGCCGTGCTGTTGGCAAAGCATGCGGCCGCGACCACACCCGATCAGTTGATTAGCCGCGCGCTCGAGCACCTCGACGCCGAGCGCTACGCGCTGACGCGCACCTATCTGGAACCGATTCTCATCGATCCGCGCCTGTCGGCCATTCAGCGCTCCAAGGCATTCTATTTGCGCGGCTATACGTTTTATCTCGAGGGACTGTACCGATCGGCGGCGCAAGATTTCGCGCGTGCGCTCGAATTCGATCCGGGCAACGACTCGGCCCTGAATGCGCTCGCGGGTCTGCACATCGACGGTGACGGCGTGCCGCGCGATCTCGAGGCCGCCTACCGCCTGAACCTGCGTGCCGCACGGATCGGCAACCCCGACGCCAAAGCTTACGTCGGTTATGCGCTGCTGACAGGCACCGGCACGGCTGCCGATCTCGCTTCTGCCCGCTTCTGGCTGAAGGAGGCCGCCGAAGGCGGTCAGCTCGGCGCCAAGCTCAACCTCGCTCGCAGCTACCGGGCACCGTATGCCGATCCACCAGATCTGCCCACCGCTGTGGCGCTGTATGAGCAGGCATTGGCCGAGGGTGCGCAGGATGCACTGACGGCGCTCGGCTACATGCAGCTCGAAGGCGAACTCGGCCAGGCAGACCCCAAATTGGCGGCGGATTACTTCCGGCGCGCGACCGAGGCCGGGTTGGCCAGCGGCATGACCGCGCTCGCACATTTGTATCTGGCCGGCGAAGGCGTGCTGCAGAGCGATTCGCAAGGATTCGCCTTGCTCGGTCGAGCGGTGGCCGCGGACCACACGCCCGCATTCGCGGGTCTCGCCTATCTCTACCAGACGGGCACAGGGGTGGCACGCAATGATGCCGAGGCGGAGCGGCTCTATACCGCCGGCGCCGAGCGCGGCGATCTCCTGTGCCAGCTACGCCTGGCCGAGTTTCTCTATGCCCGTAGCGACGAGCTGAACGTCGGCGCGGCCTTGCGCTGGTTCAAGGCGGCGGCCGAGCAGGGTGATGCATCGGCGCGCAACGCCATCGCCTGGATCCTCGCCACCAGCCGCTTCGATGCGCTGCGCGACGGCGAGCGCGCGATCGCCGAAGCGGAAATTGCGGTCGCGAGCAACCGCTCCGCCAACACCCTCGACACCCTGGCCGCGGCGTACGCGGAAGCCGGCCGGTTCGACGATGCGGTCGATACCCAAGAACAAGCGGTCGCCGCGCTCACCGACCACGAGCGCGCGGCGGATCCCGAGTACGCCGAACGGCTCGCTCAGTATCAAACGGGCAAGGCGTGGCGCGAATGAGACGCGATCGCGATCTTGGCCGGTGCCGGCCTTTCTGGTACAAAGCCGCGTTTTGTCGTTCTGCCGAGACTTAAAGGTGTCACCCAACCGGCGCCGAACCCAACGCGTATTGCGCATCTTCAAAGACCTCGCCGCCAAGGCGGAGCCTGGCACCGGCATTTGGCCCGGTGCCATCAACGATGCGCTGCGTGCCGAGGACTCGCCCATGGGCAGCTGGGAGGTACGCTTCGAGCTTTCGCAACTGGAGGCCGCCGGCGAAGTGCGTTGCGATCCCGATTCCGGGGCCTTCTTCCTGGCGACGACCGCGCGGCGCGCGGCGAAGAAACGCAGCTCCGGCTGACGCGCCCATGGTCTGGGATCCCTGGCTGCGCGCCTGGCACTGGCTGCTCGCCGCCGCGTTGACCACGAGTCTCTACACCGGCCTCAGCGACGACCTCGCGCTCAAAGATCTGCACATGTGGACCGGCCAAGGCGTACTCGGCCTATTGGTGTTTCGCCTCGGATGGGCCCTGTGGGGTGGCACCCATGCCCGCATCGGCAGCTATTGGCAGGCCTTGCATTGGCGCTCTAAGGTAAGCGCTCACTCACCTGCTGGCGCCCTGATGGCGATCACGCTCTGGCTTGGATTGAGCATTCAAGCCGGCACCGGCCTCTTCGCCAGCGACGACATCATGACCGAGGGGCCGTTCGCGCGGCGCCTCTCGGACGCCGGCGTCGATCTCGCCACCGCCGTACACCACCGTGCGTTCTGGCTCGTCATCGCGCTGATCGTCGGTCACCTGCTCGCCATCGCCTGGTATGGCCTTGCGCGCCGCGACCCGCTCGCGCTCGGCATGTTCACGGGCCACAAGACGGGGTTGCCAACCGATGCGTCGCGACGGCTGCCGAGCGGCGCGATGACCGCGGTAGGTGCCGCCGCGATCGTCTATTTCGCGCTGCGGATCTTCTAGCTCACTCGGCTTTGAAGTCGTCGTGACAGCCCTTGCACGCTTGGCCGAGGCCACCGAGCGCGGCGCCGAACTGGCTCATGTCACCGCTCGCAACCACACCATCGAGTTTGGTCGCTGCTGCGACGAAGGCATCGAGGCGTTCTTGGAATGCGTCGGGTTGCTCCCAGATGGCGGGCAAGGCATGCGAATCGCCGCCGCCCGAACCCGCCGGGAAAACGTCGGGCACGATGGTCGCAAGCCCTGCCATGTTGGCGGCAAGTACCTTCAGGTGGTCACCGTGCGCCACTTCCTGCTTGGCGATCGCCACCATGGCCTGCATGTGTCCGCCGACGGCATCCATGACCTTCTGGCGATACGCCATCGCACCTTCATCGGCCGCGACCGACCAAGCACCGGTGGCCAACACACTGGACAGAGCAAGCGCGCGAACGCCGCGGCGTAGGGACATGACGGACTCCTCATGGGATGGCGGCGAATAGCCTAGGCGAGTGCTGTTCGATTGGAAAGACTCGCCTCTATCATCCATACATTTCAATGTATTAGACTTCTTTTCCCCGAAGTATCCGAGAAGTAGCCCCGAAGTGATTGATCGTACAGAGAGTCGACAGATCCGACACGACAGCGACAACCGCTACAAGGCCCGCGCCGAGCGCGCCGACCGAGCACTGCCGCGCCGCGCCCCACGCGCAGGGGATAAACCGCCGAAGGCGCGCCAACCCTAGCCTGGCCATGTCGCACCTCGATCGTTGCAATTGACCGCTCTTCCCGGCGACGGTTAACGTCGCGCCATGAGTGACCAGGACGACATCGACTTCGAAGCCGCGCTCGAAGAGCTAGAAACCTTGGTCGAGCGCATGGAGGGCGGCGACCTTTCGCTCGAAGATTCGCTCAAGGCTTTCGAGCGCGGCATCGCCCTCACCCGCACGTGCCAAGCGGCGCTGAAGCGCGCCGAGTTGAAAGTACAGGCATTGACCGAGTCGGCGTCCGGGCCGGTGGTCGAACCGATGGCGGCCGATGCACTCGACGACGATGACGACTGAGGCGATCAGCCTCGATCAACTCAGAACTGCCATCGAAGGCGCCCTTGCCCGCCACCTGACACCCGGACCGGCAATCGAACCTCGACTCGCGGAAGCCATGCGCTACGCGGTGCTCGGCGCAGGCAAACGCATTCGACCACTGCTCACACTGTCGACGGCACTCGCGCTTGGCGCGCCAGCCGCCGCCGCAATGGCGCCAGCCTGTGCGGTTGAGCTCGTGCACGCATACAGCCTCGTTCATGACGACCTGCCGGCGATGGACGACGACGACTTGCGACGTGGTCGGCCGACCGTGCACCGTGCATTCGACGAGGCCACGGCAATTCTCGCTGGCGACGCCTTGCAGGCGCTCGCCTTCGAGTTGCTATCGACAGCACCTCTGCCGCCCGACATCCGCATCGACATGATCTCGCGCCTCAGTGCCGCCGTTGGCGCTGCCGGTATGGTGGGCGGACAATCCATCGACATCACCGCGACCGGCAAGGCCGTTGGCCTCGCGCAGCTCGAACGGATGCACGACGCAAAGACAGGTGCGCTGTTGTGCGCCGCCGTCGACTTGGGCGCGCTCGCCGCTGCTGCCGGCAACGAGACCCGTGAGCACCTCGTCAGATTCGGACAACGAATCGGACGTGCCTTCCAGGTGGTCGACGATCTGCTCGACGTGACGGTTGCGACCGACGTACAGGGCAAGCACGCGGGCGTCGATGCGCGCCTCGGAAAGTGCACTTTCCCGGCACTGCTCGGCGTCGATGAGAGCCGCGCCTATGTCGCACGGCTCGAAGCCGATGCGCTCGATGCGCTACGCGCAGCCGGTATCACCTCCGGGGCACTGCACGAAATCGCGCAACAGGTGGTAAACCGCAACCGGTAGTCAGATTTTCTGCTTGAGCCGCAGTACGCCGGCGCTCTCTTCCATCGACACCTTGCGCAGATAAGACATGCCGAGCAACACCTCGACCGGATAACTGCCCGGTATGACTGCGGCGCGGACTTGGTGCGTCTCGAGTCCAGCGACGTTCACGGAATCCAAATTGACCACGTAGCTCTGCATCTCCCCTTGCGCCGTCACCACCTTGGCGCGGTCCGGAGAATCTCGGTAAGCGATGCCGAGCCGATCGGCGAGCACCGAGCTGATTGCAACGACCGATGCGCCTGTGTCGATCAGAAAATCGACGGCGCGACCGTTGATCGCGCCGCCGATGCGGTATTGACCGAGCGAGTCCGGCATGATCGAGACGCTGGTATCGCGTAACTCGGCGAAGGTACCGCCAACGCGATCGGACAGCGTCAGCCGATAGGTTGCACCGCCATACGTGACCACGGCGGCATCGGCGGACGCCGCATCGAGGCGCGCACCTTCAGGCGACGTTTGACCCACCACGAGGTATCGCTCGACACCCATCACGCGGATCATCGCGCGCTCCTTGAAGAGCCCGACCGCTTCCACCGGGGCGTTGGCGCTAGCACTCGACGCCACGGTCGACGCCAGCAGCGCCAGCGCTACTACGGCAACCGGAATGCTGCGCTTCGTGCCCACGAGGTTCATGCCTTCATGATAGGGGCTCGAGTCCCGGCAGGATGCCGACCAAGGCGAAGATTGAGAGTTGCAGCACAACGAACGCGAGAAGCCCCGCGAGCAAATCGTCGAGCACGACGCCGAGCCCACCAGGAACCGCTCGATCGGCCCATGACACAGGCCAAGGTTTGACGATGTCGAATAGCCTGAACAACGCGAAAGCGGCCAGCATCGACACGATCGAGCGCGGCGCCGCGAGCAACGCGACCCACATGCCGAGCCATTCGTCGATCACGATCGCTTGATCGTCATCGACCGCCGCGATGCGGCAGCTCGAATGCGCACAGTAGACGCCGATTGCGGTCGACACGGCGAGCGCGCCGAGCAACGGCAGCAAGTCGAGATGCGACAACCCGTACCACCAGATTGGCAGTGCGGCCAGACTGCCGATCGTACCCGGTGCCCACGGCGCGAAACCAACGCCGAAACCGGTCGCGATGCAAACGGTTGGGTGGGCCAAATCGGCGGGCGAAAGCCGCGTCACGCGAAATGCCTGAAGCCTGTGCGCGTCAATTCGATTGGACGGCCTTCGTCGAACACTTGCACGGCCGAGCCCGCGACGATCTCACCAATGGCGGTCACGGGAACGTCGACCGTTAGCGCAGTTAGCTGCGGCAACGCGGCTTTCGGCACCGTGAACAGCAGTTCATAGTCGTCACCCGCGCAGATCGCCGATCGCGCATCGACCCCTTCGGCCAAGGGTATTTGCTCGAGCGCGATGCGCGCGCCGACTTCGCTGGCGCGGCAAAGATGGCCAAGATCGGCCAGCAGGCCATCGGAGACATCGATCGCCGCGCTCGCGATGCCGCGTAGTGCGCCGCCTAGCGTGAGCCTTGGTACGGGCATGAAGTAGCGCCGCAGCGGCGCGTCCGGCGCCATCGCAGCAACCGATTCGAAACGAATGGCAGGTTCAATCCCGCCCTGCAGCGCTGCCGCGGCGGCGCCGATGCGACCGCTGACGAAGACGCGTTCGCCCGGCCGCGCACCACGACGTCGCAATGCCGTGCCGCGGGTAACGAATCCGAGCGCGGTAATCGAAACATTGAGTGGTCCCTGCGCGAGATTGCCGCCGACGATGGCGACGCCGAATGCCCGTGCCGCATCGCCAAGTCCCTTCGCAAACTCCAGCAGCCAAGACTCCTGTCGAGTCTGCAAAGCGGCTGCAATGACGGCATGCGTTGGCGTTGCGCCCATGGCCGCCAAATCCGAGACCGCGACTGCGAGCGCACGATAGCCGATCAATCGACCGTCACAGCCGGCCGGGAAGTGCACGCCTTCGAGCAAGGCATCGACGGTGGTTACCAGCTCGGCATCGGGTGGTATGCGCGTGATCGCGCAATCGTCGCCGG